>CAZPUJ010000612.1:0-12249 GCA_964589725.1 uncultured Planctomycetaceae bacterium
ATTCCGCCGACGAAGCTCCACATTCTCAGCCGCCAGCCGCTCACGCTCGACATCCTTTTCAAGCTCCGCACTCATGGCGGATTTCTAGAACAACTCGCTTTCCAACGCAGCACCAGTTTTCGCACAATGGTCGGCTACCACGGGAACTGGTACGGGGACCGGCACGGGAACGGGTAGCGGAACTCGCTCGGGAACGGATTGAACCCGACTGCTTTGAGCAACTGTAACTTATCAGTTGCAGTGGCAAAGATGGCTGGGTTTAATTGATCAATAACGGCACGTTCACGCGAGTGAGCGTGCCTTTTTTTTATCACGTGCGGTCAACGATGAGACGAATCCAGCCGTCCGTGCCTCTGGGAGCCTTTCGATGGATGTCGCGTATGTCGTTCAGCACAGCCAGCAGGACGACTTGGAACTACGATTCTCGCTCCGCAGCGTGGCCAAGCATTTGCCGTGGATTCGGAAGGTCTGGGTCTTCGGCGACCGGCCGGCATTTCTGAGCGACGATTGGTCCGCGATCGAGCATGTACCGTGGGAGGCGGTGGCTTGGACTGGGCGCTTCAAAACGCCGGTCCAGAATCTCTTCGTGCAGACGTTCCTGGTGTCATTGTGGCCGGGAGTGGACTTTGAGTTCCTGGTCTTTTGCGATGACTACCTATTGCTCGATCGCTTCTCTGAACCATTGGCTCGACGTGATCGGTACGTGGAGAACTTGGACGCAGTGGGCTCGCGCAGCGCAGATCCCTGGAAGCAGTCGTTGTGGTCCACCTACGACAACCTCAAGCGACTGGGTTTCACGGGCTACAACTTCGAGACGCATACGCCAACGTATTTGACCAAGAGGCGGGTCTTCGACGCCTATGCGGACTTGGAAGACTTAGTGAGCGAGGACCGTTCCACCGGGATGCTCGCCGAGACGGCGATTCTGAATCACGCGTACCACCAACAACGATTTCCACTGACATTGCTCAGTGAGGAAGATCTCGTCGCGGGATTTCACGATCAGCCGGCGACGTACAATGACATCGTCGCAAAGGCCGAGCGAAAACTGCTTCTGAATTTTGATGACCCGTGTTTCAACGACGACATGCGACGCTTCCTTTCCGAGCGGTTTCCACAGCCGTGCCGGTATGAAACGCAGTGACCCACCCAGGAGTTTCGCTCATGGATGTCGTTTACGTGTTTCGACACAGCCAGTTTCAAGACCTGGAACTGCGGTACTCGCTACGCAGCGTGGCCAAATACCTGCCATGGATTCGCAAGGTTTGGATCTTCGGCGACCGTCCAGAGTTCCTCAGCGACGAATGGACAAAAATCGAGCACATTCCCTGGGAAGCCGTCGCGTGGTTCGGCCATCATCAGATACCGGTGAAAAATCACTTCCTGCAGTATTACTTGCTGTCCCTGTGGCCGGAATTGGACTCCGAATTCTTGATCATTCACGACGATCACATTTTGTTGGAGTACCTACCGGAAGCGATTGCCAGGCGAAACCGGTCTCTGGAGGACATGTCGCAGGTCAAATTGGGCGGCAAGGAGGAATGGCGTGAGCAACTGGGGCGCAGCTTTGATTGGTTGCAGGAACGGGGATACCCGACCCTTAATTTTGAGTCGCACACACCTTGGCACATGACGAAGCGTCGACTTTTTCATACGTCCAAGACATTTCAAGAATTCATTTCGGAAGAACGCTACGGCGGGATGATCGCGGCGTCTGCGATCCTCAACCACGCGGTCAAGCACGAGGGCATCTCGATCACCCAGCGGGACGATGAAAACCTGACGCAAGGCTTCGTCTTCGTTCCACCTTGGTACGACGAGATTGTCAAGAAGACCGCGGGCAAAAAGTATCTGTTCTTCGACGAGGGAGCCTTTGGCACCGACATGCAGCGGTTCCTCGCCGAGCGATTTCCGGAGCCATGTGTCTACGAAACGCCGGTGACGGTGCCAGAATTGCCGCGGTATGACGTGGTCTATCTCATGGCCAAGTCCAAGTGGGACCAGGAACTCAAGTACTCGCTGCGTTCGCTGGAGCGGTTCTTTCCCCAATTGGGAAAGGTCTGGATTATCGGTCATCGGCCGGAGTTCATAGATCCAACAACTGTCATCCATATGCCGGAGACAAGCTTTCTACAGAATGGTGTCTTCGTAGAGTCAGCAGCCGTGCGCATGCTCAACGAGCAGCTCGATGGACTGACCGAAGAGTTCATCCTGGCGCAGGATGACAATTACCTCTTGCGGCCGGCGACATTGGAGGACTTCGGGCCATTGCTTGTCGAAGACCTAGATCGTGTGCAAATCCGGGGTACGAAGCCCTGGCAGTTGATGCTCTGGCGAACGTATGACGTACTCAAATTTCTGGGACGCACGGCCTTCAATTACGAAGCTCATACACCGATCCGTTTCAACCGGACCAAATTGCGCGACATCTCCCGGCTCTTTATCGGAACTGAAAACGCGGCGAAGCGGCGATATCACGGTGTTTGCATTCGCATGGCTTACTGGAACATCCTGGGCGTCGACTCGGCCGCAGCACGTCCTGTCGCCGACTACCGCGTTGGTTTCACGCGGCCGTGCCATGCCGCTACGGTTGAGCAGATTCAGTCACGGCTGACCGACCGCCTCTTCCTATTCCACGACGACGAGGGGCTGACTGACGAGATGAAGGCGGTCCTTCCAGCGATGTATCCTCAAAAGTCGCGGTTCGAGCGATCGCACGTGGCCACTTTCAGCCGTTGAATGATGTGACCACGCAGTCGGACACGAAAATGATTCTGAACGCTGCCGGCATCGGCGAGAGCTTGGCGGAATTGCGGTTGTTCATGGCGAGCCATAGGATTTCGTCGTTCCGCATACTCTGGAAAGCGTGGCGCAATGGCGAATGATAATCCAGTCACGGTTGGTGAACCACCCTGGCTTTTGGTCAGTGTTCGCGATGTCCGTGAGGCCGAGGCGGCTCTGGCCGGTGGCTGCGACATCTTGGACATCAAAGAACCCAAGAACGGACCGCTCGGCATGCTGCCAGTGGCGAACATTGGGAAGATTGTGGATGCCGTTCGCAAGAAATCAAAGACGATGCCCATCAGCGCCGCGCTCGGCGAACTGTCCGATTGGGAAGACCTGAAAAAAATTCCCAAGCTGCCCGCGGAGCTGACGTATCTGAAGATCGGAACCGCGAAGGTCGGCAAGGATGCGAATTGGCCGGACCGCTGGAAGGTCGTGCGTAAGCAGTTTGAATCGGTCAGCAAAGCGAAGTTCCAATGGGTGGCCGTTGCGTACGCCGATTGGCGAGCGGCCGGTGCTCCGTCGCCGACAGCCGTCGTCGACGCGTGCCTGGAGGATTCGGTAAGCAAGTCCGGTTGCGTGGGCGTGCTGTTCGACACCTGGTCTAAGCAAGGGCGCAGCCTGTGGGAATGGATCAGCCGCGCGGACTTGCGACGTCACGCCGACGCGTTGCACCAAGGTGGCCGATTAGTCGCCTTGGCCGGTAATTTGGCGTGCGATCGGCTGGAGGGTCTGCCGTCTCTGGAACCGGACATCGTGGCGATTCGCTCCGCCGCTTGTCGCGATGGTACACGCAATGGCATCGTCGTCAAAGAGGCCGTCAGCGCGTTTCGCGATTGCCTGATGTCGACGGTCAGGAAGAACTGACCTCAACCCCAAAATTTCTCGCCATGCCAATTGCCGGTCGGTGTGGTTTCCACCTCGATGTCGCCGTTCACGCGACATTGGCAGGAGAGACGCAGTTTCTTCTCGTTGCCGATTCGCCAGAAGAACAGCAGCGGGCCGACCAGGACGCGGAAGCGCTCCCACAAGCCAGGCTTGCTGATATGGCCCTCGCCCTTCGTAATCAGCACCATGCAACTGCCGCAACAGCCCCAGCCTGGGCAATGCAGCGTCTTGTGAATTCCTGAATAAACCTCGATGCCGTTGTGCATCGCTGCCGTGCGCAACTTCGTTCCAGGCTCGACTTCGATGGTTTTCTTTGCGTTGACGAATGTGATCTTGGCCATGATGTGTAGGGGTTCGAGTATTTGGATGTCGTGAACGGTCCGGGATGATAAGAGTCGCCGTCGAGAGTGGCAAATACGTGGGCGAACGGTATTTTCTCCTTCGAGCAAACTGCCCGCTTACTCCTGAGTTGGCTAGCGAATTGGAGCCGACGCCCACTACAACGCCTGAGACACAAGCTGGCAGCTTGGACTACGGAGACGACCGCCATGCCCACTCGCCGTGAATTTCTCGCAACAACCGCCGCCGGAGTCCTCTCGGCCGGCTACACCGCAACGGCCAAAGGCTTCGCAGCCAATGAGACGATCAACGTCGGCTGCATCGGCACCGGCGGCCGCTGTCGGCGATTGATGGAATCGCTGCGAACGATCTCGGGTGTAAAGATCGTGGCCGTCTGCGACGTTTGGGATACGGCGCTGGAGGCTGGCAAGAAGCTCGCTGAACCGAATGCCTTCGCGACGAAGGACCATCGCGCGTTGCTCGACCGCAAGGACATCGACGCCGTGCTGATCGGCTCGCCCGATCACTGGCACGTGCCGCTGACGATCGACGCGTGCGCGGCTGGCAAGGACGTGTATGTCGAGAAACCGCTGACGCACGACCTTTCGGAAGGCGCCGCGGTCATCGAGGCTCAAAACAGACATCGCCGCATCGTGCAGGTCGGCACCCAACAGCGATCCATGCCGCACATTCAGAAGGCCAACGAGATCATCAAGTCGGGACAGCTTGGCGACGTCTTGAAAGTGCATCTCACCTGGAACCGCAACTCACCGCGAGCCAACCGGCCGAAGGATTCGATCGATCCGAAGAGCGTCGACTGGAAACGGTTCCTCGGACACGCGAAGGATCAGCCGTTCGACGAGTACCGCATGCGGCAATGGCGTTGGTTCTGGGACTTCGGCGGCGGCATCTTCACCGACTTGATGGTGCATTGGATCGACGTCGTGCATTGGATTTTGGATCTCGATCACCCGGCGACAGCGACCAGTGTCGGCGACTTTTTCATGGCCAAGGACTTGTGGGAGACTCCCGACACCGTGCAAACACTGCTGCGGTATCAACCAGCCGGAAAAAGGGACGGTCCCGCTCAGGCTGCAAACGGACTGTCCCCTTTTCCGGCCGACCGCATCGTGCAGGCGTACTTCGAGGGGACGTTCAGCAACGCTCGCAACGGAGCGATGGTCGAGTTCATGGGGAGCGAAGGGACGCTGTACATTGACCGCGGCCGCTACGAGATTCATCCCGACCGCAACAAGAAGCTCAAGCCCAGCGAATTGATCCTGGGCGATGGCCCACGCGGAGCCGACTTCTACAACTTGCCCGACGGCGAAACACTGCACCTCGCCAACTGGATCGAGTGCATCCGCTCCCGCAAGAAACCCAACGCCCCCGCTGAAGCCGGAGTCGGCGCGGCGTCGGCTGCTCACATGGCAAACCTCGCGCTGCGCAGCGGAGCGATCGCCAATTGGCAATAGTCCTCAAACAAGCGACCCCGCCCACCTCGCGTCGGTGGTTTACGGGTTTCTGCACTACGTGGCAGTCATTTCGAATGGAGTTCAAGTAGTGCAAAAACCCGTGAGCCATTGAGACAAGCTCAGTGGGGTCGTTTGATTAAGGAATGGTTTTCCTCCCTAGCGAACCACTGACACGATGATCCTCAACCAATTCCAACTCGATGGCCGCGTGGCGGTCGTGACCGGTGGACGCCGCGGCTTGGGACAATCCATGGCCTGGGGACTTGCCGAGGCCGGAGCGGATATCGTCTGTGTCTCAAAACACGGTCAGGCCGACGAAACAAAACGGCTTGTCGAGTCCGCTGGCCGGCGGTTCTTCGACATCCAGGCCGATTTAGTTGATCCAGCGCAGCGGCGCGGCTTGATCGAGAAGGCGGCCGAACTGGCGGGGCGTATCGACATCCTGGTCAACAACGCCGGCGATGGCAGGCGACATCCTCCCGAAGTGTTTCCGGAAGAGGCTTGGCGGCAGCAGATGGAACTACACGTCACCGCGATGTTCGACCTCAGCCAGCAAGCGTTTCCGCATATGGCTCCGCGTGGTCGAGGCAAAATCATCAACATCGGCAGCGTGATGAGCTTTGAAGCCGGCTTGAACATTCCGGCTTATGCGGCCGCGAAGCACGCGATCGCCGGGCTTACCAAATCGCTGGCCGTGTCGTGGTCGAGCAAAGGGATCAATGTGAACTGCATCGCTCCCGGCTATTTCGAGACCGACATGGCCAGCCCGCTACGAACTGATCCCGTGCGTTCGTTTCAAATCAATGATCGCATCCCCGTCGGCCGTTGGGGTCGCCCCGACGAGATCGCCGGCCTGGCCGTGTTCCTCGCTTCCGACGCCAGCAGTTACATGCATGGCAGCATCGTCGTCATCGACGGTGGCTGGTTGGCACGCTGATGGCTTCGCGAAACGCGCAGCATGCGGCGCATCGCGACAGTCGTTCCTTTTAGACATCCGGTCATCCGGTCCCTCGCAGCGGCGAGTCGTTGCCGATCGTGCGCGGGCGGACCTACAATCGCGACTCCCAAAATAGCGTCGCGCTCACCGCAAAGGGAATCATGGCCAAGAAAACCACCGCCTCACTGCCGCTGTCGGATGAGGCGCGCGAGGTCTTGCTCAAGTTGATTCATCAGAGCGAGCAGCCGCAAACGGCGAATCAACTCGCCGCGCAACTGATCGGGCCGTTCAAGGTGAGTGCCAACCAATTGATTCCAATTCTGGACGATTTTGTCGCATCCGGCACTCTGTTTACGTTTCCCCCATATCGAAGGCAGACGCCGTATTGGGATCGCGGTCTCGTCGAATTCGGCCGCGTCCTGATTGTGCAGATTCTCGACAAGAAGGGACCGCTTTCGAGGGCCGATCTTAAGAAGGCGGCCAAGGGACTTAGCGAGAAGCCGTTTCAGCAGGCGTTCGAGAGTTTGATTGCCTCGCGCGACGTACTCGAACATCCCCCGTTGCCGAAGGCGCGAACCGCTAAGTTTGGACGGAAGCCCCCCGCCCCCGACGAATACTTGAAAGACGTGGGCCTCCAATTGACGAAGATCGTAGCGCAATTGGGGGCCGCCGGAGTGACGCCGGTCGAACTGGCTAAGGCCGCGCGCGGGCTCTTTGAACAGTCGGGGCTGTCGCTCGTGTTCGCTGACCGCGCAGCGACGAACGGCGGACTCGCAGACTCGCCTGCAACGCCCCCGGCGGATGCGCTGGGACTGTTGAGCCTGATGCGGGAGATCGAACCGGGGGCGGAGCGTGGCGCATTAGTCCCCGCACGCGATCTGCGTCGTGCCGCGAGGCTCGACAAACCGCACTTCGATCGCGCGGTGCTCGACCTCGCGCGGCAAGGCCGGTTGATGTTGCATCGACACGACTACGCCAGCGGACTGAGTGCGGCCGAGCGAGACGAACTCGTGACCGATGGCGCGGGGACGTTCTACGTGGGGATGGCGTTGCGCCGCGCGGAACAAGAGTGACGTTGGAGGAATTGAGCATGAATCCGTTTCGCGAGACCATCGTCTCGGATCCGTGGCGGGCGCCCGGTGCGGATGTCCCCGAGATCCACGCCGACGTGTTCGACGAATGCCTGCGCGGAATCGGACATGTGCGCCGCGCGGGTCGTTCAGCGGCGCTGCTGATTCACGGTGGCGCGGGGAGCGGCAAGACACACCTGCTGAGCCGGCTGCGCAACCGGCTGACGCTCCAAATGCCGACCGATACCAATCGTGACGAATGCCTCTTCGTGTGGGTCCGGCTGCAAGCCAGCCCGCGCATGATCTGGCGGCATGTGCGGCGTACGCTCGTTGAAGACTGGTTCCGTCCCGTGCGCGGCCAGCGCACGCAGTTCGAACGTGTTCTGTTTCGTCGTCTGGCCGAAGTGCGCGTCGCCGAGGGAGACCTCGAACGGTGGTACGAATACATGCTCGATACGGATCGCCCTGGTCTCGATGAGTTGCTAGACCGCGTGGCCGACAGCCTCGATCTCGACCGCAACACGACGATTGCGTTCAAGCATCTGGCATTCGGTCAGCATCGGCGCGACTTGCGGGCCTGGCTGGCTGGCGACTCGCTCCCCGAAGCGGCTCTCGCGAGACTGGACCTCTCGCAGGATGAGGGGACTGACGAAGAGCGCGAGCATCAGGCGAGACAGGTCGTGGTCATGCTCTGCCGGCTGGCGGGAAATGATCTGCCGATTCTGCTGAGTCTGGACCAAGTTGAAGCGCTGCAGACGTCGGCCGGGGATCGCGAGGGGCTGTTCGCGTTCGGCCAACTGGTGAGCACACTGCACGACGAAACGTCGAACGTGTTACTCGTCTCGTGCGTCCAGTCGGCATTCGCCACCGAGTTGAAGGAACATGCACGGTTAGCCGACTACGACCGGATGACGTCGCTCGGCGCACGATCGCTCGCACCGTTGACGCTGTCTCAGGCCAAGCACTTGATTGCCGCTCGGTTAACGGTGGCCGATCCGTCGGCAATGAGACCGAACGTGGCGGGAGCGTGCTGGCCACTCGATGAAGAAGAGTTGCCCCGCCTTGTCGCACCGGGCGATCTCACGCCGCGCCGATTGCTCGCGCACTGCGCCGAGCGATTCGACACGCTCGCCGCGCGGCCGCTGTCGGTCATGTCCCCGGCGGTCAGATCCATTGACACGTTTCTCGATGAGGAATGGCCGTCGCGCGTCGAACAGTCGATTGCGGCGAATCAGCCCGAGCGGACGGAAGACATCGTGCGACATGGACTGCCGCTGTTACTGAACCTGATCTCGCCACAGTGGAAGCTGGTGCGAGACGAACAAATGCCAGACGTGGCCTTGGTCTTTGACAAATCTTCGCGGCGGACCGGCGTGACGATTTGCACGCAACGAAACATGACCAGCTTGGCGGCAAAATTGAGGCGGCTCAAGAGTCAGTTCGCGCCGCAACGTTTGGCACGGCTGGTCATCATTCGTGACAGTCGCGTCCCAATTTCCAAGGGGGCTAAGGTCGCCAGGCAGTCGCTTGATGAACTCGAACGTCAGGGCGCGGTCATCGCGCATCCAACGACTGAGGTGTTGGCCACACTCGACGCGCTGCGCGGCCTGCTGTCCGACTCGAAGTCGGGCGACTTGGCTCACGACGGCGAAGCAGTCGGGCCCCGCACGGTCGAAGACTGGTTGAAGACGCATCTGTCTGACAGCCTGCGAAGTTTTGCGGATGAACTCGTGGGCGTCGACTCGCCAACGGTCGACCCGCTAGCGGCCGGGTGGCTCGATTTGGAAAAATTGACGGCACTGCTTGCCGACCGGCCGATACTCTCCCTCGACGAGGTGGCGTCTTTGCTCGGGCGTCCCAACGCCGCTGTGACCGCGACGATTCAACGGCATCCCGATCACATCGGCCTGCTGAATGGACCACCGGCCGTGGTATTTCGAGTGACCCAAAATGCCGAATGAGGGGACGCGCCGAGAGCGTGCGTCCCCCGACCACCGGAGACGATTCTCATGCCCGTGACGATCACTGTCAGCGACGTTCGCAGGGCGCTGTATCAAGCGGTGGGCGGTGCCAGTGCCGCCGGAGACGGTGCGTCTTCGACGGCCTTGCTGGGACAGTGGTTTCACGAAGCGCTGGGGCGGCTGGTGGGAGACGATCCGCGCACGAACGCGCGCGCCGCTCTGGCCGACGTCGAACCGGATCTCGCTGTCTGGAAGCGAGTGCTGCGGGAGCGAGCCTACACCGGCAGCGTGGGACCGCAACTGACGCGGTGCCGTGCTGGGTTGCATGAAGTCGCACCGCAGGTGCTTTCGTTTTGGCAAGCCCTGCAGGCGGCCTGCGATTGGCTGGCCGATCTCAGTTGGAGCGTGAAGGCCGAGCGAACATCGCCGCACGGGACGCAGAGTCCGCCGTGGCAGACGCTGGCCGAATGCTTCGCGACCGAAGAACGGCTGACGTGCGAGCTGCGCGAGCCGGGTTGGTCCGACAGCGTGTCCCTGGTTGGAGTGGCCGACGCCGTGCTCAGGCTCGTGCCCACAGGCCGCTGGTGCGCGATCGAGTTCAAACTCGGTCAGACTTCGCCCGAAGCCGATCTCGGCCAAGCCTGTCTCTATCACTTGATGTTGTCGGCGCAGGAGGAAGTCTCCGGCGCGGGGACACTCGCTCTGATCAGTTTTCGTCCCGAGCGCCACGAGCAATTGTTTGCCGCCGACACACTCGCCTCGACTCGGCAGCGGTTGATCGAACTCATCGGCCAATTGGCGGGAGTTGCGTCGGTAGGACGGGCACTCTTGCCCGTCGAATGCCAGACGACGGGCAAGAGTGCCCGTCCTACGAACTTCGTCCCGGAACGCCCCTCGGCCGAGCATCTGGAACTGGGTCGCCGGCTGATCGAGACGTTCGCGGAGTACAGCGTGGTCGTTTCACTCGAAGGAGAGCCGATTGTCGGGCCGACCTTCTTGCGGTTTCCGCTCGCGCTCGGACGCGGCGTGAAGGTCGCGGCCGTCGAGAATCGAGCGGCCGAACTGCAAGTGCGGCTCGGGCTGAACGCCGCGCCATTCATCAAGCTCGATGGTGGACGACTGGTCATAGACGTGCAGCGGCCGGATCGGCAGATCGTGTTGTTTGAGCAGGTTCGTTCGCAGTTGCCGATCCCCGATTCAAAGCGGGGCAATTCGCGCGTGCCCATCGGAGTCGATCTGAGCGGCCAACTGCACTTCGCCGACTTCTCGAAAACCGAGCATGCTCATCTGCTCGTGGCCGGCACGACGGGCAGTGGCAAGAGTGAATGGCTGCGGCTGGCCGTCGCCGGACTGATCCTCACCAACACGTCCGACACGCTGCGTCTGCTGATCATCGACCCGAAGCGCAACGCCTTTCATTCGCTGCGTGAGTCTCCCTATTTGTGGCGGCCGATCGTGTTTCCGGACGAACAGCCTGCAAGCGACGTGCTGCGCGAACTGGCAAACGAGATGGATCGCCGCTATCGAATGCTCGAAGGGGCCGACTCGCACGCGGAACTGGCGGCTCGGTCGCAGATGCCACTGCCGCGCATCGTCTGTGTCTGCGACGAATACTTCGACCTCATCAGCCGCAGCCGCGCCGAACGAGTGCGCATCGAAGAGCAGGTCTCTCGGCTGGGAGCCAAGGCGCGGGCGGCCGGCATCCATCTGGTGCTGGCCACGCAGCAACCCAGCCGCCAGACAATCAAGGGACCTCTGGACTCAAACATCCCTGCGCGAGTTGGTTTGAGAATGCAGAAGTCACTCGAATCGCAGATGCTCCTCAACGAAGCGGGAGCCGAAAAGCTGCTGGGGCACGGCGACCTGCTGTTCAAGGACATCGGTCCGCCGCGACGGTTACAGGCTCCGCTACTGTCGGCCGACGAACGAGACGCGATCTTTCAGAGGAAGTCGCCGATGTAGGTTGTCCACTTCTTTGGCTTGTTGAGATCACCCCAGGTGGGGAACAACTCTTGCAATGGTACGTGGGGCTCTTTGTGGATTGACCGACGAACCCTTTTTTCTGTGTCCTATCGGCTTTGCCAATGCCCAATTTTCAACTCGTCGCGCCGTTTGAACCTGCAGGTGATCAGCCGAAGGCGATTGAGGCGCTCGTGCGCGGCATCCAGGAGGGGAAGCGGAATCAAGTGCTGTTGGGAGTGACCGGCTCCGGCAAGACGTTTACGATGGCGAATGTCATCGCGCGGATGAATCGGCCGACGCTCGTGCTGTCGCACAATAAGACGCTGGCCGCTCAGCTTTACGCCGAGTTCAAAGAGTTCTTTCCGCACAACGCGGTGGCGTACTTCGTCAGCTATTACGACTACTACCAGCCGGAGGCGTACATTCCGGCGCGCGACATTTATATCGAGAAAGACTCGTCGATCAACGAGGAGATCGACCGGCTGCGGTTGCTGGCGACGTCCGCGTTGGTTAGTCGGCGGGACGTGATCGTGGTCGCCAGCGTCAGTTGCATTTATGGGCTCGGTTCGCCGAAGGACTATCTGGAGATGATGGTCTCGCTGCGGCCGGGCGAGTCGATCGACCGCGACGACCTGCTGCTGCGGCTGATCGACATTCAATACGACCGGAACGATTACGAACTGTCGCGCGGCAAGTTCCGCGTGCGGGGCGACGTGGTCGAAGTCTGGCCGGCATATGAAGAGATCGCCTACCGCATCGAGCTGTGGGGCGACGAGGTCGAGCGGCTGTCGCTGATCAACCCGCTCACCGGCGACGAGGCGAAGCGGCTGGAC
>CAZPUJ010000613.1:0-8370 GCA_964589725.1 uncultured Planctomycetaceae bacterium
ATCCTGACCGTTCCCACGGAATTGAAGAAGGGCCGAACGCTGGTTGACGAAGTCTCGAAGTATTTGGGCGGCCGCAACCGCGCGTTGGTCGTGCATCGCCTGGATCGCGAGACGTCCGGGTTGCTGGTCTTCGCCAAGAAATCCGAGATCGCTGGAGCATTGCAGGATCAACTCCGTCTCCGTGCGCCCGAGCGTGAGTACCTGGCACTCGTGGCCGGGCACATGACTCGGAAGTCCGGCAGCTTTGAAAGTTATTTGGCGACCAGCAAACGACTCAGCCGCTATTCGGTCGATTCACAGTCGGGCGAGTATGCCGTGACGCATTTCGCCGTCGACCGCGTGTTGTTCGACACGACGCTGGTCCGTGTGAAGCTTGATACCGGACGTCGCAACCAAATCCGTGTGCATCTGGCCGAGGCCGATCACCCCATCATCGGCGACCGCCGCTATCGGCCGAACTTGTCGAAGCATCCCGACTGGCCACACAACCGGCTCGCTCTACACGCTCACGTGCTGGGTTTCCAGCATCCGATGAGTGGCGAAGATCTGCGGTTCGTGTCGCCGATGCCACGCAGCTTTCAGATTTTCGTCCGCCGGCAGCGCCAGGCTGATCAAGAATCGCCGACAGAGTCCGCGACACCTCGTCGGCGAAACGCGAAAGTCCGTAAACCTCGACACGACTGAGCCGGATTCAAACGGCCATGATCCCTCTTCGCGACAACATTCCGTCTCACTCGATTCCGGTCGTCAACTATTTGGTGATCGCGGCTTGTGCAGCGGTGTTTGTGTGGCAGCTTCAAGACCAGGCGGATGGCCAGGCAGACCTGATCGACCGGTACGGGATGATTCCAGCGCAAATCTCTAACCCCGGCCAACCCGTCGCGGTGCGTGATATCCGCCCCGTGCGAATCCGGGGGGAGATCCGATTGGCCGAGATGAGACGTCAGCTTCCTCCGCCGGTGATCCCGCCGGTGCTGACGATGCTGACGTGTGTCTTCCTGCACGGCGGCTGGATGCACTTCTTGGGTAACATGTGGTTCCTGTGGATTTTCGGCGACAACGTCGAGGATTGTTTCGGGCATTTCGGTTACCTGCTCTTCTATCTGGGCTGCGGAGTGGCCGCGAGCGTCACGCACTTCGCTTCCATGCCCGATTCGGCGATGCCCACGATCGGTGCCAGCGGAGCCATCGCTGGCGTAATGGGAGCGTACTTGGTGCTGTACCCGCGTGCGACGGTGTTGTCGCTCGTGCCGATTTTCTACTTCCTCCGTGTCATCGTGCTGCCGGCACCGATTTTCCTGGGCATCTGGTTTCTGATGCAGCTTCTGCAAGGCATGTCCGCCAACGCGAGCGGAGTCGCCTGGTGGGCGCACATCGGCGGTTTCGTCATGGGAGCCGCCATCGCCGCGCTGCTCGGCCACACGCACACGCTCCGCCCGCCGGTCCCCGTAAGATTGCCGAACACGGACCACATCACGGTGTACCGCTATCGACGCTGAATTTCTGGATCCGGGCGTTCATCGTATCGGCGACGTAGAGGCAATCGGTGCTGTCCAACACGATCCCATGCGGCAGATGAAAGAAGCCTTGCTCGGTGCCCTTGCCCCCGACGCCGCGCAGGTACTTGCCATCGTTCGTGAACTGCTGAACGTGGTTATTGGTCGCACTGACCCAGACTCGGTCCTGCCGGTCCACGCAGAGCGAGATCGGGCCGCCCATGCCCGGCCTCCCGTCTTTATTCGGCGGAGGAGGTCCGAACCCGCCCGGCTCGACACTTTCGCTGCCCCAAAACGCGAGCAGCTTTCCCTCCGACGTGAATTTCTGGACGCGGTCCAGCGCCGCGTCCGTCGTGTAGACGTTGCCCGCGCGGTCGAAGGCGACGAACTGCGGCCCGGCGAAACGGCCCCCGGCAGATTGGCCGCCGCCGAATTGTCCCGGCTCTTTGCCGAGTTCTCCCCACTTGCCGATGAACTTTCCTTCCCGCGTGAATTTCTGGACGCGACTGTTCCCCTGATCGGGCACATACAGCAGGCCGTCGGGCCCGACGGCAATTGAGCCAGGAAGTCGGAACTCGCCGTCCTCGGTTCCCTTTTGTCCCCATTCCCGCAGGAGTTCTCCCGATGGCGAGTAAGCCGCGACCTTGTTGCTGTTCCAGTGAGCGACGTAGACGATGCCCTCCGCATCAACCGCGAGACCGCCCGCATGCGGCTGAACGGGAAACGTGCTCAGGAACTTCCCCTCGGAAGTAAACTTCTGGACGCGCTGGTTGCGGAACTCGGCGGTGTAGACCTCGTCGTTCTTACCAATCGCGATGCCCACGCAGGCGTCGAACTCGCCCTCTCCCTTGCCGTGGCGTCCCCACTCCAGCAGGAACTTCGGAGGCGGCAGGTTCTCGTCACCCGCCGCGCCCCAGACTCCCGACAGCAAAGCCAGACCCCCAGCCGCAGCCCCGCCGAGAAACTGTCTCCTCGACAAACTTCCCTGGTGTTGCCAATCGAATTCATTACCGGATCTCATGTCGCATCCTCCAGTGCGGGCCGCGTCTGATCGAGCAAGCTCTGAGGTCGCGGTCCGCCACAGCGTGGGTTACGCCGTTAGCATTTCTCAATCACGTCGCGCGTAAACATGAGATGAGGCTTCTCGGGATGATGCCTCTCCAAAAGCTTCCGAAGTCTTTGAAGACTTCGGAAGTTTGACGCGGTTCTTGGATCGGCTCTTAGTACGGCTCAGGGATGGTTTCGTCGAGCCTCAGCCTACGAGTGGGGCTGCTACTCCAGATTCATCTCACTCAGGACGTGCTCAAAGCGGCCCCAATTGATCGGTTTGGTGGGGATGGCGGCCGAGCGTTTATCCAGGGCCAAGTCGAGAATGTACATTGTCTCGACATAGCGAGTCCTCTCACCGGCCTTTCGCAGACGAACCAATTCAGTTTGCTCGACCTTGAATCGCTTAGCCAACTCCATCAGCGTGAGGACTCTGGACCCGTCCGTGTTGTGTTCGACTTCGACTCCGCGACACAGCGTCCAGTCTTCAAACAAGACCAGGTCCGCCACGGCAATCAGCAGAATTGTGATCGGCTGATGCTCGGCCAGTCCCGCCGGCTCGCAACACGGAGCCATCACGAACAAATCATGCTCGAAGGATTCATTCCCCACGCGATCGCACACGAAGTTCGTCAGTGTTTCGAGCAAATACGAACCCTCGGCATCCACCATCGAAATCAGCGTGTGCCGGGGAGTCACGTCAAATGCACGTTGCAAGAAGACAGCCGCCAAATGCCCGTTGGGCACGACTCGATTCAATTCCCCTTGCCCCAGCGAGCGGATGCGGAGCACACGCGGTACTTTCTTGCGGCTCGTCCCATCGCTCGCGAGAACCTCGCCGACTTCCACCAGATGCTGAGCGATAACGACCGTCTCCCGCGCATCGCCACGCTGAACGCTTTGCCGCTCACGCATACGCTTCCAATGCGACACGAACCAGGTCGCCAGCGATCCGATCAACAATGCGAAAATCGCGACAGCACCACGGCTCGTCAACTCTTCCCACAGCTTGCCCATCATGGTTCTCGCTCATGCCCCCGTAATTTGTCCCCGACAAGTTCCCATAACCTCACGGCGTCATCCATTCCGGCGCTAGCCAATTTTCGGCCGTCGGGCGAAAAGGAGACTGCCGAAATTCCGCTGCGATGACCTCGGAGAGTGGCGCATTCCTTACCGGTTGCCACTTCCCACAGTCGCACCGTTTCGTCACCGCTGCCGGTGGCCAACGTCGCGCCGTTGGGGGAAAATGCCAGGGAGTTGACCGCGCCTTGGTGACCTCTGAGGACCACTTGTTCTTTGTCCGTGGCCAGATCCCAGAAGCGGATCGTCCAGTCCGCGCTGCCGGTGGCCAACGTCTTGCCGTCCGGTGAGATCGCCACGGCGAGCACCTCGTCCTCGTGTCCCTGCAGGCTGCCTCGTTCTTTTCCGGTGGTCGCATCCCATAACTTCACGGTTCGGTCCCAGCTTGCTGAGGCCACGGTCTTGCTATCGGGTGTAAACGCCACGGACCAGACCGCATCGGCATGGCCGGCGAGGACCGCTCGCTCTTTCCTGGTCGCCACGTCCCAGAGTCGCGCGGTTCGATCGGCGCTGCCGGTGGCCAGAGTCTGGCCGTCGGGAGAAAAGACCGCCGACAGAATCTTGCTTGTGTGTCCGGTGAGTTGGCCGAGTTCTAGACGCGCGGCGACGTCCCATAGCTTCGCCTCGCCGCTGGTTTGAGATCCGTTCCGGGCGGGTTTGAACTCGCTCCCGCCGGCCGACACCAGCAGCTTGCCGTCCGGAGAAAACGCAACCGAAGAGACCCAGTCCTTGTGCCTGGATGGCCCTGGGAGTTCTTTGCCGGAGGAGAGTTCGACGAGCTTCACGGTCGACGACCAGGTTCCCAGAGCCAACGTCGTGCCGTCTGGAGAAATGGCCAGTGCCAGCGCGGCGTTGGTTTCGGTGAAGTTAGTCAGGAGACGTACCTTGACCTCAGGCTGCGGAGGCGGCGTATCGCCGAGCGAGTCTGCGGCGAGCGACGCGCTCACCAAACTTCGATCGTTGCGAGCAAAGACGCACTTGTTCGCATAAGCTGGGTGAGACCAAGTCACGGGGCCTTGCGCCCGATAGCCCGCCGTCGGCTCGACCAGCAAACAGCGACCGAGTTCCTGATACCCCTGCGGCGTCAACCGCGCCAGGATGAGATGCCCGGTGTGGTTGAAGAGAAAGACGCGATCTCCGTTGGGTGTGAGATGAGCGTTGCCCAATCGCGTGCTGGTCGGCTCGCGAGTCTCCCACACTTCCTCACCGGAGGTCGCAGCCAGGCAGCGGAGGCTGCCGTCATTTTCAATCGCATAGAAATGACGGTCATCCTGGAAGAGCGGCGTCGAAAAGCTCGTCGAAGGTTTCGACCGCGTTCTCCAAAGCTGCGCGGCGGCGGGCTTGTCCGAGTCCAGCTTCACCATCACCGAGCCGCGGTTCCAAGCGGCCAGGCACAGCAACATGTCCTGGTGCAACACCGGCGAGGCCACCACCTGAGCTTCGTCGAACGTCGTCTTGTACGGCACCTGCCAATAGACTTTGCCGGTGGTTGGCTCCAACGAGTTGATGTGATCCGCAGTCCAGACAATCGCCTGCTGACATCCCCCCGCCGTGATGACGAGCGGCGCGCTGTAAGCGGGCCGGTCGGCGAGTGCTTTCCAGCGTTCTTGTCCCGTGTTCCGATCGAAGGCAATCACGGTCGCGTCCGGTTGGCCTCCGGCACACACGATAAGCAAGTTGCCGACAATCATCGGAGCCGCGCTGGCTCCGTACCGCGGGATGCGAGCGTTGTACTCCTTGGCCAAATCTTTCTTCCATAGGACGTCTCCCTGGACTGCATCGAGACACAACAGATGCCCCTTGGTTCCGAGCGTATAGACCTTCCCCTCGTACACCGTGGGAGAGGCTCGCGGACCGTTGCCGTATTCCATGTCCTCATAGTCGCACGGGTAGGACTGCACCCACAGCGGCTGGCCCGTCGCTTCCTCGAAGCACAGCACGCGCTCGACTTCCGAGGGAACCAGGTGATCGGTGACAAAGACACGCCCCTGCGCAACCACTGGCCCGGAATATCCGTTCCCAATCCTGGCCCGCCAGCGAACCTTCAGACCTGTGGCCGGAATGCTTTCCAAGAGACCAGTCTCGCGCCACACGCCATCCCGATTTGGCCCCCGCCACTGTGGCCAGTCATCGGCTCGCGATTCACTGAGGCCGAGCAGACTGACGATCAATGCGCCAGCCTGGATCATCGGCGGGATTCGAGAACCGAGAGGCGTCATGGTCGGCATCCTCACCAGTGGGCGGAACCGCATGAAGATCGCAACATCAAACCTCGGCCGGTTCCTTCAGAATCGCAACAACACTCAGAACAACGCCGCGACGGGACTTCCCGGCACAACCGAGTGCCTCCGGCCGCTGAGATCAGAGACCGTCGTGCTCTCGTCGTATCCCAAGGCGTGATAGATCGTGGCCACGAAGTCGCGCACGTGAATGGGATTGTCCTTGGGGTGCGCAGCGATGGCGTCGCTGCTACCGTAGACCTGTCCCCCTCGGATTCCACCACCGGCCAAAACGGTGCTGTACACGAACGGCCAATGATCGCGTCCCGGAGGCTGGTTGGGGTTAATTGCTGGCGTGCGGCCGAATTCACCCGTCCACACGACCAACGTCTCGTTCAACAGGCCATGATCGGCCAGGTCTTCGAGCAAGGCGGAAAACCCTCGGTCCATCGGTGGCAGCAAGTCCACACGCATCGAACGAAAATGGTCGCCGTGTGTGTCGAAATGATTCTCATGCCCTGGCCAGGCGACGGTGACCAGGCTCACCCCAGCCTCAACTAATCGCCGAGCGACCAGACAACTGCGGCCAAACTTACTGTCGCCATAGCGCTCGATCGTTTGCGGCTTCTCGTCCTCGATGGAAAACGCCCGCCAGGCACCGGACGAATTGAGAATATCCAGTGCCTGAGCCTGATACTTGGCGAATTGCTGCTCACTCTTGCCAGTCGCTGTGCTGTCGTGCTCGATCGCTTCGAGCAGTTGCAGGCGGTGCGACAGTCGTTGCGGCGGGATTCCCTCTGGCAGACGATACATCGCTGGCAATGTCCCCGGCAGGTCTTGCTTTTCGTCATAGAAAACCCGCAACGGGTCGAACTGCGGTCCCAGAAAGCCCGCATGTTGTCCGGCGAATCGCTCGACGAATCCGTGCCCGACCCACCACGGCAATTGCACCGCCGCCGGAAGGCCGTGGCGGCTGCCTCGCAGTTGCTGCACCACGGCGCCGATGCTCGGACAGTCTCGCCGATCGAGATAGAACTCCGGCGTCGGGTCGCGCGGAGCGTGCGGAAAGCCAGTCAGGTTGTAGTGCGAGCCGCCACCGTGAAATGTCTGCTCGTGATGCATTGAGCGGATGATCGCGTAGTGGTGGGCCTGCCGAGCCAACAGCGGCAGGAGTTCACAGACTTGAGTTCCCGGCACGCTGGTGGAAATCGGCCGGAACTCGCCGCGCGGAGCCTCGGGCGCGTCCGGCTTCATGTCGAACGTCTCTTGCTGAGCCGGCCCGCCGGTCATGTAGAGCAGGATGCACGCCTTGGCGCTCGGTTCGACACCGGACGCCGCTCGAACCTGCTGCCGATTCCACAGCCAGGTGGGCCGCGTCACCCCGAACGCGGAAAGCCCGCCCATCCGCAAGAACATGCGGCGTCGCATCGTTCGAGCGGCGGCAGCCATCGGCATGATCAGTGACTCTTCGAAACCCAGGTGAGCTGGTCAAGGATCAACTCCGTACGCAAACGATTCTGCGGCTGCCCAAGAAAGATGTCAACGCGAAGCACACGAGACTCAGGACCGACGTTGCTGTCGCCAACGTCACTTCTTCGACCCGGAGTGCTCCTCGACGTCTTGCGTCGTTTGGTCGTTGCGGGCATGGCGTTCCCCTTTCAGTCTGGCGCGCCATTCATCACGGATCGCGGTTCGGTCCGAAATTGTATCGCGCTTCACAGGGGCTGGTCGCCGCCGGACATAAGGCGGATGACAGCATCGTACAGCGCCGGCACCGTCTCTTTGTGATCACCTTGAACATAGAAGCTCTCGCCGCCGTCGGCGACCGTGCGGACCAGGATCGTCTTGAATGGGCGGAAATAATAGCGCGGGTCGGACTTGGGAGCTTCGTGATTCAAGTCGTCGCCCAAACTCGGCAGGTCAAACACGGCGGTGGTGAAGTGGCAAATCTTTTCGCGGTGCTGATGTGCAACGTTGCGAGCCATCGCCAACGCCTTGAGGTACACCTCCGGCCCCATCACGGCCGTGCCGATGTTGAGGAACACGCCGCCTTCAAGGTTCGTCACCGACTGCGTGAAGATCAGAAAGTCGATGAGCGATGCTCCACCCGCCGCCGCGCCGTCGAAGTTTGGATGCTCGTGAACGATGTCTTGTCCGATGGCGACATGCACCGTGACGGGAACTCGCAACCGATATCCCGCCGCAAAGACGCTCGTCTCGCGGTACGGAAATTGTTCGTCGTCGATCATTCGGCCAACCGCCTCGCCAAAACCGAGACCATCATGATAGCCCGCCTTCACGGCGTCGTTGAGTCTTCCGGTCTCGTGCCACAAGCCGAACTGCCCCTCGCTCACGTACTTCG
Organism: uncultured Planctomycetaceae bacterium; assembly: GCA_964589725.1. Classification (GTDB taxonomy): domain Bacteria; phylum Planctomycetota; class Planctomycetia; order Planctomycetales; family Planctomycetaceae; genus CAYSHJ01. The sequence continues at coordinate 8,205 of CAZPUJ010000613.1, forward strand.
CGACGCTCTCGCACGTCTGCCCGATCATCGCCAGCTCGAAGTCATGAATCGCTCCCGCGCCGTTGAAGCCGAGATGCGTGATGAGACCTCGCCGCATGAGATCAATCAGAAGCGGAGCATTCCCCGCCCGCAACACATGGGCGCCGCAGAGCAAGATCACCGCTCG
>CAZPUJ010000614.1:0-6427 GCA_964589725.1 uncultured Planctomycetaceae bacterium
CGACATTCATTGCTCGAACGGGATCATTCACGTCATCGACCAAGTGCTGCTGCCATCTGGTGACAACATTCCGGCGACGGCTGACAAGGCGGGGACGTTCAAGACGTTGCTCGCGGCGGCGAAGGCGGCCGGGTTGGTCGATGTGCTGTCTGGTGACAAGCCGCTGACCGTGTTCGCTCCGACGGATGAAGCGTTTGCGAAGCTGCCGGCTGGGACGGTTGAGAGTTTGCTCAAGCCAGAGAACAAAGAGAAGCTGGCCGCGATCCTGAAGTTTCATGTTGTGCCCGGTCGAGTGTTCTCCGGCGACGTGCTGAGCAAGAAGGAACTCAAGACGGTTCAGGGCGGCATGCTGACCGCCGCGATGAAGAACGGTGCGGCGACCATCAACGGAGCCGGACTCGTCGCGACGGACATCGACGCCTCGAACGGAGTCATCCATGTGATCGACAGAGTGATGTTGCCGCCGGCCGCGACGGCGAAGACATCTCATGTGACTCCGGCAAAGGCTCAGAATGTGGCTCACGTCTGCCCGACCACGGGTCGAGTGACGTACACGATGAGCCGCAAGTAAGGTTGATCGAGTGTGATGCCCTGTGCTGGGGCTTCTCGGAGTTCCCAGCCGACTCCGCGAGAACACCTGAGCCGTCGTTCGGTTCAGGTGTTTTCACGTTTATTGCTCCGACCGTTATTGACTCGCTACCCAAGTCGTGAGACTTCGGTGTTGGGTTGGCTTGAATCCTAAGTCTCACGAGTTCAGAGAAGCAAAGTTCGAGGTTCTGCCGATGTCTGTTTTGGAGCTACGCCGTGGCCACCGGCAGGGTGGATAAGCCGAGGAGATTTTGCAACTTCGCTCTCGTGAATTCGAAGTGGCAGTGACAACACAATAACCGTCCGGGAGATTTCCAACATGACGCCGACAGACATTGATCCTACTCCGTCCTATGTGGTGTTCGGTGCCACGGGTGGTATCGGCGAAAGCTTATGTCGCCGACTGGCATCGCGCGGGGCGCGATTGACTCTTGCCGGCCGAAACGTCGAGAAGCTTCAGATGCTAGCCGACGAACTCAACGCATCGGCCTACCCGCTAGACGCCACTCGCTTTGAGGAAGTCGACGCCTGTGTCGAGCATGCGATCCAATCACACGGACGACTGGACGGAGTCGCGAATTGTGTTGGATCGTTGCTTCTCAAGCCGGCTCACTCAACAAGTGAAGCTGACTGGTTTTCCACTGTCGCGACAAATCTGACCACGGCATTCGCGGTTGTCCGAGCCGGTGCCAAGGCCATGTTGAATATTGGGGGCTCCATCGTTTTAGTGTCATCGGCCGCGGCTCGAATTGGCTTTGCGAATCACGAAGCAATCGCCGCCGCAAAGGCCGGGGTGATCGGCCTGACCCTCTCGGCAGCCGCGACCTATGGCCCGCGCGGCATCCGAGTCAACTGCGTGGCTCCGGGCTTAGTCCGCACTCAAATGACGGCCCGTCTGACGGCCAACGACGCCTCTCTCAAGGCATCGACCGCGATGCACCCACTGGGGCGGATCGGAGAACCGGGAGAAGTCGCCGCAGCGATCGAATGGTTCCTGAGCCCTGAACAGAGTTGGGTCACCGGCCAAGTGCTTGGGATCGATGGCGGCTTAGGCTCCGTCCGCGCCCGCTAACTTTTGGAGCATCTCATGAACGCAATCTCGAAACGAAATGAATCGCCTGTCTGGGCCAGCCGATGGCTTGGGGCCGCAGGCATCTACAACCTGTTGTGGGGCGCAACGACGATCGCGTTTCCCCACTTCCTGTTTGATGCCTCTGGCATCGATCGCCTGAATTATCCGGAAATCTGGCAATGCGTGGGAATGATCGTTGGCGTGTACGGCATCGGCTATCTCATCGCAGCCGGCGACTCGCGAACGCATTGGCCGATTGTGCTTGTGGGGCTGCTGGGTAAGGTCTTCGGCCCGATCGGGTTCGTCGTGGCTCTTTTACGAGGGACGTTTCCACCGCTGTTTGGCTTGACGATCCTCGCGAACGATCTGATTTGGTGGATTCCGTTCGCCATGATCCTCTGGGATGCGGCAAAGCACCGGAAAGATGATCGGCGACCTGGCACGTCGATACGGAGGCAATTCGTCAAGGAGAGCTCGATCAAAGCCCCACCGGAGGTTGTCTTTGGCTTTCACGAAAGCCCGGATGCGCTGCGGCATTTGATTCCACCCTGGGAGAAGATGGAGGTCGTCGAATCCAGCGAGTCGCTGCAGATCGGCAGCAGGGTCGTGTTAGGCGGGCGAGTCCTGGGGCTGGTTCCGATCCGATGGGTCGCGGTTCACACCGAGTACGAGCCGCCTCACCTGTTTGCTGATCGCCAGGAATCGGGTCCGTTCGCTTGGTGGTATCATCGCCATCGGATTCTCGACGACGGTCAGGGGGGAACAATCCTGCGCGACGAGGTCGAGTATCAAACTCCACTGGGACTGATTGGACTTTGGCTGGGCGGCTGGTTGGTTCGCCGCAAACTGGAAGCCATGTTTGCCTACCGCCATGAGACGACTCGTCGTTTGATCGAGTCCGAAGGGTGGACCCGAGTTGACGCATACACAACGACTGTCCGAAGCGACGTGGAAGTCATGCACGGGAGCCGTTCATGACTGAATCTTGCCTGATGATGTTGCTGCTGTCGCACTTTGCAGCCACCTTATTCATGACGGGGGTCATTTGGTTTGTGCAGATCGTCCATTACCCGCTCTTCGCAAGCACAGGCAGCACTGATTTTCGGACCTACGAACAGCAACACTCATCGCTAACCACTTGGGTTGTCGCCCCGCCGATGTTTGCGGAAGCGATTACCGCCGTGCTCTTGTTTTGGTGGCGACCTTTGGGCGTCTCGAATTGGCAACTGTCGATCGGACTGGCCCTGGTGGCGGTCATCTGGCTATCGACCGCACTGGTCCAAGTTCCGTGTCACGATGCGTTGTCCCAGGGCTTCGATTCGGCAGTGCATCAGCGGCTCGTCAGGACGAATTGGATCCGGACGGTCACATGGAGTTTGCGGTCGCTGCTTGTTCTGTGGATGGTGGCCTCTTCATTCTGTTAATGGACCAAGACTTTGAACCTCGATCACGAACGCCACATGCGGCGAGCCATCGCGCTGACGACCAATACACCCGAGCTACCTTTCGGAGCCGTCATCGTCCACCGGGAAAGCGGCGAAACCGTCGCTGAGGGTTGGAACCGGTCGATGATCAATCCAATCTGGCATGGTGAGATCGACGCCATCAACGCACTCTTCCGAACCGTCCACCCAATTGCGGGCAGTGAGTTGGTGCTTTACACCACGGCTGAGCCCTGCCCAATGTGCATGTCAGCGATTTTGTGGAGCGGCATTGAGATGGTTGTGTGCGGCACATCGATCCGGTTTCTTCAAAAGCACGGTTGGCGACAAATCGACCTCCTCGCCGAGGAACTTGTCAGCCGCGGTCCCGCTTGGAAATGCACGATCATCAGCGGGGTGTTGGAAGACGAGTGCAATGCCTTATTCGCGATGGGGCCGCCTCGATCGCTCCCTCGCCGATCAGATCGCAGCGAATGATGTGAACCGAACGTGGTCTCGCTGCGGCTGATTAACGTTTCAGGATTTAACAATGTCTGCGGATTCACGAGTTCTGGTAACGGGTGGCACCGGTTACGTCGGCGGACGATTGATTCCGTTGCTGGAGCAACGTGGCTTTCGCGTGCGCTGTTTGGCTCGACGCCCGGAGTTCTTGCAGCCGCGCGTTGGTCCCGCGACTGAAGTGATCGCCGGGGATGTATTGCAGCCAGAGACGTTGGTGACTGCGTTGAGCGACATCGAAACAGCGTTCTATCTCGTGCATTCAATGGGGACCGGCAAGGACTTCGAGGACGAGGATCGCCTGGCCGCTCGCAACTTTGCCGAAGCCGCGAAGCGAAACGGAGTGCGACGCATCATCTATCTTGGCGGCTTGGGTGAGGAGCAACAACAACTGTCAAAACACCTGCGCAGCCGGCAAGAAGTGGGAGCCGTTCTACGCGAGTCCGGCGCACAGGTCATCGAGTTCCGGGCGTCGATCGTGATTGGTTCCGGCAGTCTGTCGTTCGAGTTGATTCGCGCACTCGTTCAAAAGTTGCCGGTGATGCTCTGCCCGAAGTGGGTCTCGACGCCGTCGCAGCCGATCGCGATTGAGGACTTGTTGAGCTACTTGCTGGCCGCGATGGATTTGCCCGACGGGCCGAGCGACATCTTTGAGATCGGCGGCCCCGACCAAATGTCGTACAGCGAGATTATGCGCGAGTACGCTCGGCAGCGCGGGTTGAAACGCTGGATGATCTCGGTGCCGTTTCTCTCGCCGCGTCTGTCGAGCTTATGGCTGGGGTTGGTGACTCCGGTTTACGCCCGTGTCGGCCGCAAGCTGGTCGACAGCCTGCGAAATCCGACGGTCGTGACGAACTCGCATGCCCGAGATGTATTCGCGATTCGGCCGCGCGGTGTCAGTGAGGCGATCGCGCGAGCGCTCGTCAACGAAGACCATGAATTGACGGCCACACGCTGGTCCGACGCGCTCAGCGCGTCAGGCCGACCCAAGCGCTGGGGCGGGATCCGATTCGGCACGCGATTGGTCGATTCGCGCGAAGTTGAAGTCGGCGTCCCGGTCGAAGCGGCGTTCGCTCCGATTCATCGGATCGGCGGCCAGACCGGCTGGTACTACGGCAACTGGCTGTGGCGACTGCGGGGTTGGCTCGATCTGCTCGTCGGCGGAGTCGGTATGCGACGAGGTCGACGCGATCCCACGGAACTCGAAAACGGAGATACCGTCGATTGCTGGCGTGTCGAATCGCTCGAACCCAATCGCCGCCTGCGGTTGGTTGCGGAGATGAAACTTCCCGGCCGAGCGTGGCTCGAATTTGAAGTCGAGCCGACGTCCAGCGGCTCGCGGATTCGACAGACGGCCGTGTTCGATCCGGTTGGCCTGACCGGCTTGGCTTATTGGTACGCGATCTACCCGCTGCACGAGTTCGTCTTCGGCGGCATGTTGAATCGCATCGCGAACGTGGCCCGACGATCAAACCAAACAGTGACAACGTGGCAACCGACGGTGCTTCGACAAGTGGCGTGGTTGATTGGCTTCATCGCGGTCTGCTTCACATCGGCGGGATTGGGAGCGGCAGCCACATCGACGTCCGCTGGCGGTTGGTATCAAGCGCTGGTGAAACCAATTTGGACGCCTCCCGACTGGGTGTTTGGTCCAGTCTGGACAGTGTTGTATTTGATGATGGCGGTCGCAGCCTGGCTCGTGTGGCGTGGCCACGGATGGTCTGCCGCTCGATCGGCGTTGATTTGGTTTGTCGCTCAACTCGCGCTCAACATGCTTTGGTCGTTTCTGTTCTTCGGTATGCAGCGCCCCGAACTGGCCTTCGTCGAGATCGTCGCGTTGTGGATCTCTATCGTTGCCACCTGCCTTGCGTTTCAAGGCAAGTCCGTCACCGCCGCGTTGCTGCTGACTCCATACCTGGCCTGGACGTTTTTCGCCGTGCTTTTGAATTTTGCAATCTGGAGAATGAACTAATGACGAGAAAATCAGATGTTCGCCACTCCAGAGTTCGATTCCCCCAGAATTCCAGAGTGCCTTAGATCGCTCTAGGGGCTTCTGTCGGTGGAGTTCAAACCGCCATGCGCAGCCCAGGTAAAGATCGAAGACGATTCTTCGGCACTGATCCTCGTCCTCGGCGATGAGTGCATCACGAATCTGTTCCCGCGCCCTGTCGATGATGGCGGCTGTTTGCCCATTGTTCCCGGGGATTCCCAATAGCTCGGGGTCGCACACGCTCGCTGCCCAGAGTGTCTCAGTAACTGGAACACGACTTCTTGCGCCAGTCGCCAATGACCACCAGCCGTGCGGATTGCGTGCGGTTCATAGTCCTCAAATCGCACCAGCGTTGCAGCGATGACTCGCTGACGTTGATGGCTTGAGCCACTTGCTTCGGAATGACCAGCATTTTCACGAGTGAGGCCTTTTCCCAGATGCATTGATAAAAATGGACGATGTGAACGAAATTTTATTCCTAAATGCATCTTCGCATCTTCCTGTACCTTGGTGTTTTAAGTTTTTCTGCAAGATTTTAAGTCATTTATCGGCATGACGCTTCGGGACAACCAGGCCCATCGGATTGAACGATTTGAACGAATGTTAGTTGACGAACAGCCGACGCGTGGCTAAAAGTCGAATGAACGATTTGAATGATTTGTGAAATGGTCAATCGAGTGTCGATTGGCATTCGCAAGTCAAAAACCCTCAGCAAGGAGAGCGTGTCATGTGGAATCGAAGGTCTTTCTTGAGTGTGGCGGCGATGGCCGCGATGGGAGTGGCCCAAGGATCGGTCTCGACCGCGAATGCAGCCGAGAAGGACATCGTGACGACAGC
>CAZPUJ010000615.1:0-4915 GCA_964589725.1 uncultured Planctomycetaceae bacterium
GGCCAGCGCGTCGGCCTTGAGAGTCCGTCCTTTCCATTCCAGTTTGCGATTCGTCTTCAAGTCGCCCACATAGCCGCGCGAGCGACCGGACTGATCCTGTTTCGAGTGAATGTGGTTCAGGTTCTCCGCGTTGCTGAAGTAGCTGTCGAACGTGAAGTCGCCGGGGATGTTTCGCTCGCAGACCCAGTCGACCAGTTGGCAGAACAAGACGGTGTGGTCTTCAAATGTTTCACCCGTGGTCTCGCACTGATCCCGTTTCTTGAACCGGCGGAACTCCAAGGGATAGTGCTTGCCGCTGGTACAGACGTAGTTGGCGATGAGGTAGTCATGGGCGATCTTGTTCCGTTGCTCCGCATGGTCCCAGAACCAGCCGACATCCTTGATGAACTGGCCGTCGTGGTCGATGAGGACGTCATCAATGGCGATCACACCCTGGTTGCTGTAACGCGTGTCCGACGATTCTTGCAGCCACTTCAGCCGCCGTTCGTTCAACTCGACGACGTCCCAGTCCGCTGCGGTGAGGAAGCGGTTCAAGCACGACTGGTCCGTTGTCTCGGCGAATTCGCGGTTGATGCCCGATACGCTTTTCCGCTCCGCGATCATCAATCCGGTCAGATACTCGCCGAAGTGCCACCGCTGTGGCTCGCAGGCAAACAGGTCTGCGAACTCGCGCGTCGCTTCTTGAACCACCTGCGGAAAGTCCACGATCCCTGGCATGACTCGACCCTCCCTGGTCGCCGTGCGCCGTCAAAAACTCAAGCGATTTGAAGCCATTCTCCCTATTTTTCCAAGGCCAAATCGAAGTTTGCAAAAGTCCAGTTGTTAACTTGCCAGAAACCACCTTTTGCTTGGTTACCACTAGCTCGAGTCTAGTGTCGGCTCGCCGCCGGAGGACTTTTGCCCCTTTGGATTCGAGGCTTCTGATTGCTGCCTCCTCATCTGCGTCCCACGGTGAGAATGGTCGGCTGCATCCGAATACTATTGCTGTCGAACTTACTAGGATGATGATGATGGAGGAAGAAGGCCTGCGGCTATTGTGGTACCGAGAATGTCCGTCGTAATCAGCCATTTCCCAATCTCCGAGTTCAGTCATGGGTTAGGGCCAGCAATCTTGTCGAGTGGGTTAAATAAAGCAGGTGCATCCCACGTCGATAAAGTCAAAGTAACATCACGAGAGCCATAGTACTCTTGTAGGTTGTAGGTGAGGTTTCAGTCACTATGATTTTGCATCGAGAAGGGATATGGCGCCCTCACCGGCGGATGCAATTCCAAGTCGAGGCAATATCTCGTCGCGCTCGTCAGACGACTGTGTTAGGGAGGAATCTCCGAAACTGCTGCCGGGGGAACGGATGGGTTCCGGCTTCATTCTGAATGTCAGGCAGTACGATGACAAACATTTGTGCCTTCACGGCGCGTTTTTGGGGCTGCGACAAGTGCTCTTCGTTTACGAGTTCGTCCCAATCACCATCGTTTTCGATCGGGGTAGTCTTCGATGGATCAGCGGGCGCGGGAACAAGCATCACCTTGCCGCAGTTAGAGGGTCGAAGATAACCATCGAAGAATAGGGAGAAAACAAAGGTGGAAGGAACGGTTGTTCTCCACCGAGAAAACAAAGGTGGCGAGAACCGTTGTTTTCGCCGGACAGGTTCAAAGACAAAACAAACGCCGCCCAACGTGGACGTTGTCCGCCTTCGTCGGACGCGAGATGCTCATGAGACCAAGGATCTGACGCAGGGCTTCTTCGAGCGGCTGCTCGAAAAGAACGACCTCGCCGACGTGCAGGCCGAGCGCGGCCGGTTCCGAGCCTTCCTGCTCGCCGCGATTAAACATTTTCTGACGAATGAGCGAGACAAAGCTCGCGCGCCCAAACCTGGTGGCGGCCGACAGATCGTGTCGCTGCAACCAGCGATGTCGCTCGATTGGGACACGGGCGAGTCACGCTTCCTGACTGAACCGGCTTACGAACTCACCGCCGAACGACTCTTCGGACGCCAATGGGCCGTTGCGTTGCTCGACCGAGTCCTGTACCGCCTCCGCGACGAATGCGCGGCCGCGGGCAAGTTGTCTCAGTTCGAAACACTGCAACCATTCCTCGCGACTGATCGGCAAACCGCCAGCTACTCGCAAGCTGCACGGCAACTCAATCTGAGGGAAGACGCCACTCGCGTCGCCGCTCATCGACTGCGAAAGTGATACCGCGAGTTGTTGCGGGATGAAATTTCTCAAACCGTCGCCACGCCGGAAGAAGTCGCCGACGAAATGCGCTATCTGTTCGACGTGCTGGCCCGACCGTGACTTCGTCGCGCGGCTCAATCGGCTGCCGATTGCCGGGGCTGATGCCGATCCATTCGACATGGGCGGTTGGTGCTTTGTCATTTGTCATTGGTTCGTTGTCTCTTGCCAGTCGTCCGCGATTCGTGGTCTGCTGTCATTCGAGACGATAACAATTCGTTTGTATTCACCCCACCGGGCTTGCCCCGGTGGCTCGCGGGCTTTTGCACTTCTTTGAGGAGATGTCTTGCGTATGGCAGTAGTGCAGAATCCGGCGAGCCACCCCGACAAGGGGACTGTCGATTTAATCCGCCGCCAAGTTGACCTCGGCGGTTCACGCGTTTCTGCACTACGATTTTCTCGGTGATTTCAAGTAGTGCAGAAACGTGTGAACCCCTGAGACAAGCTCAGGGGCGGTTAAATCGACAGTCCCTAAGCGGGGTGGGGTGAAAAGGCAGCGACCAGTGACCACGGACCAACGACCCATGACCAAGGACCAACTTTCAACCGGCACCGCCGTCCGCGCCGCGTGTCGTTCCAGTTCCTGGACGAAGCCGACGTGCGGAGTCGCCGACGGTTTCGCGCAGGCGAATCTTGTCGTGTTGCCGAAGGCGCTGGCCTTCGACTTCTTGCTGTTCTGCCAGCGGAATCCGAAGCCCTGTCCGTTGCTCGACGTGACCGAGCCGGGTGATCCGGTGCCGCGTCACGTCGCGCCGGATGCTGACTTGCGGACCGACTTGCCGCGCTATCGAGTTTGGCGAGACGGTGAACTGGTCGATGAGCCAGCCGACATCACGCGGTACTGGCAAGACGACTTCGTGAGCTTCGTGATCGGCTGCTCGTTCACATTCGAAGCCGCGATGCAGCGAGCCGGCTTGCCGGTGCGGCACATTGAACTCGGAGTCAACGTGCCGATGTTTCGCACGAACATTCCGTGCCGCTCGGCCGGCGTGTTTCATGGGCCGCTCGTCGTGTCGATGCGTCCGCTCACTCCGGCCGATGCCGTACGAGCCGTGCAAGTGGCGTCGCGATACCCGTCGGTGCATGGCGCTCCCATTCACATCGGAGAACCGTCAGCGATCGGCATCGCCGACATCTCGCGTCCCGACTTCGGCGACTCAGTATCGATCCGCGCTGGCGAGGTTCCCGTCTTCTGGGCCTGCGGCGTGACGCCTCAAGCCGCGATCATGGCTGCGAAGCCGGCGCTGGCGATTACTCACAGTCCGGGCTGTATGTTCGTCACTGACGTGCGCGATGAAGAATTAGCCGTGGGGTGAGAGTCCCTCTCCGTACTGGGAGAGGGTGGCCGAAGGCCGGGTGAGGGACCAGAGGCGTTTGACACGCCGAAAGCCAGATCAGTCCGAATCGAACGCGTGAACATCGTCAACTCCAGCTTGAATCCCTCACCCTAGCCCTCTCCCAAAGGGAGAGGGGATTGGCCAACTCATCCGGCGAGAAATCCACTTTCGGAGAATGCAGAGATCGAATCTGAAAGTCGTCCCAGACGAGCGTAAAGACGGAACATGACTCACCGGCGCTGTGGACCGGTTGGCTTTCCCAAAAGCTAAGGCAACGGCCCGTGGGCGGGTGACGTTGGATGTGTTCTTTGCAGAGCGGACACAACAATCCCAGCGAACTTGGCTGGTCCTCGGGCAATTGATGCGTGAAGCACAGCGTCGTGGCGGCGATCTCTGTCGAAGCGGATGCGCAGGTCATATGGGACATCTCGGTGGAAGCGAACGGGCAACAGACTACTGTCAATTTGAGATGAGCGCGCCCTCTGAAACAGTGACTTTTCGCAACCGAAAGGCGATTCGGCCTGTTCCGACCGACGATTCTTCGCGACTGCTGGCGTCACCGCGACCGTTGCGGCTTGTGTGATCGGAATCTTTGGGGGCGACCGAAAAATCCCGTCAGTCCGTTGTGATGCAAGAAACCGGAATTAGAATGCCGCCGTTCCGCCCGTCGTCAGTCAGGCGTTCTGGCCTGACCGTTTGAGTTCGCTTGGTTTCATTGCTGTTTCTGTTCCGTAGCTGAATTTCGCAAGAATTCAGCCCTGCTCGCCCTGAGTTCCCCGGACCTTGCCGTGGGTGAACTTTTGCGAGTTCAGCTACGCCGTCTCGTTTCGCAACCACTGTTGAGGAGTACCCAGTTCATGCGAGACCTCCGAGAGAACCCCCGAAGTGTTCCCGGCGTCAATCGCCGCGACTTCCTGAAAGGCTCCGGGGCTGCGGTCGCCGTGACCGCTCTGGCCACCAGCGAACAGGGAGCCATCGCACAAGATGCTGCCAAAAAGAACGTCGCCTCGGCCAAGGCCCAAGACGTGACGCTCAACATCAACGGCAAAAATCACAAGCTATCGGTCGAGCCCCGCGTCACGTTGCTCGACGCGCTGCGCGACGACTTGAACCTCACCGGTTGCAAAGACGTCTGCGACACGACCAACTGCGGAGCGTGCACGCTGTTCATCGACGGCAAGGTGACGTATGCGTGTACTCGGCTGGCGATCGAATGCGTCGGCAAGAAGATCACGACCGTTGAATCGCTGGCGGCGAACGATCCGGTCATCGCCGGCTTCGTGAAGCACGATGCGATGCAGTGCGGCTTCTGCACGCCGGGCTTCGTGATGGCCACGAAAGCCTTC
>CAZPUJ010000616.1:0-6843 GCA_964589725.1 uncultured Planctomycetaceae bacterium
TCCTCCCGCGCGACTCAAAAGCCAACACCAAAAATCAGGGGGCATCACCCCCGCCCGACTTGACTTTCGACGTTACATCTTGCGCTTCGGGCTTGTAGGCCTCCACAGACCACGCAACCGGACCAATGAGCCGGCCGTGGCGATGGCGATCCAAGAACAATCGGCGATTCACGACAAACTGGACAGCCTCGCCGGAAGTACTGAAGATCCGAGCCTCGGAATCCACATTAGCCACTTGCGAGATCATCGTCGTCAGTTATTCTGTGCCGCCAGTGCTGTCTGCACTTCGCGGCGAACCCGCGAAATTCCGGTCTGAATGGAGTCGACGATGCCGCATGAGATGTTGCAAGAAGTGCTCGACAGAATCCAGCAGGGTGATTGCATCGAGCAAATGAAAATCCTGCCGGACGGATGCGTGGACCTCGCATTCGCCGATCCGCCGTTCAACATCGGCTATGAATACGACGTCTACGACGACGCCCAAGAACACCGCGACTATCTGGACTGGTCGCGACGCTGGATCGAGGGCGTGCATCGTGTGCTAAAACCGACCGGCACGTTCTGGCTGGCCATCGGTGACGAGTACGCCGCCGAGCTGAAACTTCTCAGTCAAGAGATCGGCTTTCACTGCCGCAGTTGGGTGATCTGGTATTACACCTTCGGAGTGAACTGCACTCACAAGTTCAGCCGTTCCCACGCGCATTTGTTCTATTTCGTGAAAAACCCAACGGAGTTCACGTTCCGACGAAAAGACCTCCAAAACCGCGTGCCATCCGCCCGACAACTTGTCTACGCCGACGCTCGCGCCAATCCGAGCGGACGACTTCCGGATGACACGTGGATCTTGCGACCCCAAGACCTGGCGGACTGCTTCACCCCCGACGAAGACACGTGGTACTTTCCGCGCGTTGCCGGCACGTTCAAAGAGCGAGCCGGCTTTCACGGCTGCCAGATGCCGGAACAATTGCTCGGCCGGATCATCCGCACGTGTTCGCATGAGAACGAAGTCGTCCTCGACCCATTCTCCGGCAGTGCGACGACTTTGGTGGTCGCGAAAAAGCTCGGTCGCCGGTTCTTCGGCTTCGAGCTTTCCGATGAGTACGTCCAACGCGGAACAGCACGACTTGAAGAGGTTCGGCGTGGAGACCTGCTTGAAGGAGCGCCGGAACCGCTCGTCAGCGCGCCAACCACACCGATCGCGGCAAATGCCAATGGCAAAAGAAAACCTTCATCGAAGTCAGGGACAACGTCCAAACGGCCACCCACTCCGGTTCTATCTGAGTTGATAGAAGAACTTGACACACGAAAGCGCGATCTCATCACCGTGTTTCGAGATGTCAGCGACGGGTTCTCGCTCGATCGAGTCATTGCCGATCCAGCACTAAATTCGCAACTCGCCGATGCTTGCCGCAAATTGGGACTTCCTGGCGACACACGCACTTGGAATCGAATGCTATTGGGTTTGCGTAAGGCGAGAATGCTCGCAGGAATTCCGACACAGAAACGCACCGAGATTAGTTGGAAAGACTGTGACTCATACTTGTTCGCCAGCGAAATCGCGCTGAGTCAGTTGCTGGCCCAAGGCTTTGAAAGTCTCGACGAGATTTTGTGCGATCCGTCATTAGCCAGCAAATTCGACGAACTGGCTCGTTCGTTGGCTCCGGGGTTCACGGAGCTTCAATACCGTTGGGGGGCGTTGAAGCTCCGCAAAGCGGCAAAGTACGCAAAAGACACTTCGAGTTTTCTCTCCTTATCCCGCATGTGCAAACCGATGCCACTGCGTGAAATGGAATGGAGACGAGTGCCTGACAAAGCAGGAATCTATCTGGTCATTGGCAATAAGGAAAAACATGATCTCTATGGGGGAGAAACATTTAGCCTCCGTGAGCGGTTACACAAACAGTTTGTATCGCGGCAGCTAAAGCGGTGGGAAACAAATTGGTCTGCCGAGTGCGTAGCTTACGCAGTCTTGTCCGAGCCACGTCCGAGAGAGCTAATTGCCTACCAACGCTGCCTGGTATCCAAGCACCGACCTATGTTGAATCTCTTGGAACTGGCTGTGGCATGAAATCCAAGCTGACCGCAGCATTCGACGTCACGTGCCAAGACTTCTCACCTGATCGAGTTGTTGCAGACCCCGACCTCAACGCCGCGTTCCTTCTTGAATGTTCTCGTCTCGGTCTGACAGGTTCTGCGGCGACTTTGAATCGTGGGTTGCTGAATCTCCGCAAGAGTGGTGAGTTGCGCGGCCGCAAGTCGCGACGAACATCATTTCCAAACGAAGACGACTACCGATTCGCGGCAGAAATGGCGGTTCGATTTCTCGAACGACGAGACGGTGTGAGCCTGGATGGTATCATCTGCGATTCGGCATTGGCCGACGAGTTTGATACTTTGGCGGCTCGAATCTGCCCCGGCTTCACACCGTTGCAATATCGGTGGGCCGCCTTCAACCTGCGCAAGGCCCAGAAACTCAAGCCTGAGCTTCTCTCACAAGTCGCTCGTCCCATGCACATTTTCACGACCCCATTGGACAAGCTTGTTTTGCCGGACCTACCTGCCGACCCGGGACTCTACCTCTTCTACACCCCCAGCGAGGTTCTTTACGTCGGTGAAAGTGAGAATCTCCGCAATCGCATCGCGAAGCATCTCGATCACTCCGACAACAAAGGACTGGCACGATGGATGTGGGAGCACGGTACAGAATCTTTGCATCTGGAAATTCAGACGCTCGAACCAGGCACGCAGACTCGCATCCGTCGCGCTCTTGAACTGGAATTGATTCGATCTCGCCGACCAATCTTCAACGTGAAGCGCTGAGATTCGACTCTGCCCAAATTGATCGACGGCCTATGACCATCGCTGAGAATTCGTTGAATTTGACGGGCTTATTTGAAGCAGAATTGCTTGTCGAGTTGATGCTTCGCTACTGGCGTCATCCGCTCGCTGATGATGCCGACTTCAGACAGTGTCTGCTTGAAGCAGCGGCAGGCGTGCTGAAAGCCTCCGTGCATGGACAGCAGTTGCTAGAAGAATTGCCAGCCCAACATATGAACCTTGTCGCGGCTGTCTGGTATGCTGAAGCGAGTTCGCTCGATGCCGAACCGAATCCTTCCGGCGAGCACTACGAGAAGCGCCGAGAATGGTCCGACACAATCCGTCGCGCGATTCCGTCGTGCTTCTGCAACCCCGAACTATTGCAGTGAACCGAGCGGCGTGGAGTTTCGCCGAGTCACTGGCGGCGTCAGACCCGAAACACGTTAGCCACGGAAAGTCGAAATCCGGGAATAATGTCTACGACACCGGTTATCCCTCAATCGCCTTTGCGACTGATGCCATTGTCTTGTCGATGCCCGTGCGAGCGACTTCGAGGGCGTCTTGTTTCCAGTAGCCAGGATTGAAGAGTTCCAACGACAGCACGATCGGGCGGTCGGGACGGATGACGGCTTTGAGAATCTCGGTCATCGGAGCGATCCCGTCGCCAGGATAGACACGGTCTTTATCGGCGATCTTGTCTCGTGTCGGATCGGCCGGGTAGTCGTTGACGTGGAAGACTTGAATTGCCTTGCCACTGAGAAGATTCAGGCCGGTGAAGTCGGAGCCACCTTTGTAAAGGTGATAGATGTCCGGCAGGATGCAGGCATCGGGATGCGCGCTTTCGAGGGCCACAAACGCGGTCTCGCCCAACCGGGAAAGGCACTTGGAAAAGCCCCAAACTTCGCACTCCGGGACGATGCCGAAATTCCGCCCGAGTTCACAGAGTTGCCGATAACGTTCCGCCGCCTTGAGCAGATCGACCGGGCCCTTATCGTGCGCACCGACCGGCGGCGCGGCGCTGCGCTTGCCGCCGAGTTGCTGCAACCGGTCCATGTCTCGTTTGGCTTCTTCGAGTCCTTTTGCTCGTTCAACATCGTCATCAACGATCCAGCGCGCGAACCCGATCGCACTTTCAACCGTCAGCCCCAAGTCGCGAATTTTCTTGCCAAGGTCTTTCAGCGAACCGCCTGACTTGAGAAATGTGTCGATCGTGCGCATCCACGGCTCGATGGCGTCGTATCCCGCCTTTGCAGCGATCTCGACCTCGCCTTCCAAGCCGACGTTTTGTTCACGAATCGTGCTCGTGTTGAGGCTGTATCGCACGAGCGGCTTGCTTGCGGTTTGAGCTTTTTCGTTTTCGCCCGCCGCGAGTACGCCACGACTGGCGGCGACAACGGAAACAACTCCTGCGCCTAAAAGGTCCCGGCGAGTCAGTGGTGAGTCGGCCATCATGATCTTTCGAGAATGTCGAGTCTGAAAAGTGGAGTGCTGAACGCGGCCGAGATTGTAATGCTCTGCACACCGAGCACGAATCTTGAGCGATCGTGCGTCCGTTTTGGCCGACATTGCCAGCGTCGGCATGTGAACGCAGGCTGCGTCGGCAACATGACGCGGAAGGCAACTTGTCTCACCTGTGCGGTTGGCCTAGACTGCCCGCGCCTGAGTTGCGACTCACGATTGGTCGCAATGGATCGGCCGTCGCCCGTCTTGCTTCGCGATGGAGTTGCGCAATGCGTGTTTTCAGATGGTTGGCTCTGTGTTCCCTGGCTTTATGTGCTCTTTCGCTGACGTGGAGTACCGGCCCGTCACGAGCGCAAGACAAAACTGACAAGCCAACTCCGAAAGTCGAGAAGACGGACAAATCTCCGGCTGACGACTCCAAAGGCGAGAAGTCCGACGAGTACTACGAACTGATGAAGTTGTTCGTCGACACGTTCGAGCAGATCGAACGCAACTACGTTAAGGACGTCGATCGCAAGCAGCTCATGCAGTCGGCGATTCGTGGCATGGTCACGCAGCTTGATCCGTATTCGAACTACATCAGTCCCGACGAACTGAAGCGGTTCAATCAAGAAGTCGAGCAAGAGTTCGGCGGCATCGGCATTCAAGTGCAGATTGATCCGAAGACGCGGCGGCTGATGGTCATGACTCCGCTGCCGGGCACTCCGGCGTACAAAGCGGGCGTAAAGTCGGGCGACGTCATTTTCGAGATCGAGACGAAGAGCTCCGAAGGAGTCACGCTCGAAGAGGCCGTGAAGATTTTGCAGGGCAAACCGGGTACGGACGTCACCATTGGTGTGCAGCATGCGGGGCAAGAGAAGATCGAGCAGATCAAAATCACGCGAGCGCTCATTCAAGTGGCGACGGTTCTGGGGGACACTCACAAGTCCGACGACAGTTGGAGCTTCATGCTCGATGGCGACGCGAAGATCGGCTACCTGCGACTGACGCACTTCGGCCGCCGCAGCGCCGACGAGTTGCAAGAAGCTCTTGAGTCACTCCAGGCCGACGGCATGAAGGGCCTGGTTCTCGACCTGCGGACCAACCCCGGCGGGCTGTTGTCGCAAGCGACCAAGATCGCGGACTTGTTCCTCGAACAAGGCACGATCGTCAGCGTGAAAGGCCGCAACTCGCAGGACCGTTCGTGGACCGCCGAGAAGGAAGGCACCTTCTCCGGGTTCCCGATGACGGTGCTCATCAATCGTTTCAGCGCGTCGGCCAGCGAGATCGTCGGTGCCGCGTTGCAGGACAACAACCGAGCCGTCCTCGTCGGCGAGCGTTCGTGGGGCAAAGGGAGTGTCCAAAACGTCATCGAACTCGACGGCGGCAACAGCGCCCTCAAGCTCACCACCGCCGAGTACCTGCGTCCCAACGGCAAGAACATTCATAAATTCCCCGGATCGAAAGATCAGGACGAGTGGGGTGTGTCACCGCTCAAGGAGCACTTGATCGAGTTCACGACCAAGGAACTGCAAGACTATCTCGAATACCGCCGCTTGCGAGACGTCATCAGCAAAGACGGCCCGCCGAAGGCCGAGTTTGTCGATCGCCAACTCAATGACGCAATCGCGTATCTGAAGAGTGAACTGTCCGGTGAAAAGAAAGACGGCGACAAAAAGCCCGAAGAGAAAAAGCCCGAAGAGAAAAAAGACGGCGACACGAAGACAGAAGGCGCCGCCAAGTAGCTCGGCCTGTTTCCCTATCCCCCGCCGCGGGGGAGAGGGTCTCAAATGACGCCTGTAGCCCAGGCCCTTGTGGCCTGAGTGATTCGTTGCTGAGACGGCATAATTCAGGCCGCAAGGGCCTGGGCTACGGATTTGGGAATTGCTGTTATGCACCCAGGGGTCTGCCGACTCACCTCATTTCGGACTCCTCTCAATGCTGCTGGCGATTGAATCTTCGTGCGACGAAACCGCAGCGGCCGTCATTCGCCGCGATCTGACGGTCCTCTCGAACATCGTCGCCAGCCAAAACGAGTTGCACGAACGCTACGGCGGTGTCGTACCTGAGATCGCCTCGCGAGCACACGTCCGCTGTATTTTGCCGGTGATCGACGAGGCTCTGCGAAAAGCCGATGCGACGCTGCAGGACCTCAAGGCCATCGCGGTCGTCACGCAGCCCGGTTTGGTCGGATCGTTGCTCGTCGGGCTGACGGCCGCGAAGACGTTGGCGTTGGCGACTGGTTTGCCGCTGGTGGCGGTCAATCACATTGAGGCTCATTTGTACGCCTGCCGAATGCGCGCGGGGCGAGATGTGTTTCCGGCGATCGGATTGGTCGTCAGCGGCGGACATACGAATTTGTACGACTGCCATGGCCCGACCGACTTCGAATGGCTCGGAGCAACGATTGACGACGCGGCGGGCGAGGCGTTCGACAAGGTCGCTCAAATCCTCGGCCTGTCGTTTCCGGGTGGGCCGGCGATTGAGCACACCGCTCGCGGCGGCAATCTCAAGGCATTCAAGTTCCCACGCGTGTTTCTGAAAGAGGATCGGCTTGAGTTCAGCTTCAGCGGCTTGAAGACGGCT
>CAZPUJ010000617.1:0-2864 GCA_964589725.1 uncultured Planctomycetaceae bacterium
CTGTTGTTTTTTGGCAACACGACGGACCGTTTGTCCGCGCAAACAGGCTCCTTGGATGCATCCTGCACGGACCTGGGCTGACGTCGCGGGTTAGAGAATTGACGAGAGGCTTGTCACGCCATTTCCTAATTTCCAGAAAAAACGATTTGCATTGCAGGTGACAAAGGGAATCCGCGAACTAGGTTTGAAGTGAACCCCCTTCGAAATGTGCCTGTACCAGCTCCGTTCGCACCTGATGTTTCCCGTGCCATGGCATTCGGAAAGTCGAGGTGACCGAGTCACGTCTCCGAACGGAGCGTGACCCGTAGTCGGTGATCCCGCCCCGAGGTGGGAAACCGGAGCCCGAGTTCTCGAGTGAGACCACGTGGCTTCCAAACGTCGTTTGACCCGAAAGGAGATTGGCATGAATCAGCAAAGCTCATCCGTCATGACTCGTCGCTCGGCGTGCCGTCGATTGCTCACGATCGCCGGGACAGCCCCATTCGCCGCGGTCTGCTTGCAGAACGCGAACCCCGCCTTCGCCGAGGAACTCGATCCGGCCAATAATATCGTCCGTGTTGAAGAGGACTGGTACGTCCAAATCGGCACACCGGCGCCGGAGGAAGATTCACCGCAGATCACAACGGTGCTGTCACCCGGGTCGTTCGCGGGTTCTTTCGCGGTCTTTGACATGAACTGCGCCACACAACCCAACTTCGAGTCTGGTGGCGTCCAACTCCAGCTTTGGCGTAACGGCGGCATCAACCAATCACGCAGCAACACCAACTGGGCTTCGCTGCACATCGTTGACGAGGAGGTTCGTTTCACGTCGGCCATCAGCATTCAGGATAGCAACCTCGTGTTCGAAGTGCTCAACGGCACTTCCGAGTCGTGGGGCAGCTTTGGCACCGGCGAGCTGAAGGTCCAGTATCCGACGTGGCGGAGCCATCTCAATCAGTATTCTCGTCAGGACTCCATCTCGAATGCCTGCATTGGCTATGCCTCTCACCGAGTTCGTTGCGTGGCTCAGCAGCGTGTCCGTTACTACAAGCAGAACGACCAGATGCAGGAAGACACCACCTCGCACGTGCTCCACCAATACGATCCGGGAACGTAACGTGGTGGAAATACGTCGAGAGCTAGCTCAATGCCTTACCTTGGCGCGGGCTGCGCCCGCAACTGAATGGCTAGCGGGGGGCGTTAGCCCCCCGGTTCTTCGAGCAGCGGAACCGGGGGGGGGGGGGGCTAACGCCCCCCGCTAGCCAGAAAATCTTCGCGCGCCGCAAAGATTTCGAACGCTTGCAGTTCAGAGAGCAGCAAACACTGAGTCGGGTCCGTATGACCCGGCGGCGCGGGGAATGATCTGAAGACCAGCCAGACGTAATGTTCTGGCAAATCGTCACTTTTCGGAGGATACATCATGCGCCGAACACGAGTTTCCTTTGGTTTGCGTCGGTCGTTTCTTCACGACGAACGCCGAGGCAACATCCTTGCGTTGTCGGTGGCCGCGATTGTGGCGGTCTTGGGTTTCGCGGCGTTCGCCGTCGACATAGGCTTCATCATGCACACGCGGACGCAGATGCAAGCGGCCGCGGACGCCTCTGTTTTGGCCGCGACACTGGAGGTGCCGCAGGGGTGGGGTGCCGGGAAAATGCTCACGGCCGAGCAAGTCTCCACGAATAGTAAGACGGCGGCGCAAACCGTCGCCGCGTTACATCGCGTGGGTGAACTTGCCGCGGCCTACCTCGATACGACGCGTGACGTCCGCTTCGGGCAACGCACACAGGATGCACAAGGTCAGTGGGTCGAGTCCTGGGGCGTGTCGCCCTACAACATGGTCGAAGTCACGGTGCGGCGAGATCAGACCCTGAGCGGCAACACCGCCACGCGCGGTGATCAGGCCATCCCGCTGTTCTTCGCGCCGGTGATCGGTAGCGGGCAGGCAAAACTCACGAGTCTCGCCACGGCCGTCGTGCCGCATGGAATCGGTTTCAAAATCTTGTCGGCGAGTGAATCCGCGACGTGTCCCTTGCTGCCGATCGCGTTGGATGAAGTCACGTGGAACAACCTGATCAAACACGGTGTCGGCGGCGACAACTACAAGTACAACTCCAACGGCACGGTCTCCGCGGGTGCCGATGGCATCAAAGAGGTCAATCTGTATCCAGAAGGTGTACGTACTCTGCCGCCCGGAAACCGGGGGACCGTGGACATCGGCCCGTCCCCCAACAGCACGGCAGACCTCGTCCGCCAAATCCAGTATGGCCCCAACGCGGCCGATCTGGCGTACTTCGGTGGTGAATTGAAAATCCCCGAAGATGGCACGCTGACGCTCAACGGCGACACGGGCCTCAGTGCCGGTATGTCGGCTGCGCTTGCCTCAATCATCGGCAAGCCGCGGGCAATACCGATCTATCGGTCCGTCTCCGGTCCCGGCGAGAACGCCCAATACGTGATCGTGAAGTTCGTCGGCATCCGGCTGATGTACTCGAACCTCAGCGGCAGTCCGAGCCAAAAGAAAGTCTGGGTCCAGCCGGCTCCCGTCTTCGGCTCGACGATCATTTCCGGTAGCGGTCCCATCGCCGCTGACTCGATCATGGGACCGCTGAAACTGATCCATTAATTCTGCGTTGATGGTATCTACACATCTCATGTCCGCCCCGAAGGGGCAGCCACATGACAGCCTGGGGCAAAGCGCAGCGCCGCCCCAGGACACGGTCACAAATGATGCCTTAAGCCCTGATAAGGGCAGCCCTGTGAACGTAGGGTTTGAACACTTGGATTTGGGCTTTCTCAGATTGCTTGAAAATGAAATCGTACCGAGTCTGACGGTTGGAACTCGAATCTCAGTCTTTGGCACGAAAGGCGACAAGGATGTTGCTCAG
>CAZPUJ010000618.1:0-2844 GCA_964589725.1 uncultured Planctomycetaceae bacterium
GCCGGCCGACCGACATCAAGGCACCACGGCCGACGCGTTCGAGTTCCTCGACGAAGCACGACTGAAGCGACGCAAGTGGGATCTCGTGATCATCGACCCGCCTGCCTTCGCGCCGTCTCAAGCCACGGTCTCTCGCGCGCTGACTGCGTACCGCAAGCTGGCCTTCAATGGCGCGGCCGTGACCGAACGAGGCAGTTTGCTCGCGATGGCCTCATGCTCCAGCCACGTGAATGAGACGGACTTTCTGCAAGCCTGCGAAGAGGGAATCTCCGATGCTCGCCGCCGAGCCACCGTGCTTGCGATTCACTCCCAGCCCGCCGATCATCCCACGCCGCTGGCGATGCCGGAATTTCGGTATCTGAAGTTTGTACTCACGCGTGTGGAATAATCATATAACGCGGAGTGGTCGCTCGAAAGGCGAGATGGATAGAATCTTGGCAACGCCCGTAGTGGAGATTCACACGTGTCGCAACCCCTCTCAGCCGCCAGCATGGAGTTCATCAAGGCGGTCAAGCAAGACGCCAATTCACTTGCCGATGTCGATCGGACTGACCGCTCTCGCATGCTGCACTCGGTCTGCCGCGCCGCGGTCCGATTGGAACGGAGCCGATTGGCAAACGGATTGCCCGCGTCGCAGCCCGTACCGTGGCCTGAATCCACCTGGGACTTCTTGCGAAAGTGCATGAGTGATGCCAGACAATGACGGCCTGATTGACCCCATCGATGTTGCTAAGAGCTTGGCCGCTGCGTTGAATGCTCGTGGGAAAGACTACGCTCTCGGAGGTGCCCTGGCGTTGGGCTATTGGGCGACGCCGCGTGGCACACTGGATGTCGATTTGACGTTGTTCATTCCCAAGGAACGTCCCACGGAATGCGTCTTGCTGCTGCAAGAACTGGGCTGCGAAGTTTCCGCCGCGGCTGCCGTAGTTTCCCTTCAGTCACATGGCTTTTGCCGTGTCCGGTTGCAAGACATTCCAGTGGACGTCTTCGTGCCGTCAATTCCGTTTTATGAACTTGCCAAGGCGAGACGGCGGCAGATGGCCCTCGAAGAACAGTCCGTTTGGATTTGGGATGCGGAATCGCTTGCAGTTTTCAAGATGATGTTCTTTCGTGAGAAAGACCTGTTGGATCTGAAGCAAGTTCTGGGACGGCAGAAGTCGGCCTTTGACCGCATTTGGGTACGCGACCAACTCGTGGAGTTGTTCGGAAAGCGCGACCCGCGCGTGGCGGAATGGGATCGAATGCTGGCGGATGTGCCCGCGACCTAACAGCGTCGCATTTCAAATCTCAGATTTCCGAATTTCGGTTCCCCTTATGGGCCACCGTAACCTGCAAGAATGCGTCGCCGATCTGGAGCGGACCAAGCAACTGGTCCGCATCGACGCCGAAGTCGATCCGCGTCTCGAAGTCGCCGAAATTCAGCGTCGTGTTTATGCGGCGGGCGGACCGGCGTTGCTGTTTACTCGCGCGAAGGGCTGCCGGTTTCCGTTGCTCGCGAATCTGTTCGGCACGATCGAACGGACTCGGTTTCTGTTTCGAGACACCCTCGACGCCGTGCGACATTTGGTCGAGTTGAAGATTGATCCGATGTCATTCGCCAAGAATCCGTGGCGATACCGCGATGCTCCGTTCACCGCGTTGCACATGCTGCCGAAGTTCGTCTCGCGAGGACCGGTGCTCGCGAATGAGACGACGATCGAGCAGCTCCCGCAGATCGTCAACTGGCCGCTCGACGCCGGAGCGTTCATCACACTGCCGCAGGTTTACACCGAGGACGGCGATCGACCCGGCTGGCAGCATTCGAATCTGGGCATGTACCGCGTGCAGCTTTCCGGCGGCCAGTATCTGCCAAATGCCGAGATTGGCCTGCATTATCAAATTCACCGCAGCATCGGCGTGCATCACGCCACGGCGATTCGGCGCGGCGAACCGTTCCGAGTCAACATCTTCGTCGGCGGTCCGCCCGCGATGACGCTGGCCGCCGTCATGCCGCTACCGGAAGGAATGAGCGAACTAACATTCGCCGGCGCGCTGGGTGGACGTCGCGTGCGGATGATGCGACCTCGTAGCCGAAGTCGCCAGACTTCGGAAATGGCGTTGAACACGGAAGCCCGAAGTCTTGGCGACTTCGGCTACCAAGCGCGGACGACATTGCCTTTGCCACTCTCCGCCGAAGCCGACTTCTGCATCGTGGGCACGGTTGATCCGAACAAACTCTTGCCGGAAGGACCGTTCGGAGATCATCTGGGTTACTACAGCTTGGCTCACGACTTCCCCGTGCTTCGTGTTGAGAAGGTCTATCACCGCGACGGTGCCATTTGGCCGTTCACCGTCGTTGGCCGGCCGCCTCAAGAGGACACGAGCTTCGGCGCGATCATTCACGAGATCACCGGCCCGATCATTCCGACCGTCATCGCCGGAGTGAAGGCCGTTCACGCGGTCGATGCCGCCGGCGTGCATCCGCTGTTGCTGGCGATCGGCAGCGAGCGATACGTGCCTTACGCCCCGCAGCGCAAGCCGCACGAGTTGCTGACCTGCGCGAACGCGATCCTCGGACAAGGCCAGTTGTCGTTGGCGAAGTACCTCTTCATCGTGGCGGGCGAGGACAATCCGAATCTCGACATTCACGACATCGCCGCGTTCTTCCGTCACGTCTTGGAGCGAGTCGATTGGCGCACCGACCTGCACTTCCAAACGCAAACAACGATCGACACGCTGGACTATTCCGGCCACGGCTTCAACGCCGGATCGAAGTTGGTCATCGCCGCCGCTGGCCCATCGCGTCGCGAGTTGCCCAATTCAATTCCCAGCGAATTGACGCTGCCTGCCGGCTTTCGCGATCCG
>CAZPUJ010000619.1:0-4559 GCA_964589725.1 uncultured Planctomycetaceae bacterium
GGTCGCGTCACAGCGATTTTTCAACACGACGGTCGATTCGCACTTGGAGCTTTACGACGCGACCGGAAAAAAACTGGCCGAGAACGATGACGGGGCGGCGTTCGGTGCGTACGTGCAGTGTGCTCACGACTTTGTCTCGAACGACAGTTGGCTGACGTTCCGAGCCGCCGCCGACGGCGAGTATTTCCTGCGAGTTCGTGATCTCAACGGGTCCGTCAGTTCGCGAGCCGTCTATCGGCTGACTTGCGAGGCGTTGCAGCCAGACTTCCTGATCTATCAATGGCCCGACGCCGTGCCGATCTGGGGACCAGGCACGACTGCCGCGTTCGTCGTCGAGGTGCTCAAATGGGGTTCTCCGAAGAACGACATCTTCGTTCGCATTGAAGGATTGCCGGAAGGCTGGAAGGGGAGCGTGGCCAACTGGCCGATATCCTGGTACGGCACCTGGGACGGCACGGGGTCTCCCAAGTTGCTGCTGACGATCACCGCTCCGACCGATGCCAGTGTCGGCACGATCGTTCCGTTTCGAGTCATCGGCCGCACCGAGCAAGATGGCCGTGTGGTCGAACGTGAAGCTCAATACATGACGCTGTACGGCAACAGCCATAACGACCGCATGCATGTCCGTCCGAGCTGGCAGGCTCGTGCCGTTGTCGCCGAACCGCTCGACACTTGGCTGGAGACGAATATTACCGAGATCAGTGTCGTCGAAGGTCAGACGGTGAACTTGCCGGTGAAGATTCATCGCCGCGCGAACGCTCCGGCGACGTTGGGTGTCGTCGTCAACGGCCCGACTCCCTCGGCTGGCTGCGGCCTAAGAGCGCCGATCACGCTCACAGCGGATCAGACCGAGATCACGATTCCGCTGCAGGTCAGCGAATGGAAACCGGGCGATTATGGCATTACGATCGCTCGTTCGTGGGCCAGCGACTTGCGAGGTGGTCGCCCCGGCCCCTGCACGCCGCTGATTCGACTGCGAGTTCTGCCAGTGAATCCGGCCAAGTAACTTACGACAGCGCGCGTTTGCAATTCCGGTCCCCTCTCCCGCCCGCTTCGGAGGGAGAGGGCTAGGGTGAGGGGGCTTCGGAACGTTGCAGAGGTCGCGATGTTTGCCGTAGTCATTCTGTTGAAAATGCGAATCTGAGTGGAACACCAACTCGACCGATAATCCCCCTCACCCTCTCCCCCGCAAAGCCGGGGGAAAGGGGACATGAGTGCGACCATGCCCCCACCCAAAACATTCGAGCCGGTGAAGGTTGGAGTGATCGGACTCGGCCGCTTCGGGCGGCTGCATTCGTTGACGCTCTCGGGATTGGCGGAGGCCGAGTTGGTTGCTGTCGTCGCGCGGCGGCAAGCGAGTCTCGACAACTTGCGTCGCGAGTTGCCGGACGTGCGAGGCTGGCTCGACGTGGAGCGTGCCATCGCCGAATCAGACGCGGAAGCGTGGGTCGTGGCGTGTTCGACGACGGACCATGTGCGAGTCACCACCAAACTGCTGCAAGCCGGCAAGAGGGTGCTGTTGGAGAAGCCGATTTCGGAATCACTCGCGGAGTCCGAACGGCTGGCACCGTTGCTCAACGCCGACTCATCCAAGCTGATGATCGGCCACATCGTGCTCTTCAACAGTGAGTTCAAGCAGCTTCGAGAGGAAGCGTCCAAACGGGGTGGGTTGAGCTTCATCGACTGCGTGCGGCATCGGCCGGCCACGATCGTGATAGACTTCCCCGGTGAGAACCCGTTGCTCGCGACGATGGTTCACGACTTGTACGCCGCCCAAGTTCTGATGAACCGCGCGGATCCAGAGCGGTTCAGCTCGCAGTTCCATCGCACGGCCACCGGAGCGGTTGATCTGGCGTTGGCTCAGTTGCAGTGGAGCGACGGCACATTGGCCTCGTTCGCCGCGTCGTATCTGACGCCAACGGGCATGGCTCCGCGCGGTTTCGACCGCATGGAAGTTTTTGGGCGGGGCTGGGCCGCTCGCATCTCGCCGAATCCTCGACCCATCGAAGTCTGGGACGACAAAGCTTCGTGGCCGATGCCTCTCGAGATCCGAGCTGATCTTTCCGGCCCGACGGGCATGATGGCCGAGGAACAGCGCTGCTTCTGCCGAGTCGTGCGAGGTCTCGAAAGCGTGCCCGTCGGAGCGACCTTTGCCGATGCGCTGCAAGTTCAACGTTGGATGGAACGGTTAGTGACGAATACCGCGAGAACCTCATGAGCCAAGCTTCGAGCTACGATCCCTACGAGATGGGCGACAATGACATTCAGGAGCCGCCGCAATCATTGTGGGGCGCGCTGCGGAAAATTGGTCCGGGAATCATTCTCGCGGGATCGATCGTCGGGTCTGGCGAGTTACTGCTGACCACATCGCTGGGGGCCGAGCATGGGTTTGCGTTTCTGTGGCTGATCCTGTTCAGTTGCGTTGTCAAAGTGTTCGTGCAGATCGAGCTGGGCCGCTATGCGATCTCGTCGGGCAAGCCGACGTTGGCCGCGCTCGATGAACTGCCTGGACCGCGCTGGCGTGTTCACTGGCTGGTGTGGTGGTGGTTCGCGATGTTGCTGGCCACAGTTTCGCAATTGGGAGCGATGGTTGGCGGTGTCGCTCAGGCATTGAACCTGGCGATGCCAGGAGTTTCGCAGTCGTTGTCTCAGCAATGCAGCGGCTACTGGCCGTGGCTGTCGGCAAAATTGATCTCGCATCCAGAGTATCCGTGGGCCGTGCTGACCGCGATGGCGGCGATCGGTCTGCTCTTGATCGGCGGTTACAAATCGATCGAACGGATCACGACCGTGCTTGTCGCGGGCGTGACGCTGGTGACCGCGCTGTGCGTGGTCGCTCTCCCGGCGAGCGGCTATCCGATTTCCTTCAGCGATCTGCGCGAAGGCATGTCATTCACACTCCCCGCCGCCGGAATTGCAGCCGCGTTCAGCGCCTTCGGCATCACCGGCGTCGGTGCCAGCGAGTTGTACTCATATCCCTATTGGTGCCTCGAAAAGGGCTACGCGCGATTCGCGGGAATTCGCAGCTCCGACGAGCGTTGGGTGAGCCGTGCTCGCGGTTGGCTGCGAGTCATGCACTTGGATGCCTGGGTCAGCATGGTGGTCTTCACGATCGCGACGGTTGCGTTTTATTTGCTCGGAGCGACTGTGCTGCACCGCCAGGGACTTCACCCCGGCAAGGAAAAGATGATCGAGACATTGGCCGAAATGTACGTGCCGACGTTTGGTGACTGGACGCGGTTCGCCTTCTTGATTGGTGCGTGGGCCGTGCTCTTCAAGACTCTGTATGTCGCCTCGGCCGGGCACAGTCGGCTCACGGCCGACTTCTTCAAGCTCGGCGGATTCGTGCGATTCGAAAATGCCGCCTCGCGGACCGTGTTGATTCGCCGGCTGTGCGTGTTCTTTCCCAGTCTGGCTCTGGTGCTGTATTTCGTGTTTCGTGATCCACGAGCGATGGTCGTGTTCGGCGGCTTCTTTCAAGCCGCCACGTTGCCGGTCATTTCCGCCGCGACGATTTACCTGCGCTATCGCCGCACCGATGCCCGTTTAGCGCCGTCGCGACTGTCTGATCTCTTCCTCTGGTTCGCCTTTCTCAGCATCAGCCTTGTCGCTGGATGGGCCATCTGGGATTGGGCGTCGGTCCAGTTTTTGCCGGCGCTCTCCGATCTGATCGGCAGGCGCCCATAAAAACTTCTCAATCGGTTGCTAGGCGACGTCTCATGCGATGGGCGGCAAGTCCAGCGCCGGATTGCGAGGGAAGAAGCCATCGGGTTTGAGTTGGAAGCCGATCGACGAAACGGGCATCACGGGCCAATCTTCAGGGCGCGGGACGTGATTGTGAGAGAAGACGTACCACAGGACCACATCGGCATCGGCGACGTTGCGATTGGCTGCGGTCCATTTCGGCAATCCGTCGCCGCCTGAGTGTTGGTTGGGGTAATCGCCGGCGGGATAGCGTTCGGCGGGATCGAACGGTGTGACCCACAGGTGATGTTTCGTGAAGGCAGCACGGCGTAGGATGCGGGCGTCCGGTTGAGCAAAGACGGGAGAGTTCTCGCCGGGAACCAAGCGAAATGCGACCGGCTGCCCGAGCCGGTTCGTGCGCTGCGGATTGACGATTCTCCAAAAGCGAGCCGTCGACCCGTTCACTGACCGCTGCGCTTGCGATTCGGTTGCCAGCAGCGTGGGCTCGGCACGGAAGGCGTTGCCGTGGGGGTTGTCGGGGCCGGTGGGGACTCCGACTGTGTTGACTTCATAGACCGAGTTGCGATCCGCATCCAAGCTAACATCCAGCCGCGCGGCGAAGATGTGTTGATGGAACGGAGCCTTCAAGCGGGGGGCCACTTCGACGCCGTAGTCGAGCTTCTGTCCCGGCGCAAGCGCGGTCGTGTTCATGATGCCAGTCAGCTTAATCTCGCACTGAATCGTGCCGTCTTGGTGCAGGTGCCAGTAGAAGCCGTACTCGTAGTTGCCGACGGTGGCGACGAACGACACCGATAGCCGCCGCGAGCGCCGTGCCTCGGACTGATTGGTGCGACAGTCAGTGTGCTTCCACAGCA
>CAZPUJ010000620.1:0-3189 GCA_964589725.1 uncultured Planctomycetaceae bacterium
GGTGATCTGTCCGGGATACGGCCCGGCGACAAGAAACCCGGCCGCCGAGGCTCCTCGAAAGTCGTCTGGCAAGAGCTTGTCGCCGGCAAGCTGCATCCGCACGAAGTCGTTGAACGGCATATCGCTGTTGATCGCCTTGATGACCCAGTCACGGTAGTGATAAGCACCCGGCCGGAAGCCATCGAACTCATAGCCGCCGCTCTCGGCGTACCGTACGACGTCAAGCCAATGCCGACCCCAGCGCTCGCCATGCCGTTCGCTCGCCAGAAGCTTGTCGATGATCAGCGAGTAGGCATGCGGAGACATATCATTCACAAACGCCGCGAGCTCTTCCGGAGTCGGAGGCAGACCGATGAGATCGAAATAGGCCCGGCGAATGAGCTTCTCTTTCGACGCGACATTGTTCGGCGCAAGCCCGAGTTCCTCATGCTTGGCCACGACGAACTGGTCGATCGGTGTCCTGACCCAGGCCGAAATCTTCACGCTCGGCGGCTCGACCTTTTTGAGCGGCTGAAACGACCAAAACTTCCGGCCTTCCTCGATGTTGATCTCGCGCTTCGCTGCCGCAGGAGCTTTGCCTTGCCGCGGATCCGGAGCGCCCATCTCGATCCACTTCACAAAGTCGGCAATGACGTCGTCCGGGAGCTTTCCGGTCGGCGGCATCTCGAGGCCATCGTACTTCAGCGCCTTGATGAGCCGACTCTCGCTTGCTTTGCCTTTGACGATCGCCGGACCACTTTCGCCGCCGCTGAGCATTCCCTCTTGCGAATCGAGAGACAGCCGCCCCTGCAGCTTCTTCTTGGCATGCGCCTCCGCCGAATGGCACGAATAACAATGCTGCGCGAGCACCGGCCGAATCTTCTGCTCGAAGAACCCGACTCCTTTGGGATCCGGAGCTTGAGCACGAACAAAATCGAACGACGCAAGCACGGCAAGCATCAGACATGCGGGACGGAGCATCATCATCGCGATTCTCTTGCGACTGGCAGGTCGAGTCCGAGGTTGGAGGTTTTGGCGGGGCGAGCAATTCCGGGGCCTTCCATGTAATCACGTTGCCTGGGCCAGATCAACAGGATGAACGCCGGACGCTCAGCCACGAGGGACGATTTGCCCGGCAGGATCAAAGTCTTCACAGCTTATCCCTCGCACCGTCGAGTCTGACACTCACCCGATGCGTTAGCGAGGGCCTATTACCTCGGCCCTCGCTCACGCTTCGGGTTAGTCCTCAAACAAGCGACCCCATTGAGCTTGCCTCAGTGGCTCGTGGGTTTTTGCACTACTTGAACTCCACTCGAATTCAACTGCCTCGTAGTGCAGAAACCCGTCAACCGCCGACGCAAGGTCGGCGGGGTCGCTTGTCTGAGGGTTAGTGTGAAGCGTCCTCTAAATGTGTCAGACGTGACCATGCGAGGTTTATTCGGCTTTCTCCGTCGTCGTGTCTCCGCGTCGTTGGGTCTCCGTGTCCTTTTTGGTTACGGGCAGGTCGCGCAGAGCGAGCTCACGAAACTCATTCAGGCGTTGGTTCCACAACTGTTCCAGGTCGCGAACTTTATCGGGATGCTGAGCGGCCAGGTTATTCGACTCGCTTCGATCAACACTGAGATCGAACAACTCCCACGGTTCCTTTTTGGCGGCGACCAGCTTCCACGTACCGACGCGAATCGCACGGTTTTCCTCGTGCAGCCACCAGAAGCTGTCACGTGCAAGGGGGCTGTCGTCGGCAAAGAGAGGCGTCAAGCTCTTGCCGGGCGGAACGGGAACCGGCTGTCCGTCCCACGATTCAAGGCGCGGTCCGCCAGCGATGCCTAGCACGGTCGGCACGAGGTCGATGACGTGACCCGGACTGTGACGAAGCTGGCCTCGCACCGTGATGCCGCGCGGCCAGTGCATGACGAGCGGCGTGGCAATGCCTCCCTCATGCACCCAAGTCTTGTGACGGCGAAACGGCGTATTGGCGACCGTCGACCAACCCGGCCCCAGGCAAAGGTGGCTCGCCGCTGAGCCGGGAGCGGCGGCGGGATTGTGGCCGTCGTCGCGGACCATGATCTCGGCGCTCGCTCCATTGTCCGAGAGGAAGCAGATCAACGTGTTGTCGAACGCTTTCATCGTACGCAGTTGACCGAGCACGCGGCCGATCTCGTGATCCATGCGGTCAACCATCGCGGCGTGGATGGCCATCTTCGTGGCTTGGAACTCGCGCTGTGCGTCGGTGAGTTCGCTCCACGGCAACGGCCGGTTGACCTCGCCGGGACCGAGTGTCATCAGCGCTTCGGGGAAATGATACGGCGGCCCGAGATCTCGCTCCGGCGCGGACAGTTGACCTTTGGCGAGGCCAAGTTCTTGCAATCGCCGCCAACGCTGCTCGCGAATCTTGTCCCAACCCTGGCGATACAGATCGCGGTAGCGAGCGATATCTTCCGGCAAAGCTTGCAGTGGGAAATGTGGAGCTGTGAAGGCGAGGTAATGAAAGAACGGTTCGCCAGAGTGCTGCGCCGCGTGCTCTCGCAGACAATTGATGGCGTGATCGGCGATCGCCGTCGTTGCATAGTAACTTGTCCCAGGCTCAACAGGCGGCAGTTTGCGGTCGTCTTCGAAGTGGACGCGCGGATTGAAGAAACGGCCTTGGTCTTGCAGCAAGTAGGACCGATCAAACCCGCTCGCGACCGGCTGTCCATCAACGTGCCATTTGCCCGAATGATACGACCGATAGCCGAGCGGCCTCAACATCTCGGGCAGCAGACGCGCCCATTGGGGTCGCACTCCTTGACTGCCGCTGGGCACGCCAGGCAGCGTGTCGCGCCGCACTTGTTGTGCGTAGTAGCCGGTCAGCAACGCGGCTCGCGACGGCCAACACCGCGCCGTGTTATAGAACTGCGTGAACCGCAATCCACCGTTCGCCAATCCATCGAGCGACGGTGTCCGAATCTCACCGCCGTAACATCCGAGATCGGAGTAACCCAGATCGTCCGCCAGAATGACGAGCACGTTTGGCTTCGCCGCTTGCGCAGTTGCAACAGTGCCGCAAAGAACGCCGACAAGGGCCCCCAAACAAAAACTCCGCAAGAACCCAACGACGGGTAGTTGGTCAGTTTGGACCACGATTTGGGTGGCACGCCCTGCCAAGGGCGTGGAAAACCACGATGCCAATGGCCACGCCCTTCGATGACTCAGGGACGTGCCACCCAAACT
>CAZPUJ010000621.1:0-6165 GCA_964589725.1 uncultured Planctomycetaceae bacterium
ATCCGTCATCGCCTACGGCCGGTCGCGGCGGGATAGAAATCCCAAGCGACTTGCCCCCCCTTGTGTCGGCGTTCGTTTCAAGACCCACGTGACAATCGCTTCACGCGGCTCGGTGAATCGTTCCGTCGCCAACTGTCTGACCACTATCTTCGACAGTCCGTTGGGTTGTCCTTTAAGTCCTTTGACAGCTTCGCGAATCGAACCACAAACTCGTCGCCACCCGATCGCACCATTCAATCCGGTTCCACGCGGCGAGCCAATCAGACGTAAGACAAGCAAGGTTTGGATTTTGCAGGGGCTGAACTTCTCGACGAGATGGTTCACGGATGTCGATGCGATATCATCCGTCGTGCAGCTTCACTCACCTGCTGACGGCCCGACTGATGAATCGTTCGACGATCAGCCACGACACGCCCGCTCCCGCGCCGGGTTCGTTGCCGCTTCGCCGAGCGGAGTTGGTCGCGGTGCTGCTGCTCTGCTTGATCGGTGGCGGGTTGCGATTCGCATTTCCGAGCCGCATCGCCATCGAGCACTTCGACGAAGGTGTCTATGCCTCGAACCTGTTGTTCCCCGACCAAGACTACCGCTACCCCGACCGCCACCTCTACGCCCCATCGCTCGTCCCAGCGCTGATTGAGTGGTCGATCATGGCCTTCGGCGACAAGGGAATCGCCCCGATGCTTCCGTCACTGCTCTTCGGGACGCTGACGATCCCGTTGATCTGGTGGGTCGGCCGCCAATGGTTCGGCCCGCTCGCCGGAGTCGCCGCCGCGACACTGCTGAGCCTCAGCGACTTCCACATCGCCTTTAGCCGCAGCGCACTGACCGACGTGCTGCTCTGCTTCTGGCTCCTGCTCGCCGTCTACTTATTCGAGCGAGTCTTCCGCGACCTCGCCTGGCCCACCGCCATCGCCGCCGGCGTCATCACCGGCCTCGCCTGGTGGACCAAGTACATCGGCTGGCTCCCGCTCGCGATCAGCCTCAGCGGCCTCGTGGCCTGGTCGACGTTCGCGCGATGCGATGAACGCCACTTCCTCCGACATTTGACTCTTTGGGCCGTCGCCGCCCTGACAGCTCTTTTGGTTTGGTCGCCGTACTGGCTGAGTCTCCCAAATGGCTATGCCGAAGTCGCTCGGAATCACAGCCAATACGTCGTGGGTTTTGCCGGCTGGACCAGCGGCTCGCTTCGTCAGCGTGAAGCATTAGAGGCATTCAACAGCCCCTGGAGTTGGGGCGGATTGACGTTGGTGACTACGGGGATCGGTGGAATTTGGATGATGCGTGCCCCGAAATCGAGGTCACTTTCCATCCTGCTCGTCGGTCGACCTAGCCCGATTGGTGGGTGCTTCTGGACGGTCGCTCTGGTAGCAATCGCGATGGGAACAATGGTCATGAATGCCAGCCGCCTTCTACGGGTGACTGCGATCTTTGGTTTGTTTTTGGGAATCGGAGTGACCATCACTTCGTGGATCAAACGATGGCGAGACCGGCAATCGACGTTCACAATCGACGCCAATCCGTTGGTCGTTCGGCTTATTTATTGGTTCTTCCAACGAGCCGACTGGTTGCTGGCGGCTTGGGTCATCGGGTTGACGTTCAGTATCCCTCTTTACCGGCCATACCCCCGGCTGGCACTACCTTGGCTGGTCGGCATCATTCTCCTGTTCTCCCGTTTCTACGGAACTCGTCCGCATATTGAGCCCCCCCCGCCGACCGTGGAAGAACGAATGCAGGCTTGGATTCTCTTTGGGATGACAATCGGTCTTCTTCTATTGGTCTCTTGGATGCCGATTCCTGCCGACTCGTTCCGATTCCGATGTTGGGAAACGCGGAGCCAGTTTCGTGGGATTGCACGCCATGTGACCGGCGACGTTCTGAAGATCGTCCAAGCCGCCAATCAAAAACCGATTCAAGACACGATAGCGGTGCTCTACGTCTACGCCGAACCGGGCCTCTACTTTCACTTGCCGGCCGAAGGCTTGGCCGTGCAGCCAGCCGGGAATCTCGACTTCGTGGACATTGCGGCGACTCGGAAGCTGCCGACGTTTTTGATCACCGGGCCGCACGCTCATCGCAGCCGAGCATTCGCGGACGAGTTCGCCAAGCGAGCCGAGCAGTTTGAGTTGATCGCCCGCTACCCGTATGACGCGAGCGATTTTGTGCGGCTGGACGACGTCAGCGCGACGCAACTGCGTGCTCACCGCGAGCCGTTGGAAGTGCGGTTGTTCCAGGTGAAGTGAAGACTTGCCGTTAGTCTTCAAACAAGCGAACCCTACCGGGCTTGCCCCGGAGTTCGTGGGATTGTGCACTACTCGGCGGCACGCCAAACAAACGGCTCAGTCGGGCAGAATCCCGTAAACCACTGGGGCAAGCCCAGTGGGGTCGCTTGATTGAGGGTTAGTTCTTGGTTCTGAGTTGCTCGTCCACGGCGCGCGTCGCTCGTCCGCGGTGTTCCACGTGGAACGCAAAGTCGCGTGTCTCTTGCCCCGTTTCACGTGGAACGCGGTTGTCCCAGGGGAAGTGGCGGACGTAGCTTTTACATAGACCCTGACACTCCGCATGCGAGCCGCACAACTCGCGGCAGGTGAACTGTCGAAGAGAACCTGCAGAACTCGCACAATTGTGTTTCCTGTGTTTCTTGTGTTTCCTGTGCTTCCTCAGTCTCCGAATCGCACGGAAGTCGACCATGGATCAAGCGGAAGATCGAATTCAATTTCGCACGCGGCTGGGACGCGGCCTGAACGCCCTGTTGGGGAATCCCGACGCTGGATCGTCGCCAGATGTCTCCAATGATTCAGCCGCGTCGCCGACGGTGGGCGACCTGCGGCAGATTCCGATTCAGGTCATCGAGCGAAACCCGTTTCAACCGCGCACGGAGTTCGATGACGCTGCACTTAAAGAACTCAGCGAGAGCATTCAGCAACACGGTGTGCTTCAACCGTTGCTGGTCCGCGCGTTGCCGGATGGTGGCTGGCAGTTGATCGCGGGCGAGCGGCGGATGCTGGCGGCCCAGCAAGCCGGCTTAGCGACCGTGCCCTGCCGAGTGCTCGAACTCGACGATCAACATGTTTGCGAGGTTGCTCTCGAAGAGAACCTCAAACGGAAAGACCTCAACGTCCTCGAAAAAGCGCAGGCGTTTCAGGATTACTTGCAGCGTTTCGGCCGCTCGATCGAAGAGCTGTCGAAGCAACTGAGCCTTGATCGCTCGACGGTGTCGAACATGCTGCGGCTGTTGGAACTGCCCGAGCCGGTTAAGCAATCGCTCCGTTCCGACAAGATTAGCGCCGGTCACGCGCGAGCGTTGTTGTCGCTGCCCGAGTCCGACCAGATTGCCCTCTGCCAGAGAATCATTTCGGACTCACTCTCGGTTCGCGCGACAGAGTCCGCCGTGCGTGAAACGCTCGCGGCCATGAACTCCAACGGCTCGACCGTGCCCTTCGAGAAAACGTCCGATGTGAACTCGAAACCGCAACCAACGCAACACGTCTTGTCGCTACAAGGACAACTTCGTGATCTGCTCGGGCTGCCCGTGGAGATCAAGCTGAAAGGGAAAGAGTCTGGCCAGGTCGTGATCACGTTTCAGTCGAACGACGACTTCGAACGGATTCTGCGAATGCTGCGTCGCGCGGCGTAACAGAGACGGCTCTCGCCGAGAGCGGGCGACACTCGGTTCCACGTGAAACCACTCGTTGACGTCCCTGTCGAGCAGACATAGACTGCCCGCCCGACTTGCGGGGTGTAGCTCAGCCTGGCTAGAGCGCTTGCTTTGGGAGCAAGAAGTCGCAGGTTCAAATCCTGTCACCCCGATTTGACTTAGAGCCGACTTGGTGGAAGCTGCTCGTTCAGCGAGCGGCGTTCGAGGACAGGAAGCTGAACAGGCCCTTTTTCGTCTTAGTCTGTTCGGCGGGTTTCTTGTCGTCCGGCTCGGTGTTCTGGTCGAGCTGCTGCGCGAGTTGTTCGAGGGCTTTGGTGATGCGCGCCTTAGGGGCGTGTGTGAGCAGCGGGATGCCGTTGTTGCGTGATTCAACCATCGCGACGTATTCGTTCGGAAGCTGCGCGTAGATTTCGCGCCCAATCGTTTCGAGCGCCTTACTAAGGCTGATATTGGCGTCTTGCAGACCCATGCGGTTGACGATGATTTTGATTTTCTCGGGCAGACCTTCGCGTGTGTCGAAGAACTGCGTCAGGCGAACGACGTTGCGGAGGCAAGGCAAATCCAACTGTGTGATCAGCAGCACGCTGTCCGAGACTTCCATCGCGGCGAGGTCTAAAGGTCCAAAGCCTTTACTAATGTCGATGATCAAGTGTGTGAAGGTGGCTTTGAGCAGGGCGATGACTCGACGCAGTTCGTCCGGCGAAATGGCTGGCCGTTCGTCCATCTGCACAGGACGAGGCAGCAGATAAGCGCCGCTCGCGTGCTTGCTGAGCGAGCGTTTCAGCAAAGCGTAGTCCAAGCGGCTGATGTTGTCTGCGACGTCTTGAATGGTGTAGTCGGGAATGATGTCCAACCAGACATCGGCGTCGCCGAGCGCCAGATCAAGATCGATGATCGCGACGTTGTTACGCGGACTCTTTGCGAGCATGCAGGCGAGATTGACGGCGACCGCCGTGCAACCGACTCCGCCGCTGACGCCGGCGATGGTGATGACCTGCGACGCGCGATCGCAACCTTCTTCGTTGCGGTTGATCTGCGTTTGTTGAATGCGATCGAGCGCCGCTAAGAAGTCGTCCAGCTTCAGTGGATGCGCGAGAAATTCGCGAGCTCCGTTCCGCATCGCTCGCAAGATCAGACTGCCTTCTTGCGCGCTGCTGATGACCAGCGCGGCGCAGTTGGGCAAGTTGGTCGAGATTTGGGCGACCAGATCGAGGCCCTTGGTCGGTTCAGAGTCAATCGCGATCAGCGCGATGTCCGGCTGCGTCTGCGCGACGACATCGAGGAAATAGTCGTAGCTGGAGCACTCCGCCTCCAACCAGACGGCGTCGAGGCCCAACAACAGATTCTTCAGCGACGCGCGGCTGGAATCTTTCGGGTCAACCAGTGCTAGACGGACAACGCTCTTCATGGGTAAGGATCACTCGGGATGCTGACGGTTATCGGAACGCGGGTTCGATAAGTCCTGGTTTTCCGTTTCTGCCGACGCTGGCCGGCTTGTTGGCGGGCGTCGTCGATTTTCGGGGACTGCCGGCTGATGAAGGACTTGGTGATTGGCTGGCCGGACGTGATCTGGCACCCGGCGCGGGCTGCCGAGTCTCCGTCGTCGGGTCTGAAGAACGTCGAGCCTCGGTCGCACGAACGTTGGCGGCCGACGAGGGACTGTCGTAGCCGGCCCGTTGGACGTTGGAGTTGCTCGGACGTCGATTCGCGACCGTCGAGGTGTTGGAACGCAAACGAGTTTCGTCGGAACTGGGAGCAGGTGCGGGAAGTATCAGCTCATTTCGATCCGGCGTGGCTGCAGGTCCGGCCTGAGGGGCTGACATGTCGGAGTTTTTCAAACCCGGAACGACGTACGGTCCGGAGGCCGAGGGCTGACACGTTTCACAGTGCTCGCCGTACTTGGGAATCTCGATGAGTCCGTACAAGCCCAATTCACGATCGGTCGGTGCATCGCTGAAACCGCCAGGACCACCGGGGGGCAATTGCCCCTCATCGAGCGGTGCCACCAACTCGGGAGTGACGGTGATGACCACTTCGGTTTCCACGTTGTCATGACGTCGCCGGCTGAACGCTAAGCCGATGTAGGGCAACTCACCGAGAAAAGGAATCTTGTGGGTCTCCGCCGACTGTCGTGACGAGATCAGCCCGGCCAGCATCAAGGTCTGACCAAACTTCATCTCGACTTGTGTGTTCACGCGACGGACGGTCAGGCCTGGAACCGTCGTACCTCCGATGCTGACCGCGTTGGTGAAGTCTCGATCGCTTACTTCGGGTTGCAGTTCCAATCGCAAGTTCCCGCCGCCCAGCACGGTGGGGACGGCTTCGAGTCGCACGCCAAACTCGCGCCATTGAATGCTGACAGAACCCAAGCTCTGCGGCACGAGAATGGGGAACTCGCCACCGGACAACAGCGTGGCCGGGCGGCCGTTCGTGGCGACAAGTTCCGGCTCAGCCAAAATCTTCAGCAGCGCCTCATTACGCAGCGCGGTGAGATAGGCATTGAAAATCTT
>CAZPUJ010000622.1:0-6101 GCA_964589725.1 uncultured Planctomycetaceae bacterium
GGCCTCGGCAACGACACGGCTCGCGGCAACGATGGCAACGATACCATTTCCGGTGACGGGGGCGACGACTCACTGCTGGGTGATACCGCTCTGGATAGTATCAGCGGTGGTGACGGCAACGACCACATCGACGGCGGCCGTAACGACGACTTCCTCAACGGTGGCGCCGGCAACGACAGCATCTGCGGCGATCATGGCAACGACGCGATCCTGGGAGGCGCGGGCGACGACACAATCAACGGCGGTGACGGTGACGATGTCATTAGTGGTCAGTCGAACAACGACTTGCTGGCCGGCGGCGACGGCGACGACACAGTCAACGGTGGTGTTGGCAACGACATCATCACGGGCGGTGACGGCGATGACTCGCTGCTTGGCGGCGACGGCAACGACGTCGTCCTGGGTGACCAAGGTGACGACCTGGTCAACGGACAAATTGCGACCGACACATTGGCCGGTGGCCAAGGCGATGACACCATTATCGCGGCGGCCGCAGGCGAGATCAACGAGATGTTCGTCTTGAGCTCCGCCCTCCTGGCTGCTCTCGACTGCAATTGATCGGTTCAGGCCAACCGGCCTCCGGAAATCTTTGGGGCACTCACTAACCAGACCCGGCTTCGGCCGGGTCTTTTTTTATTCGTGATTTATTGGAAGACAGTCCGTCGACTGGTCTCAGCTCGAACTCTATTGCACTGTCCCGCCGCGCGCATCATACGGACGAAACTGTTTACCGAGAGCAGGCTTGCACTCGCATTTCGGTTCGGTCATGTTATGCCTTATCGGTCAAAGACATTTGTCCGCGAGGCTGATCTGCGTTTGCGTCCGACTTCTGTGGAAACAGCGGTTCAGTAGATTTGGATTGACCGCACGAGGAAACGACATGACGCTGGCGTGCCCCCGACTGATTCCTTGGATGGTTGTGATCTGTAGTGTGAGTCTGCTGGGGTCCGCCGCATGTGCCGAAAACTGGCCGCAGTTTCGCGGACCGTACGGAAACGGGATTAGTTCCGAAAAAGGAATTCCCGTTTCCTGGAGTCCGGGCGACTACAAGTGGGATGTCGCGATTGACGGCATTGGTCACGCGGCTCCGATCATTTGGGGTGACTTCGTGTTCGCGACGTCCGCCGACGCCGAGAATGAGGGGGCGATTCGTTGGCTCGTGTGCCTGGACGTGAAGACTGGTCAGCAACGCTGGTCGCGCATGATCGGCATGAACCGCAGCAAGAAACATCAATTCAGCAGTTGGGCGTCGAGCACTCCGGCCACCGACGGTGAGCGCGTCTACGTCACGTTTGCAGACAAGGAAAGTTACAGCGTCGTCGCGTACGATTTCCAAGGTGAGCTGCTTTGGCGACGCAGTCTTGGTCCCTTCGAAAGTCAACACGGTTTGGGTGTGTCTCCGATTCTATTCGAGGACATGCTCATCTTGGCCAATGACCAAGATGGACCAAGCGCGGTGGTGGCCCTCGATCGCGCGAACGGAAAGACCCGCTGGGTCTCGAGTGGGCGCGCGTTCCGCGAGGCTTCGTATTCCACGCCGTTCGTCATTCAAGAACAGGGAATGCCGCCGCTGCTGATCGTCGCCAGTGGAGCGATGGGTATCACCGGCCTCGACCCGCGCACGGGGGAACTCCAGTGGCGCACCGAAGAATTCCCGCTGCGAACCGTCGCGTCGCCGGTATATGGAGCGGGGCTGGTCATCGCTTCGTGTGGACAAGGGGGCCGCTTCGGCGTGAAGCAGATCGCCGTCGATCCGCGCGAACGCAATGGAAACGGACAAGCGTCTGTCCGCTGGGTGCGCGAGAAGCTGATCCCGTATGTCCCGACCCCGATCGTGTTCGGCGAGCGGCTCTTCGAATGGAGCGATCAAGGGATCATCACCTGCGTCGATCTCAAGTCGGGCAAGGATCTGTGGACCAAACGGCTGGGAGGAAATTACTTTGGCTCGCCGTTGTGTATCGATGGTAAAGTGTACGCAGTGGATGAAAGTGGCAAGGTGACGGTCGTCGCTGCGGGGCCGGAGTTCCAGGAACTCGGCACTTCGGAACTGGGTGACGCTTCGCATTCGACTCCCGCGGTCGCCGACGGGCGTCTGTTCTTGCGGACGTTCCATCGGCTCAAATGTCTGGAAGCCAAACGCGAGTGATTTCTCGGATTCTGAGTTTCCCCCGGCAAAGACCGAGCCTTCAACGGTCAGACGTCGGAACGGTTTGGGCGGTTTTAGAACGGATCGAGAACATGGCAAACTGGCCTGGAGGCGCGTGCCCAGCCTGTGGCGAATGGATGCCACCCAATCAGGTCCGCTGTCGGCAATGCCGCACGGTCCTCAATGAAGATTTGAAACCTGACAGCGTCGAGGTTCCGCAGTTCGTTCAGTTGCAGGAGGTCGACAGCATGGTTGAAGTCGCCCCATCTGGTTTTTACGTCTTGTGCCCGCACTGTGAAAAAGAACTGCGGATCAATCGCAAGTACATCGGGCAGGGGGTCTCCTGCAAACACTGCGCGGGATCGTTTCGCTTTGACCTCTCCAGCCCGCAGGTCAAGCCGGTCGGTTTCTATTGCGACTGCCCGCACTGCGAAGAAGAACTCCGCGTTTCCATCAAATACCTCGGCCAAAAAGTCGCCTGCAAACTTTGTTCAGGCAAAATCCACTTTGTGCATAGCAAGACCAAGTGACCTTGGGAGTGCGGTGCTTCAGCGCCGCTGTTGTATTGATCGTCCTGCCCCACGATGCCGCGGTCTTGCTGATCGCTCACGGCAGTCGACAGCCTGCCGCGAATGATGATCTGCGCCAACTCGCCGATCTGTTGCGACAACGCTTGCCCGGCTCCGCCGTTGAGATCGCCTATCTCGAACTCGCCGAACCAACGATCCCGCAAGCGGCCGCCGCTTGCGTTCTCCAAGGTGCCACACGAGTCCTCTTGATGCCGTACTTCCTCTCGGCCGGCCGGCACGTCACCGAAGATCTCAAACGCCATCAAGCCGACTTCGCCTTGAAATGGCCGAGCGTGCGTTTCGATCTCTGTTCGCCACTCGGCCTGCACCCGCTGATGCTGGACATCCTCTGCGATCGGCTCGGGCAGGCAGTCGGCAGTGGGCAATCGCAAGGCAATACCTCGAACGGCAACGTCTGACGCATTTGGAGGACGCTTCAAACTAACCCGAAGCGTAAGCGAGGGCAGACGTGACAGGCCCTCGCTAACGCTTCGGGTTAGTGTCAGACTCGACCGTGCGAGGCAAAAGATTAAGAATCCTTCTTCCGCCCCGGCCTTCGCTCGGGCGTCGCGGTGAGTGGATCATCGGGCCACGCATGCTTCGGGTACCGGCGTCGCAGCTCAGACTTGATCTTCGGATAGGCATTGCTCCAGAAGCTGGCCAAGTCATCGGTGATTTGCTGCGGGCGATGACTCGGCGCCAGCAAATGCAACAGCACTGAGACTCGACCGTGAGCGACTCGCGGCGTGTCGCACAGGCCGAAGATCTCTTGAATGCGGACGGCTAGCACGGGTGGACGTCCGACCTCGTACTGCAAGACGATGCGACTGCCGCTGGGAACCGCGATCCGTTCGGGTGCTTCCCGCTCGATCGCTTGCCGCTGCCGCACGGTCAACGCGTTTTGAATGGTCTCCAGCCACGGAGCCTCTCGCAGTTCCGCGAACGATCGGCACGTCCCTCCAGTTCTTGTGGCCGCGTCAGCAATCAAGCTCGGCAACAGCCCTTGAAGTTGAGAGTCATCAAACGCCGGCAGCTCCAACTCCGGCACCACCTCGCGCAGCCAGCGGACTCGCGTGAGATATCGTCCCGCCGGGGAATCGTCGGTGAGTCGAACACGCTCCCAATTCGCGACCGCGGCATGCGCGAGCATCTTCACCACCGAATCATCCACCGGCAGCGCGGTGGGAGATTCTTCGAGTACTAAATCGTCCCATCGCACTTGGCGTCGAGCTTGCACTCGCTCGTTGGCCTCATCGAACGAGACCTCAATCGCGATCGTCACTTGGTCGGCCGGAAGCCAATCTCGCTGGACCGCCGATGCGATACGCACGACAGCTTCACTCGCGCTGTCATCGACGTCCAAGCAGACAAATAACTCGTCATGAGTCACAGCGCTGCGACCATCCAACCGCACGCCCCGACCACCGACCATGAGACCCCGCCGGCTGTTCGCTTCCCGCCGCTTTGTCAACCGATCCGGAAACGCCGCCAGAACCGCTTGCAACACCGCCTCCTCCTTTTCTCCCCTTCCCAAGGGGGGGCCGGTGGGGGGGCGACGAGCATTCTCGTCACGAGCCAGCCTCAACAACTGATCGCGCACTCGCAACACCGTCTGAGCGCCTCCCCGATGTATCCGCCCAACCGTCGAGTCCACCTCTCCACGAGCTTCGAACGCCTCCAACGCCTCGACACGGTCCAGTACATCCGACCGACTGTGCCCGTGGGACGAACGGTCCACACCCGTCATTCGCTCAAACGGATCGCGTTCTGCCAGCAACGCCGCGGCCATCGTGGTCCGTTCCAGACATCCGAGTCGCTCGCCTTCGATCAGCAATCGCCCCAAACGCGGATGCACCGGCAACTCAGTGAGACGCTGTCCCAATTCTGTCACACGACGATCAGACTCAATCGCTCCGAGCCGTCGCAACAACTCCTCGGCATGTTGAACCGAGACCTCGCGTGGCGGCTCGAACCACGGCAAGGAAAAGACATCGCGTTCACCCCACGACAGCAACTGCAACACGGGTCCGGCCAGATCGACGCGCCGAATCTCCGGCTCAGTCTGCTCCGGCCTCGCTCGCTGAGACGCTTCCGACCACAAACGCACACACACGCCCGGCTGAGTGCGTCCCGCGCGTCCCGCGCGTTGTTCGGCCGACGCGCGCGAGATTGGTGTCAGTTCCAGCCGATCGAGTCCAGCGTTCGGATCGAACTTCAGTTGTCGGACGAGTCCCGTGTCGACAACCGCCGTGACTCCTTCGACTGTCACGGACGTCTCGGCCACGTTTGTCGACAAGACGACCTTCCGCCGCGATTGCTTCGAAAGCGCCGCATCCTGTTGCTCCGCAGGCAAATCACCGTGCAGAGGCATCACGGCGAGCTCCCATTCCCGCGCGAGCGATTCCAACTCACGAGCCGTCTCGCGAATTTCGCGTAGTCCCGGCAAGAACACCAACACGTCGCCGCTCGTTCGCGGCAACAATCGTTCGACCGCGCGAACCGTCGCCACCGGCCATGGCGTCGATTCGACACGCGGCTCATACACGATCTCGACCGGATGCAACCGGCCCTCGCTCAGGATGATCGGACAATCGAGATATTGCGACACCGCCTCCGCACTGAGCGTCGCCGACATCACGACCAACTTCAGATCGGGTCGCACCGTTTCTTGCACTCGCCGAGCCATTGCCAGCGACAGATCGGTGTCGAGGCTCCGTTCATGGAACTCGTCGAACACGACCGCCCCGACGCCGTCGAGAAATGGATCGCTCTGAAGCATCCGTACCAACGTCCCCTCGGTCACGACGACAATTCGAGATGTCTCCCCCCATTTCCGATCGAACCGCACCTGATAGCCGATCTCCTCCCCCAGCAAACAACCACGCTCAAACGCCATTCGCCGAGCTGCCGCGCGCGCCGCAACCCGCCTCGGCTCCAGCACGATGATCCGTTTCTCGCACACAAGCCCCGCATCGAAAATTGCCGGCGGCACGCGGGTTGTCTTGCCGGCACCCGTTGGCGCTT
The DNA here is from genome assembly GCA_964589725.1 of uncultured Planctomycetaceae bacterium. Taxonomy (GTDB): domain Bacteria; phylum Planctomycetota; class Planctomycetia; order Planctomycetales; family Planctomycetaceae; genus CAYSHJ01. The sequence continues at coordinate 5,740 of CAZPUJ010000622.1, forward strand.
GCAGCACGACGGACGAACACAATCGCAACGCTGCGATGAGTTCCGGCAGAACAGCATCAATCGGCAACGGCTCCATCGGCTCTCCCTCTTGGGGCGCATGTTCCAATCAGCCAAGCCGATTCTAGGTGATCAACCATCGGAGGCTACGATGCCGTAACAGTTGATCCGCTTGGCCGCTACTTTGATCGGTATTCCACTGCTCCTCACCGTCGTGAGTTGCAACCGAGCCGTGTTCTCTTAAAAAGGTGGCCGACCGACGTGGTCAGTCAGCCGTTCAGTGGGCCGTAAAGATGCCCGGCCATTGAGAAAAGCCGGGCATCTGAAATTCAATCTGACCCACCACCTACCCGCCGGATGTCAGT
>CAZPUJ010000623.1:0-15546 GCA_964589725.1 uncultured Planctomycetaceae bacterium
GAAGACCTTAACCGGCCGCAAAGGGTCGGCGGCACCGACGGAAGCGACGAGTAGCCACGCGATGACGAGAGCCGAGCCGTATTTCATGAATTGCCAATCGTGCAGAAGTTGCGGTTACTTCACCCGCACCAGCTTCATGATGCGGCCCGAGATGTTCCAATCCTGCACATACAGGTTGTCGTCCTTGTCCCAGTAGGAGCCGTGAGTGCCGTTGAAGATGCCTTCGATCCATTTGTCTTGCGGGACATTGTGGTTCACTCGCGTCGCCGGGTCTGCGTTGTGGCCGAGCACCGCGATGATCGTGTTGCTCTTGTCGAGGATGACCACTCGTCCGTGCAAATCCGGTACGGAGACGTAGTCCCCCTGAACGGCAACTGAGGTGGGCATTCCCAAACCGGTCACGACCTCGTCGATGTAGTTGCCGCTGAGGTCGTAATGCAGCAGGCGGCCTTTCGGTTCGTGGTTACGGTCGCAGATCAGTAGGCGCGGCGGGTTGTAACGCGTGTCCAACGTCATGCCGTGCGCGGTGTTGAACTCCTTGAGGCCGTTCCCTTTGACGCCGAAGTGCATCAGGTACTTGCCCGTCTTGTCGAACTTGAAAATGTGGTTGCTCGCGTAACCGTCTGCCAGAATGATGTCCCCATTCGGAGCAACGGTGATCGCCGTCGGGCTCCACTTAGTCAGCTTCAGCTTGGATTCTTCTTCTGTGGGAATGCCCAGTTTGAGCACGATGTCTCCGGTCTCGGCGTGAAACTTGATCCCTTCGCCGGCGGCATTGCGAGCAGCGTAAATGAACTCGTCGTTTCCTTCGGCGCGAATCTCCAGGTCATGAATGTTCGAGTATTTGTCGCCCAGGAACCGGCGAATCACTTTGCCTTCCGGTGAGAAGACGAAGACTCCCAAACTGGAGCTGGTGTAGATGCTCCCCGCCTTGTCGATCACAACACCACCGTGAGTCGATCCAAGAACCGACTTCCCGTCTTCCCCGAGTCCCCAACCCGGGACCGTGTCAAAAGTCATGATCCCGCAGCCCATTCGCACCGGCTGAACCTTCTCTGCCGCGAAGCCCGGCAGGACGAGACCAAACACGACCACGATCGAAAGCCAACAGTTCTTCATGATTTGAATTCCTGGTTGTTACCCGGCCGTCATTGAACTGTCGGACTCGCGATGAGTTCTTCAGAACGAATGCCGGCCAGAAAGTGACATGGTAAGACGCATCACAAGGGGCGGCAGTATCCGGTTCCCACATCCGTATTTCAACCAGCGGCACGATTGTCGAGTCGTTGTTTTTCCGCATTTCGCTCGTGCGTGGTGGAGGCGGCGGAGGCCGGCGATCGTTGCCGCCACCGGGGCCGCGTCGTCTTGGCGAATACGATTCGCTCGATGTTGGCATGAGGTGCTGTCGGTTTCACGGACAGCACCTCAATTTGCCCGTCGAAGAAATCTATGCCGCGCTATTCGAGGACGCCGGCTTCACCGAAGTCGGCTGGAAGGCGATTCGCAAATGCAACTCGAAGAAAGAACTCTTTGAGTACGTCGTTCACGCCGTTGCTCCATGAAAAACTGGCCGGCACGGCGTACCACCCGGCCGCTTGCGTTATCTCGCGTCTGCATAGGCATCGAGATCTGTCTCGCCCGACCGCAAGAAATCCAGAAAGTCGATGCCTTTGTATTTGCATGTCCCGCAAATACTGAGCAGCACCAAATAGTCTCGAAGGCCCTTCTCCGTAGTCACTCCGTTGATCACATGACGCAGCATCGCGAAGGCTTTGACCGCGTGCTCGGCGTTGTTGTTGTTCCAAGGGACACCGTCGTATTTCAGGAAGGTAAACAGCGTGTCTCGGTTCTTCTCGAAACGCTGTTTGCACTTGGTCGCGAGCTCGCTTTGAGGCTCGATCTTCGAGAGTTGCTTGAAGAAACGACCCACGGACGCCAAGTGCTTTCTCAAGAAATGGCTCTTCAGGCCATAGCGATCAACGCTCTCCACCATCGGCTTCACCAAGTCCGCGAAACCCTTCGCGAGCCGCTTGAGTTCCTCGTCGAATGGGTGCTTCAAGACATCGTCGTTGAGATCCCGAATGAGATGAATCAAACACTTTTGCTGGGGGCACTGGATGCCGTCGTAGGCTGCGTAGAAATCGGTCACCAAGACTCCCTTGAAGTCTTTCAGCATGTCTTGGATGGTGTCGCCGTGTCGCGTCTCGCTGTAGAAGTAGGCCACTTCTTGCATGTTCGCGATGACCCATACGAATCCGTCCCGGCCACGCACACTGACTTTTGTCTCATCAACGTGGAGCAGTTGGCCGCGGCACAGTTTCTTGACGAGCCTTTGGTAAGAGTCTTCGTATGTCTTGGCTGCCTTTGCTTTGATTTCATTCGTCCTTCCGAATGCCACAGGAAAACCGAGAACCTTGCCGATGCTGCGATCGACAGTTTCTTGCGGCAGCCGGAGTCCGATGTTTTGGTAGACCGAGTACGCGATCATCCCGGAACCAAACTTGTTCCGATTCCAGGGTCTGTCCGGAGGTTGGAATGTTGCCCCGCATTCCACACATTGGTAGCGGTGGAATCGGTAATGGATGATCCACCTTTTGATCCCGTATCGCATGAACTTGATATCAAGAATTGTCTTGCTCGCTTTATTCCTCCGAATCAGCTTCGTCGAATTGCACTTCGGGCACAAACGAGGCCGCGCAAGCTCAATTTCCGTGTTGGGCGATAAAGCAGGTTGAGCTTTCGTAGCCTGCCTCAAAGCACGCTTCACGCCCGTATTTGACTTCACGTAAATCCGCTCGCGTTGGTAGTCCCAGTACGCGGCTTTGTTGATGACATCGAGTTCCGGAAAAACAAACGTGTTGCGTTTGAAACCGTGAGGATGCTCACGCTTCAGTCGAGTTGCGTCCACGAAATCGTCTTGCTGCGAGGCTTCGTGATCTGGCAAAGCTTGTTGCTGCAACTCCAACAACTTGTTTGCCACCAGTTCAAGTGCCTCACAGTCATTCGTGTTGTACGTGCAAAGCGACTGTTTCACAGATGGCTCTCTGGAAGCTGTCCATTCGTGATATCGCGCGATTGTTTGCACACCGGATGCAGTCGAATCTGACCATCGGAATCCAAGATGTCCGGCGATTTCCTTCAGTCCGTTGGAGAAGGTCGGAAAGTAAACCTGTCCGAAGATCACAGACACGAGGTTGACCGCAGACGCGATGGCTTTGGCTGGGCCAGAGCCGTCGGTTGGCTCTCCGTAGCGTTCGCACATTCGTTTCATAAAGGCTGTCTCGAAGCTGCCGTAGTGCATCAAGACCGGACTCTCGACTTTTGACAGGACACCGAGGAAGTCAGTCCAGATTCGCTTCTCTTCGGCTGTGCTGTCGGCCCAAAGGCTGTGCTGAATCACTCCCTGAGAAGTTGGAATCCGAATGCCGATCAGGTAATAGAAATCGCGATCAGGAAGACCCTCGACGTCCAGATACACCGGCGTTCCCTCAATCTTCATTTTCGGACTGCCAACGATGTGGATTTTGCGACTCCGAATTGCAAGAGCTTTGAGGGAGTGGTGATATTTCTCCCGCTTCTCAGCCAGCCCTTTTTTCCGTCGGCGTGGCCGTAATGACGGAACCCTCTCGACCGCGTGAATGCTGGATTCCAATTGCTGCACGCTGACAACGATGTCGGTGGCCATCCGCCAATTGGCCGTCTTCAGTTTTTCCGTGTCATCCACACCGACGACGCATTCATCGGGCGTGGCTTCCGCTGTAATGCACTTGATTCCCTCGCGTCGGTAAGAATTGTTCTCTATTCGATACCAATCGGCATACGCGTTTCCCGCCCCCGTTTCACGGAGCGACAGGAGAAAGCATTTGGTTGGACAGTTGAGGAATGCTTCGAAAAGCTTGGCGGAGATGTTCATTCTTAGAGCCTCATCGAGTTGTCTCATCGAGTTACTGTTTGTTGACCGAAGGTCACCGAAGCGTTTCCCGAGTTGAAGCGCTGACTGTGGCTCGTGTGAGTCAGCGTCTGTATCGCCAAGTGGCGGCCCGCGCTCGGGATCGCTGCGAATACGGCGGCTCACCCCGGTCAGTCCAACCATTAGCCGCCGCGACGTCGCTTCAGTTCCACCTTCCAGAGTGCTCGCGCCTGAACGAGCTTGGGGCGGTTGAGGCGTAGAACGGATTCGGTGACACGGCCGATGGACGTGCTGGGAACGATGCGTGTGTGATCACGGTTCCAGCGAAAGTGCTTGCTCCAACGGTCGCGACGCGGATGGAAGAATCTCACTCGACGGCGACGGACTTCGTCCCAACCATTGATCTGAGCTTGTTTGAAGGAATTGCACCAGCCGCACGACAGGCACAGGTTTTCGAGTTCATGCGTGCCGCCGCGGGATGTCGGGATCACATGATCCACGACGCACTCTTGGCCCGTTTGTGCTTCCGACGCGCGGCAATACTCGCAGCGGCCTTTGGCTCGGCGAGCCACCATTCGCCGCAATTTGGCGGATGGGCGAGTCATGTCAGACGTTTCAACGCCGAGGCTCGGTGGAGCATGATCTCGTCGCCTTCGGCCAGCAAGGCGTCAAATTCACGCCGCTCCGGTGCGGTCAAGCGGCCGTTGGAATTCTTCACCATCAGCGTTTCCAGTCGTGATTGTTTTTCTTTCGCGAGCCGATACTCAGAACCCAACGCGTCGATTCGCTTTCCCAGACGACGTTCGTTCCATTCTTCGGCACTGACCAGGACGACGGAGTCACGTCCTCGTCGTCGAACGATGCACTCTTCACCGGTTTCGGCTCGGTCTAATAGGTCGATCAGCTTCTCCTGCAACTGACGTTCGGTCACACGCACACTCATGACAACTCTCCCCGTTAGCTCCACCAATGGCAGCGGCTCAACATGCTACCCGTGACTCAACGCACCAACAAGAAGTCTCTGTTGATGTCCAACGAAGGCCGACGTGCGTCAAATCTTGGTCGAATTCTCACGCGAACCGAATCGGCTCGCCATGATAGATGTGGTGCGGGCGATCGACTTCATCTTTCCAGGCGGCGGTGTCGGGAATTCCCAAGGCGTGATAAATCGTGGCCGCCAGGCTCTCAGGAAGTTGAGCATCGGCGGTTGGGTAGGCACCGTGCTTGTCCGATGCTCCCACAACGACGCCTCCTTTGATGCCGCCGCCGGCGACGAAGACCGTTTGGACCGCTCCCCAATGATCACGACCGCAGACTTTACTTTCTCCGGCTCCGGCATTGATTTTCGGAGTGCGACCCATTTCGCCACACATCACGATCAGCGTCTCGTCCAGCAGCCCCAGGGTCTGAAGGTCATCCAGCAACGCCGAGAGGCCACGGTCGGTGGGTGGCAGCAGGCAATCGCGCAGCAACGGAAAATTGTTTTCGTGCGTGTCCCACGATTCGTTGTTGCCGAGGTTGACCTGAACCAGGTTGACTCCCGCCTGCACCAGTTGCCGAGCCATCAGCAGCGACCAGCCGAAGGCATTGCGTCCGTAACGATCCAGTGTCTGCGGATCGGCGTTGTGAACGTCGAATGCTCGTTGCACGCTGGCGTCGGTCAGCAATGAAATCGCGGCCTGGCGATGTCGATCAAACGACTCGATCGACGCGGTCCGCTCCAAATGATGACGTTGCTGGTCGAGCAAGCTTCGCAGGCTGTCGCGATTCGCCAGTCGTGAGCGGTTCAGCCCTTGCGGCAAGCTGAGGTTTGGCGACTGGAACGTCAGATTCGGGTTTCGCTCGCGGCCTCGAACGAAATGAAACTCGTAATCCGGATACGCTCCATAGGACTTCGCGTTGTACGGCGAGGCTTCGATGAACCACGGATCGCGGTGGCTTCCCATCAAGCCGCCAAACTGGCCGGGGAGCACTCGCCCCGTGTTGTGAATGAGCCGCTCGGGGAGCACGACTGCCGGCGGCAGATTGTTGTTTCGTCGCGGAAGCGCGTTGCCGACCACCGAGGCGATCGATGGCCAATCGCTCGACTGTGGCTTGCTGGCGTTGTAACCCGGCGGCATCGGCGTGCGTCCGGTGAGAATAGACGTGTGGCCTTGCGAGTGCTCGTTGTACGGCGTGGTGAGAGAACGAATCAGGCTCCACATTTGGCTGCGCGCCGCCAGCATCGGCAGGTGCTCGCAAATGGAAATCCCCGTTGACCGAGTGGCAATCGGCGAGAATTCTCCTCGAATACCGGCCGGGGCGTCCGGCTTCGGATCGAAACTGTCATGCTGAGTCAGTCCACCGGAGAGAAACACAAAGATGACCGACTTCGCGCTCCCGCCGCTCGGCGTCGTCAACTTCCCGTCGGCAGCACGCAAGGCGGCGACATGATTCATCCCCAGCCCAAGAAGGCCAATGCTCCCCGCTTGAATCGCTGTTCGTCGCGAAAGGCTTTCATGAGTGATGCCGCTTTGCCGAGTGCGTTCGTTCAAGCGAGCGTTCCTCATCTGCATGGCATGGTCTCCAGTCGGGCCTGGATCTTGTAGCTGAATTCGCAAGAATTCAGCCACAGCTACGACGTGTTGGAAGGTACGCTGTCGTGCTAACTCAGTAACTCTCGAATCGGTTCCCCTTCGGAGAGCAGACATGGGCGGCCGTCGTTGGTGTAGTAGGTGATGCTGTGCGGATCATAGCCCATCGCGGTGAAGACCGTGGCGTGGACATCTGCGGGAGTGATCGGTCGGAACTTTGGCACCGCACCAATCTTGTCGGATTCGCCGATGACTTGGCCGCCGCGAATGCCGCCGCCGGCCAGAATCATGGAATAGCATTGCGGCCAATGATCTCGGCCGGCGGCGGCGTTGATGATTGGTGTGCGGCCGAAGTCGCCCATCCAGACCACCAGCGTCGAGTCCAATAGCCCGCGATCCGAAAGATCCTCAAGTAACGTCGCGAAGGCCCGTTCCATGGGCGGCACGAGTGTCTTTTCCAAGCGGCCGAAATTGTCCGCGTGAGTGTCCCAGATGATGCTCTGGCCGTTGACCGTCGTGACGAAGTGGACGCCCGCCTCGATCAAGCGGCGCGCCAACAGATGCGATTGGCCCCAGGTGTGCCGGCCGTATCGCTCCCGGACTTCGGGCGGTTCAAGAGTCAGATCAAACGCCTCACGCACGGCGGCGGATCCAACCAGCGATAGAGCTTTCGATCGGTTGATGTCGAAGTCCTGTGAGCCACTCGCGGCGATCGGCTGGCAATGGTCATTCAATTGATCCAGCAATGTCCGACGGTCCTCGCGGCGTTGCGGGGTGATCCCTTCGACCGGTCCAAGATTCGGAACGCTGAAGTTGGCAGCGTTGGGATCGGCATTGAGCACAAACGGATCATGGCTCGCTCCCAAGCAGCCGCCCAATTGTCCCGGCGTGAGGTACACCGTGCTGTCGCAGTGCGGCGCGGGAGTGATCACATACGGCGGCAACGCTCCGCCGTAGCCGTCTCGCCGAGCCAGCCAACCGGTCAGCGTGCCGAAGCTGGGAATGTCGTTGCGGCTGGGATTGATCAGCGTGTCGTCCCTCGGATACGGCCGGCCGACGATCGACCAATACATGCCCGAGTTGTGTGAACCGTGCGAATGATGCACGCTGCGCACGATCGAGAACCGGTGAGCGTGCTTCGCCAATCGCGGCAGCAATTCCGAAATCTCAATGCCCGAAGCACTCGTCGCGATCGGCTTGTACGGCCCGCGAACCGTGTCGGTCGCGTGAGGCTTTGGATCCCATAGGTCGATGTGGCTCGGAGCTCCGCAATTGAAAATCAGGATCACCGATTTCGCTTTGCCACTCGTAGCTGCTGCGACGCTCTGGACAAGCGAGTTCGCCCAGAGCAGACCGAGACCGCTCAGTCCACTGCGGGACAAGAACTCGCGACGTCCTTGTGAGGTCGGCGGTGCTGGAAACATGCGGCGGTCTCTGGGAGCAAGTGACCGAAATCGGCGGGTCGTGCGGCGGGTCGAAACAGGCGGGCAGTTCACTCATCGGCAAAACCCGATGCGTCGGGTGATATTGGACTGCCGGAATCCCCTCGAGTCAACGTGGCAACTCAATGCCGCAAAAGGAACTCGTTGGAATTCAGCAGGGCGTGCTGGAGATCGAAGTAGCCGACTTGGCGGTTGCCGACTTTCGCCAGATGTGCGCGGACCAAATCACGTTCGCCGGTTGTCGGGCGGCGGCTGAGAGTCAACAGGTAGATCGACTCGGTCAGTTCGTCATCGCTTTTGCCGGCCGCGAGCCAGCGGCTGACGTGGCTGCTTGAGGACTTGATGTTCTCGACGATGCCGCGGTTGTTGAGCAGGTGGATCACTTGGCTCAGCGACGGGTCGTCTTCGCGAGCACACTCGCAGGTGACGTCGCGAACCGGCTTCGCGAAGGCTTTAAGGAACGAGTGCTCGATCGCACCCTCGGCGATTTCGATGGCGCGCGTGCCGTGCGGGTAGCCGGGGAATTCCTCGGGGACGCCCGTGACCGAGCAAACGGCGTCGAGCAATTGCTCGGCGGTCAACATACGCGGGACGGAGTGCGTGAAGTACGGATCGGCGATCGCCGCGAACCGCGATTGTTTCGCGACTGGCCGAGCGTCGAGTTGATAGCTGCTCGAATTCAGGATCAGCCGCAGCACCGGCTTGATGCGGTAGCCGCTGGCCACAAACGTGCGAGCAAGTTCGTCGAGCAGCTCTGGGTTCGACGGCGGGTTCGTGTCACGGAAGTCATCGACCGGCTCGACGATGCCTCGGCCGAACAGGTGATACCATACGCGATTCACGGTCGAGCGTGCGAAGTACGGATTCTCGGCGCGCGTGAGCCAACTGACGAGCCGCTCGCGGCGATCATCGTCGGGAGTCAGCTCGCCGGCCGGACTATTGTAGCCCGGCATCTCCGAGGCCGGGATTCCGAGTGCCGTCGGTGCGAGGTTGACATTCTTGGTCGGATGCCGAACCTCACCGTTGCGGTCGAGATAAATGATTTCGTCATCGACCATGAACTGCTTGCCTTTGAACTTCACGCGCGCGAAGTACGCCGCAAGGCCGTAGTAGTCGTCCTGCGTGATCGCCTCGAATGGATGATTGTGGCACTTCGCGCAGCCAATCCGGACGCCAAGAAACAATTGAGCCATCGCCTCGGCCGCTTCATCGGGAGTGCGGGCGATGCGATGAAAATTGGCTCCCGGCTTGTGCAGCGTGTTGCCTAGGCTGGTCAGCGTCTCGCGAGCGAATTCATCAAACGGCCGATCGTTTCGGAAGCGTTCCACCAGATAGCGATGAAAGCTATGCACGCCACGGCGGCTGATCGTCACGTCGCTGCCACGCATCAGGTCGGCCCACTTCAAGGCCCAGAGCTGCGCGTACTCATCGCGTTCCAGTAATTCGTCGATCAGCTTCGTTCGCTTCTGGGGGTCGGTCAAATCGAGAAATCGCTGGGCCTCGTCGGGAGTGGGCAGCACACCGATCACATCCAGAAAGACTCGCCGTAAAAAGACCTCGTCACGAATCAAGTCGGCGGGAAGCAACTGCAGTTCGCGCTGCTTGGCGAAGACGTGCCGATCGACAGCATTCGACTCGGCCGGAGACCGGAACACGAACTCCGAATCGCGCTGCAAGTACGACAACCGCACTCCGGTGATCCGGTCGAGATACCGCACCAGAAACGCGACCTCCGCCGTTCGAGAAAACTCAACCAGCCCGTCGCGGTCGACCGACGCCGCTTTCTTTTCGTTCGTCGAAAAAACGGCGAGGTCCGTGACGTCGCGGGCGGTGCCGTCGTCGAAGTGCGCGATCGCGATGAGTTGCTGCTGCGGACGAGTCTCGGCCAATCGCCGCGCACCCGGGAGCACTTCCAGCCGCACCAACTTAGGGGCCGCGGGTTCGGCAGGCTTCTGGGCGTTGTTGCCTGGCGGAGTCACCGCTGGCGGCGCTAGCGATGGCCGGCAGCCTTCGTCGATCCAGGCGCGCAGGATTTGGTATTCCGCGTCGGTGCGTTTGAATCGCGTGCCTCCCTGATGCGGCACTTCGGCGAGACCTTTCTTCAGAATCAGACTCGCGTCCGCCGCATTCGGATTCGTCCGCCGGCCAAACTCTTCGCGAGTCAACGTCGCGAAGTCGAGCACCGGATCAAAGCCACGCAGACTTAACCGAAAGCCCCCCTTCCCTTGCGGCGATCCGTGACAGGCTCCCTGATTGCACCCGGCCTTGCTGATCGCGGCGATCACGTCCGTCTGAAAGTCCACCGGGTCCGACTGCGAGTAGCCCACCACTTTCACAGCCACTCGTACTTCTTGGCCCCTGTGTTCTTGGCCCCTGTGTCGCACGACAATCTCCGTCGTGCCATGCCCTCGCGGGACGATCCGGCCACTCGGCGTGACGAGTGCAATCGCCGGAGCGACGCTTTCGAAGCTGACATCCCGTGTGACGTCCGCCATCGCGCCGCCCGACTGTGGCTCACTCACCAACAACTGCTGCGATGACCGATGGCCGTGCAGAACGACCTGGGCTGGCTCGACACGAAGCGAGGATGCCGGTTCGGCGGCGAACATCACCGTCGTGCAGTGCAAAAGAATGAGAGAAATTAGGTGAGGATCAACTCGCATGGTTTCAATGACTCAGAGATCGAGAAATTGTTTTCTAACAGAAAATGAAAAAGGGTTTTGCACAGAAGCTCGCAAAGGACGCGAAGGAAAACAAATTGGAACGATTGAAACCAGCCAGTCTACGACTTCTTCTTTCCTTTGCTTCTTGTCCGGCCTTCGCGGTCTTTGCGACCTTCTGTTCAAAATCTGCTCGGTGAATTACCGATCTGCTCCGTGCAGGATCATTCGTGAGACTCCATCGACCAATTTCATTTCGTGGAAGTTGATCACCAACCCCAACGGCACGTCCAAAAGCTTCATGTAAGTCAGCAACGTCGCCTTGTGAATCGGATGGACTTCTTGCACGGCCTTGAGCTCCAACAACAGGCAGTGTTCAACCAACAAATCGAATTGCAGCTCTTCCTCGAAGGTCTTGCCCTTGTAGTCGATTTGCACATGCCTCTGGCAAATCGCTGAGATACTGCGAAGCTCCAGTTCGTGCAGAAGGCATTTCTCGTAGATACTCTCGAGAAGCCCAGGCCCAAGAATTCGGTGAACTTCGATGGCGGCTCCAATGGCTTCCCGGGTCAATTTGTCAGCTTTATCGAATTGCGGATGCATGGAAAAACCCTTTTGAACAGAAGGTCGCAAAGGACGCGAAGTGAAACAGGCAGCGCCTGACCGAGACAATTTAGACGGGGTCTCAAAAACACTCCAATAATGCGAAGTGTCAGCGAGGACTTCGGAAGATCGAGCGTCGTGTTCCGCACCGCGCTGGCACTGCTAGATATTTCTGAAACCACCTCGAAACATTTTCTCCTTCGCCTCAGGCCTTCGCGCTCTTTGCGACCTTCTGTTCAAAATCTGCCCTCATTTTCCCCCGGGAGTTGCCGGCTTTTTGATTTCGATCGGGATGTTGGGCAGGTTGAAACTTTCTTCGTACTTACCGACGAAGCCGGCGACTTGCTGGCGGAGGTTGTGGCGGCCGGGGTTTAGCTTCGGATCAGCTTTGAGTTCCACTTCAACGGAATCGGCACCTTTCGGGATCGTGACGGTTTCTGGAAACGTGAAACCGGATTGCGGGCCAAGCGTGAAGGTCACTGGGCCGTCGAACGTGGCGACTCGGTTGGCGAGCAGTTTGAACTTCACGGTACCGCCCGGTTCGGTGGTGGGCAGCTCTGGCGCGAACGTCGGCTTGAACGCGCTTTGCACGTCGAGCGTGAAGGTGCGGATCAGATTGACTCGGTGGCTGTTGAACTCGGCGGTGGCGGTCAAATCGACGCGGTGCTTGTTGAGTTGCGTAAGGATCCGGTTGTAGAACGTGCCGGAGGTTGTCAGGCGATCCACGGTCGCGGGAGCGAATCGCGCAAAGACTTGATTGCGTTCTTCGGCTTCGACGCCGATTTGACCTCCCGTGACCTTGAACGTGATCGGCGACGCGAAGCCGGTGGTGCGAGTCGTCACAATCGGGAACTCGGCCGTTTGATAGCGTGTGAGCCGGATCATCGATTCCGGCAGCTCAACATCGAACGGCGGAGGAGGCGTGATCATCAGTGCGATCTGATTCGTCAGCGACGGCGGTAAGTGTCGTTGATCCTCGCGGAGCGCATACGGAATTAAGTCCACATTCTTAAGTTGCCGATCTACGAGCGGCCTCGTGGTGGCCGTAGCCGAAGTCGTGTGACTTCGGGGCTGAACGTTTTCACCAGTTGCTCCGTCGGTCTGAAGTCTTGCGACTTCGGCTACGGGGGGCGTTGCAGTGCCGACAACTTGCAGCGTGAAAAGTCCTTCGGGCGTGGACGGCGCGGCGATGATTTTCGCCACAAACTCCGCGGCCCCGGCGGGGATCAGATTTGGCTGCAGAGTCACTCCCGCGGGAGCGCCAAGCAGTTCGAGACGAATCTCGCCGCTGAAATCAGTGCGAGTCACCCTCAGCGACAGCGGCTGATACGTCCCTTGAGGCACCGTGAGGTCGGCTACTTCGGCGAGCAATTGGAACCGCGGGCCGCCATCTTTGACTTCGATGCGATAGGCGAATTCCGGCCCGCCGTCGCGCGCGAGTTCGCGCACTTGCAGGCGATACAGCCCGGCTTTGTCCGCTGTGAAATCGAAGCTAGCTTCGTCGAGTTCGGTGTCGTCCACGCGCCGCGCCTCGCGGCCGTCGGCATGGAACAGCACCAATTCCAAATCCGCCGCTGACCCGATTGTGCGAGCGATGCCCTGTATGCTGAGCTTCTGATCTTTGGCCAATTCGAACGCGAACCAATCGACATCCCCTGGCTTGCCGAGGACTCCGTTCAACGTCGCCGGAACTTTTGCCGTGACGGGAGTCGCCGTCTCGAGCGTGTCGTTCGGCTCAACTTCCACCGTCGTCGTCAAGTCGCTGAGCGTGAGCGGAATCCAAGTCGCCAAGCCACTCGATGAGTGTCGAACCTCTTGAAAGAAACTGCCGAGTGGCCGATCTGCGGGAAACTGAAGTGGCAACTTCAATCCCGCGACTTGAGGAAAGGTAAGTGTGGCTGGTTCGCCGAGCCGCACCGCCGACGGAACCGACACGCGAGCTTCCGGGAAGTCACCCATTCGTAAGACGTAATGCCACGTCGGATGCCCCTCGAACCGCGAGTCGCGGACTTCGACGGTGTAAGTTCCAGCCTCGACAAACGTGTGAGCGAACCGGCAATCGAAGAAGAGACCCACCGAGTTGTCGCACTCGGCGACCAATTTGCCACTCGCACTGCGAACTCGCACGAGCGGGTCGTAGTCTTTCCCGAACCGATTACCGACGACCTCGAACGCGACGCGCTGGCCTTTCTCGACAGCGATCGAATAGCGGTCGATCGTCGCCGGACGACAAGTCGCAGTGATGCACGCTGGCAGTTTGACCGGCGTAGCTTGACTCTCCGAGTCGAGCACTTTGTCTGAAGACGGCTCGACTCGGAGAGTCGAGCTACTAATCACCGGCAGTTCATCGATCAGAAACAAATGCACGTTGCTCAACCCGCTGCAAGTCGCCAGCCGCAGACCGTACAAGCCGAGCGGTGCTTGAGCTGTCAATTCGACATCGAACACCGCTTTGTTCGCTCCGCTCGCTTCAACCGGCCGGGCACGAAACAGGTCCGACGGCAACGAACTCCAAAGCCCGACGGCCTCCGCCGTGTCACTACCGAGCACTTCGATCCGGTTCACTATTCCGCGCTGCAGCACCGGCGGCGAAAGGTCCTCCACAAACGCCTGCGGAAACGCGGCACTCGACCAACCAAGTGTCAGGAGCATCGCCAGCATCAAGACATTTCGCGGCATAGTTCTTTTTTGCACACTCCGCATCAAAAGGACTCACTCCCCGTTTTACTTCGCGATCTTTGCGACCTTCTGTTCGCGAAGTGGTTTCAGGCGATTGACTACGAACGTATGAATATTCTCGGCCTAAGGCGAGCGGCAAGAATTGATTTACCCAAAGTAGCCGTGGCACTCCGTGACACGACGGCTCCCGCCACGGAGTGTCGGGGCTACTATCTCCTGCCGCTCGCCTAATCCCGTTTGTCACTCCCTGCCGATCCGGTTAGAGTGTTGCACCCATCAGCCGGGTTTGATGTTTGGAGATGTTAATCCACTGGTCCGGGGAAAGCATCCGGCGAGTTTGCGGAGACGCAGAATGTTGAGCTTGTTGGGGCCGAGGTTTCCGAAGACGCACGTGCTGAGCCGCCGCGAGATGATTCGCGTCGGCGGGTTGTCGATGAGCGGCGTGGCGTTGAGCGATCTGCTGGCTCGCGCGGCTTCGGCCAAGCCGTCGGAGAACACGCAACGCGGTCCCGGATTCGGCAAGGCGAAGCGCTGCATTCTCCTGTATTTGTCTGGTGGTCATCCTCAGCATGACATGTTCGATCCGAAGCCGGACGCTCCGGTCGAGATTCGTGGCGAATTCGACACAATCGCGACATCAGTTCCGTCGATCCGTTTCGGCGAGCATTGTCCGCTGTCGGCCAAGCTGATGGATCAGATGGCGCTGATCCGCTCGATGAACCACACGCACAACGATCATGGCCGCGGTTCGTATTGGATGTTTACCGGAGCCATGTATCCCGGCTCGGTGCCGGATGTGAATTCGATGTCGCGAGCGGACATGCCGCACCTCGGTTCGTGCATGGCGAAGATCGCTCCGGGCCAAGGCCCAATGTTCCCGTTCATCATCGTGCCGCATCGCATGGACGTGGCCGGCGGCCGCCGAGCTGGTCAATTCGCCGGAATGCTCGGTCCGAAGTACGACCCGATGCTCACAGGCGGAAATCCCAACGACGACAACTTTCGGTTGGAACACGTGCCGCTCGTGCCGAACGAAGACCCGACTGTGATTCGCCGCCGAGTCGGTCTCGTCGATCAGCTCAATCAGCAGGTCGAGTATCTTCGCGACGGCGCGTTGGCTCAGTCGCTGAAAGAGAATCAGACGAAGGCTCTCGACGTGGTCGGTTCGGAGGCCGTGCGTCGCGCGGTCGATCTGTCGGTCGTCGATGCACCGATTCGCGAGCGATACGGCCGCAACTTATTCGGTCAGTCGGTGCTGCTGGGCCGCCGACTGCTACAAGCGGGAACTCGGCTGGTGCAATGCAACTGGCAACGAACTCAAGGCAAAAACGGTTTTGCCTGGGACACTCACTGGAACAATTTTACCGCGCTGAAGGAAGAACTGATCCCTGCGTTCGACCGCGCGCTCTACGCACTGATGACCGACTTAGCTGCGACCGGTGAACTCGCCGAGACGCTGGTCGTCGTCGCTTCGGAGTTTGGACGCTCACCGAAAGTGACGCTCCGTAACGGTGGCCGCGAGCATTGGCCGGAACTCTACAACGTCCTGTTCGCCGGAGCCGGCATTCAAGGCGGACAGACTTACGGAGCTTCGGACAAACTCGGCGCGTACCCGGCCGAGAATCCAGTCGGCCCGGCGGACTTCGTGGCCACGATCTACCACATGCTCGGCATCGACC
>CAZPUJ010000624.1:0-2953 GCA_964589725.1 uncultured Planctomycetaceae bacterium
TGGTCGGATCGTTGCTTGTCGGGCTGACGGCCGCGAAGACGTTGGCGCTGGCGACCGGTTTGCCGCTGGTGGCGGTCAATCACATTGAAGCTCATCTGTACGCCTGCCGAATGCTCGCGGGGCGAGATGTGTTTCCGGCAATCGGATTGGTCGTCAGCGGCGGACATACGAATTTGTATGACTGCCACGGCCCGACCGACTTCGAGTGGCTTGGAGCAACGATTGACGACGCTGCGGGCGAGGCGTTCGACAAGGTCGCTCAAATCCTCGGCCTGTCGTTTCCGGGTGGGCCGGCGATTGAGCACACCGCTCGCGGCGGCAATCTCAAGGCATTCAAGTTCCCACGCGTGTTTCTGAAAGAGGATCGGCTGGAGTTCAGCTTCAGCGGCTTGAAGACGGCTGTGCTTTACAAAGCGACTGGCATTCCCGGCTCGCGCGAACCGGTTCCGGAGCTGACTCCGCAACGCGTTGCCGATCTCGCTGCGAGTTTTCAAGATGCGGTCGTCGACGTGCTCGTCGGCAAATGCCGTCAGGCCCTCCACTTGAAAGGCCGCAAGCGTCTGCTGGTCGGTGGCGGCGTCGCGGCCAACGGCCGCTTTCGCGAGCGGCTACAAGCGATGTGCCGCTCGCACAAGGTCGAGCTGTTCGTCGCCCCGCACGAAATGTGTACCGACAACGCCGCGATGGCCGCCATCGCCTGGGAACTCTTCGAGCGCGGCCAATTCGCCCCCCTTGACGTCGATGTCACCCCCGGCTTGGTGCGCAAACCCAAGCCAGCCCGTTCCTAGTTCCGGCTTCATTCCCATCGTGCAGGGTGGCAACTACATTACGCCGACTTTTCGCCCCGTCGGAAGCGACGAACGCCTCGCAGAGGCTGGTAAGTTTGCCTGCGTGGTGGGACGATCAAGACATAAAACTAACGACGTCATTCGGAAGACTCGACTGCGATTATGGACAACAGCGTGCAGTGGCTGACGGCGCATTGGCAGCTTGCTCTGCCGATGATCTTGGGCGCCGTGGCGGTGTGGGGACTGATGCCCAAAGGGGAGCATCGGTCGAAGTTGGTTCCTTGGCTGATCGGTGTGACGGCCTTCGGCTGGATGGGAGCGACGCTATTACGGCCCACGGGGGACGTCGTTCAAGACTTGCTCTTCGCGCTGTTCGCAGGTGTGGCCGTTGTCGCCGCGTTGTTGATGATCGCTCACCGCAACCCGGTGTATTCCGCCTTGTGGTTCGCGGTCGTGACGCTGTGTGTCTGCGGCTTGTTCTTGCTGCAATCGGCTCCGTTCTTGGCTTCGGCGACGGTGATCGTCTACGCGGGAGCCATCATCGTCACGTTCCTGTTCGTGATCATGCTGGCTCAGCAAGCCGGAGCCACTTCGTACGATCAACGTTCTCGACAGCCGGACGTCGCGGCGTTCACCGGATTCCTGCTGCTGGGGGCGTTGTTGTTTGTGCTCGCACCAGCCAAAGGAGACGCGTCGAACAGCGGCCCGCGCGGTTTCGCGTCATTGAAATTGCTGAGCAGAGCGGGCGAGTCCACTCCGATCGCGACTGCGAACGAAACGACAATTCCCGCACTCTCCGAGGACGAGCGACCTGCCGCTGATCCGCAGTCACATCCACAATCGACCAGCACTGCGACGACGGAAACGTTTGGAACGATGCGCGGCCTCGGCCGCTCATTGTTCGGTGATTATTTATTCGCGGTCGAATTGGCCGGCACACTGCTGTTGGTCGCGTCGATCGGGGCCATCGTGATCGCGCCCAAGCGGTCGAGCGGGAAGTTGTGAGGCTTGGAGGTTGGGCACTCCTGCCCGACCAAGACGGGCAAGAGTGCCCGTCCTCCTTGGAGTTTGTGAATGGTCACTCTGACGAACTATTTGATCGTCGGCGGTATTTTGTTCGTGCTTGGTGCGATCGGATTTCTGGCGCGACGTAATCTGATCACGATGATGCTGTCCGTTGAGATGATGCTGCACGGCGTCTCGTTGAACTTCGTGGCGTTCTCGAACTTTCATCAGAACTTCCAAGGCCAGGCCTTCACGGTCTTCATTCTGACCGTCGCGGCATGCGAGGCGGGAATCGCCTTGGCATTGATCCTCGCTCTGTATCAGCGACACAAGACTCTGGACGTTTCCATCTGGAGCCAGTTGGGTGAAGAAGACGTGGCGAAGCAGGCAGACACGGACAGCACCCCACCAACCACGATGCCGGCACCGCAGTTTCCGCGCCTCACGCCCGCCGGGCACGTGCCGCAGTTGAAGCCATAGAGAGGAGATCCCAAGCCGTGGCTGAACTCACGACGGTGTTGCTCTGGCTGATCCCCGGAGCACCGCTGCTGGCGAGCCTCGTCATCGCATTCTTCGGCAAAGCTCTGTTGCGTGGACGGAGTCATGTGCCGTGCGTCGCCGCGCTGTCCGTGTCGACCGCGATCTCGTTTTACATGGTCTTCGTGGGAGTCCCCGCCGCGATCCAGCAGGAGAACGACCAACGGGGACCAATCGACGTCGTCGCACAAGCCGCGGTTGTCACTCCTCCGATCGACTGGTTGATGACAGACAACCTCAATGTCCGAGTCGACCTTCAAGCCGACTCGATGACGGCGTTGATGCTCGTCACGGTCACGTTCGTCAGTTTGCTGGTGTCGATCTACGCCAGTGGCTACATGCACGGCGATCCCGGTTATGCGCGGTTTTTTGCGGCGTTTGCCCTGTTCGTGTTCTCGATGTGCATGCTGGTATTGGCAAACAATTTTCTGCTGTTATACGTGTTCTGGGAGGCCGTGGGACTTTGTAGCTATCTGTTGATTGGCTTCTGGTTTCAACGCCCCAGCGCGGCGGCGGCGGCTCGCAAGGCGTTCGTGGTGAACCGTATCGGGGACTTCGGGTTCATCATGGGCATCTTCCTGATTTGGAATACATTCGGGACGGTTAATTTTGCCGAAGTTTTC
>CAZPUJ010000625.1:0-5277 GCA_964589725.1 uncultured Planctomycetaceae bacterium
GTCACGGCTTCCTTGCCCGAGAGGAATCGATTGTCTGTCAACGACGATTTCCCTCATGGTACGGAAGCCATTTTTTGTTGTCACCAAATCTCGCCAATCGCCCAGCCCCAAAAACACGCTTGCGGGTGACCGGTTACGCTCGACTCGAGCAGTCTAGCCGACATGTCCGTGAGTGATCCCACTGGGTCCGCGTGGTTCCTGCGAAAACGTCGGCGGCGGTTGTCGCTTCAGGCGACCAATCGCGCCGTCGAGATTCGCTTGCGAGCGGCGCGAAGGCTGGGTGAGTTGCTGATGGAGACGCCGGAGAGTCAGGGAGCGTCGATGTCGTTGCCAATCTCTAGGGCATCTTGACGTCGATCCTGTTGACGTCACTCCAGGGGAAGGTACCAGATGGAATCGTCGTATTCACGACCGGTGCGGATTTATACCGTGGCTCTGAGTCATACCGCTTCATCCTCGACCAACACTGACCTTCACCTCCAGAAAGCGTTTCCGCAATCCACGACTCGCCCGTCCAATTATCCAATAGAAATGTCCGGTATTGAGTGGCTGGTACTACTCGATAACGCAGGCCGGAAATGTAAAACCCCCCGCTTGCAGCAAGAAGTCCGCAGAGCAAGCCGGCTGCAAATGTTTTCCAATTCATGTTCATGTGCTCCGTCCGCGGATGACGGCCGACTCCAAACGAAGCAGACGGCGGTGCGCGGCTGGTGTGACGAGTGCTCGATTGCAGTTACTAGTTTTTCAGTCGTGATGCCGCAATCGCAACTTTTTTGGGGACCATGTTGACCAAGCGGTCTTGCTGACTGACAACCAGCGTCAGGTGCCGCTAAAACTCGCCTCGCTGCGCCAGTGAGTCTTGCTGCTGACCCCGGTTCGCAATCTTTCGTGGCCCGCGGCGCATCGAACGTTTACGCATTGCGGAAATGCAAATCTCTTGCTTGTTGAACGCCAACTGCCGAGCGCGAACGGACTCGAAGCCCCAGCCTCGGACGCGCTGAACATACTCAGGGATCTGCTTCGCGAGATTCCAGTCGCGCAGTTTCACGGTGAGCAGCAAGCCGCGCAGATCAACGTGAGGTAACGAGACAATCGACTCGACCATGTTCAACGTTTTTTCGGAGGCGATGTTGGCGTCGACCACGAGCCAGTTCAGGCTTTGGAAGTCGCGATGCTTGACGTCGGTGCCGCGGCGTCTCAGATGTGTGAAACGCGGGTGAGCCAGCAGCGACGGATGCATCTCGGCGGGATCGACGCCGATCACGTGCAGGCCCTTTGACAACAACGCCTGCGCCGCTCCACCGGGCGAACTGCCGATCTCCATGCAAGTGTCGCCCGACTGGATCGGGAACCGCGACCAGAGCAACGCCTCGCACATTTTCAAGTACGCTCGCGAGAGCATGTCTGGCGGGACACGCAGAGCCGCAACGCCTCCCGGCCAGC
Source organism: uncultured Planctomycetaceae bacterium (assembly GCA_964589725.1). GTDB lineage: Bacteria > Planctomycetota > Planctomycetia > Planctomycetales > Planctomycetaceae > CAYSHJ01. The sequence goes on from CAZPUJ010000625.1 coordinate 1,444, forward strand.
ACGACGGGATCGACGCGGCGCGATGTTCGCCCAGGTGCCATTCGTTCGGCTCGACCAACACGCAGTCGAGCACCATCTCGCCCGGCTTGGCTCGACGATTGATTTGCAGTTCCGCCGCCGTACGCAGCCCAACCCGATCATCACTCGGTGTGCCGTCCTCAAGTCGCGGACGTTGAGCCACAACCTGCTTCGCGATTTCTTGAGCCAGCGGCGTCACACCCGGCTCGAAACCATTCTCGCCCGGCAAGTCGGCATCGCGTTGCCAAACGTGAAGATGCTGGAATTGACACCGACCGGCCAACTCGGGCGTCTCCTGCACGAACCGCAACGCCCCGTACCAACCGCGATTCGCAAGCACATGAAACGCGACGTAATACCGCGCCTCAGGTGACTGCGGATCGTCTCGAAACGCCCGCGTGTGCAGCACTCGCGCCAGCCGCATCGTTCCCCACTGCACAGCCAGTCGCCCTGCGAGGACTCGCGCTTCCGTCCCGATCCAAGTGTGTAACGGCCCCAGGTCGCGTGCCCGCTCAAACGCCTGCAGACTCAACCCGCGCTCGTGGAAGTCACGTAGCTCCGCGAGCCGTTCCAATGCGGGTTGAACCATCAGCCGCTCCCCAATTGCCGTCTCACGAGCGAAGCTGTTCGAGACAGCCATGCTTCGGCGACGCAACTCCGACACACGAAGCGGAAACTATTTCGGCGTGACGAGCACTCGGCTGGATGTGATCTTCACGTCTTGCTTCGGTCGGTCGCCGGAGCCGGTCGGGACGGCACCGATCTTCAACACGACATCGAGACTCGTCTTGTCGGCGGTCTTGCCGAAGACGGTGTATTGGTTGTCGAGATGTGGCACTCGGCCCAAGCAGACGAAGAACTGCGAACCAGCAGAGTTAGGATCGTTGGTCCGTGCCATCGAGAGCACACCTGCCTCGTGCAGCTTACTATTAAACTCCGCCTTGATGGTGTAGCCCGGCCCGCCGGTGCCGGTCCCTTGTGGGCAACCAACTTGGATGACGAAGCCCGAGATCACGCGATGAAAGATGATGCCGTTGAAGAATCCGATCTTCGTCAGGCCGATGAGATTCTTGCTGTGGCCCGGAGCGACATCGGGATACACGTCGAGCAAGACTTTGCCCATCGTGGTGTCAAACTCGACTTGGTACGTGTTCTTCGAGAAATCCACGTCTTTCAGCGCTTCATCGACGTCCGCTCGGCGGCTTTTTCCAAACAGGGCCACGGCAGGTTCCTTTGAGTAGGGTGGGCTGGCCCACGGATTTCTGGGTGGGTTGGTGCGACAACGGGGCGGAATGGTAGAAACCGAGAGTTTCGTTCGCCAGGAATGCCACTACGACCGTCGTCGAGCGCTCGAATGGCTCAAGCCGATTTCACGAGAAGGCCCGTGAACGGGCCTCGTGCGAATCGAGACCGACGCCTGACCCGGCCTAAAGGCCGGGCCTAATCGCTTCGCGAAAAAGGAGCGTGAACGCCCCTGACCGGGACTTCGATCGACGACGTCGTCGGAGCCTCGGCGATGGTCATCACCATCGACCGACTCTGAGGACGAACGCCCCATCGCAGACCTGCTCTCGAAATCGCCAATCAAGGGCCGGAGACCACCAACGCGAACCGGAGACGCAGCCCCTCGCTCGCGCTTCGGGTTCGTGTCAAATTTCGCCGAGCGGAGAATGGATTTTCGATGTGCGAATCGTGCATGCAATCGGAAATCCAAAATCGAAAATCAAAAATCTCCTCAGTCACTCGTCCCAACACTGCCGCGCAAGTTGCAGGAATCGTGCGAACGTGGCCTCGATGACCGCTCGACGTTTCGCCAAGACATCGGTGCTTGGTGACGAGCATTCCGGGCGGAGTTGCTCGAAACGCGCCTGCCACTCCTCGACCAACGACGGCTCCGGCAAGAAGCCCCCTTCAAGCGTCTCGTGGAGCACGCACATGATCTCGATGCTCGGCAACACGATCTCCAGTTGTTCGGCGAGTTGAGCATTGTTGACCCCGGACGCTGGGCCGCTCAGCTTGAAAGCCGTCGCGGCGTCGAATGCTCGATCGACGTCGTCGGCCAAGGCACGAGTCAGATCAAACAGATAATCTCGCGCGGCGTCGTTATCGAAGTTGCCCGGTCCCCAGTTGCCCAAAATAAAGTCCCCTGTACGGATGAAGCCGGGCTGGCATCCTGCCGGCCCAGCGAGGTTGTGACAAATTGAGCCAGCGGCGCGAAGCGAGCGCGGCTCGCACACTGGGATCGACACGCGACGTCGTTACGATGTCGGCCTCTGTGGATAGACAGATTTCCCCAAGAGATCGTGAATCATGCTCAAACCAATTCGACGCTCGAGTGCTTTGCGGCGATTGTTACTCGCCGTGTTGGTGGCCGCTGTCGGCGCAATGTTAGTGCCTTTGATCGACCGCGAAACGAGGTCGGCCAAAGCTCAAACGCTGCAAGCCAGCGGATCGCTGAAGTGGTATCGAGGCAACTTGCACACGCACTCGCTGTGGAGCGACGGCGACGACTACTTGGAATCCATCGCTTTGTGGTATCGCGAGCACCACTATGACTTTCTCGGCTTCACCGATCACAACGTGTTGGCCGACAAGGAACGCTGGATCGACATCGAAAAGAGCAAAGGCAAGCAGGCCGCGTTCGACAAGCTCAAACAGAAATTCTCCGACGGCTGGGTCGAAGAACGCACGAAGGATGAGAAGCTGGAAACACGGTTGAAGACGTTCCGCGAAGTCGCCGACAAGTTCAACGAGCCGGGGACGTTCCTGCTTATCCAAGGGGAAGAGGTCTCCGATGCGTTCCAAAAGTGGCCGGTGCATATGAACGCCACTAACCTCCGCGAGGCCATCGTCCCGCGGCATGGCAGCAGCGTCTATGAAACCATTCAGAACAACACCGACGCTTTGATCGCCCAACGTGAGCGAACCGGGCAACCGATGATCATCCACCTGAATCACCCAAACTACGCCTACGGCGTCACGGCCGAAGACTTGATGCGCGTGCGGGGCGAGAACTTCTTCGAGGTCTACAACGGGCATCCTGGCGTCAATAACTCCGGCAACAAGCAGCACGCCTCGACCGAGAGGATTTGGGACGTCATCAACGCGTTCCGCTTGACCGAACTGCGGATGCCGCCGATGTTCGGATTGGGAACCGACGACGGCCACGCCTATCACAACATCCCCAGCCGCGCGAGCGAACCCGGGCGCGGCTGGGTCATGGTCTTGTCGGATTTGCTGACGCCGGAAGCCTTGATCGCCGCGATGGAGGCCGGAAGGTTTTATGCGTCAAGCGGTGTGTCTCTCGAACGAGTCACCGGCTCGGTCGGCGGACTTGAGATCCAGGTGAAACCCGAGACCGACGTGACGTACACGATCGAGTTCATCGGCACGCGGCGCGACTTCGACAAAACCAGTGAGCCGGAGCTCGACAGGGACGGCAAGGAAGTCCATGCGACTCGCCGATACAGCGACGACATCGGCGAAGTCTTCGCACGATTTGAAAAGCCATCGGGCGCGTACCGCTTCACTGGCAACGAGCTTTGCGTCCGTGCTCGCGTGACGTCGTCGAAGAAGCATCCGAATCCGTCCGAAGTCGGCGAGTTCGAGCGCGCGTGGACGCAGCCAGTGCTTGGACCAGCGGCGACTCGATAGACTACTTCTCCTCAATTTATTAATCCTGCGGAGACTTCGCCATGCTGTCGCCGTTTCCGGGTATGGACCCGTTCCTGGAGCATCAAGTCTGGGCCGACTTTCACAGCGATTTCATCGTGGCGTTGCGCGCGGAGTTGATGCCACGACTTCGTCCGCGCTACG
>CAZPUJ010000626.1:0-12857 GCA_964589725.1 uncultured Planctomycetaceae bacterium
CGTTGTCTTGGGTAATCTGTAGCCCCGGCCCTCGTGGCCGGTTTAATTTGAATTCGTCGGAAAACAAGCAGAAGTCTCATCACGCAGGCCACAAGGGCCTGAGCTACAGGTTCCGTAGATTCAAGAATTAGCCAGCCGTGGATGACAGGGTTGCGAGGCTTGTCCGACATCCACAGCCCGACGCGCACCCCCAGCGTCGCGGCCAGTTCGCGAGCCGACAGCATTCGTATTTGGTGCCGATCGGCTGTTCGTCAACTTGGACTTGGCGTTCCGAGATTGGGACATTGGAGTTGATGGCCAGTCTGGAACGCGTCTTGACATCTCAGCGAGTCACGGCCTGCGAATCAACGACCTCGATGACCCTGATGTCGGTGATGTGCTGCGACGTCGGCGCGGTCCTGGAGCCTCGATAGCCATTGTTGGTCTATTTCCCGCAAGGTATGCTCCTTATTGTCATTTGCTCGCGTGTAAAAATAGAAGTGATTTTGTGCGGATCGCGATGTCTATCGAGGTTTCTTTCGCGCCGTCAGTGAGTAGCTGATTTGTTTTTCTACATTTCTATTTCTGAAGTTCGGCGGAGGGATGTCATGCGTCGTGATTGTGTCGCTCTGGCTGGGAGAGCCATGATTGTTGCGGGTGTGGTTGTGATGGCCAGCAGCGGCGACTGCGACTGGGACAAGGTGCCGACCTTTCAAGAATTGACCCAACAGGAGCAGGCCCCTCCCGCGGTTTCTGGAACGCCAGTCGATGCTGCGAAGCAGGCTCCCGCGCAGCAACCGGTGGCGGTGTCACGAGCAAGAGTGTTCAGGATCTGAAGAAATTTCTGCCCAATTGCGAGATTCGCTTCGCGGGCGGCAAACTGTGCCCTTCGATGTGCCACGAAAGCTGTCTGTTCCTTCCTGGAGTCGATCCATGCTGACCATCTACGGCCGTAAGCACCGCTGCTGTGACAGTGTCAACCGCCGCGGTTTCCTGAAAATTGGCGGTTTCGCGATGGGATACCTCGGCGGCGTCGGACTCGGAGATTTGCTTCGTGCCCAGGCCGCGTCAGGCAGTGCCTCAAGATCGCACAAGGCGGTGATCAATGTCTTTTTGGGAGGTGGGCCGCCGCATCAGGACATGTGGGACATCAAAGTCGATGCGCCCACTGAGATTCGTGGCGAGTTCCATCCGATCGCGACACAGGTTTCTGGCATCGAGATTTGCGAAGTCTTTTCGCGGATCGCGTCCCAAATGGAAAAGTTCGTGGCGATTCGGTCGGTCGTCGGCTGCGTCGATGCGCACGACGGCTACCAATGTTTGAGTGGTTGGCACCGTCGGTCGGATGTATCCATTGGCGGTCGGCCGAGTATCGGTTCGGTGGCTGCGAAAGTGCAAGGGCCAGTTTCACCGGCGATTCCGGCGAACGTGGGCTTGGCCGCCAGAACTCAACATGTTCCGTGGTCCGAGTCCGGCGGTTCTGGATTTCTCGGGGCGGCGTTTCAACCATTCAAGCCAGACGGCCAGGGAATGGAAGACCTCACGCTTAAAGGGGTGACGCTGGATCGATTGCAAGATCGGAAGCAATTGCTCTCGGGACTTGATCTGCTCAAACGCGAGGCAGACGCGAGCGGCATGCTTCGCGGCATGGACTCGTTTACGCAAGCGGCGTTTGGAGTGCTCACGTCGAGCCGACTGGCCGACGCTCTCGACTTGAGCAAAGAGGATCCGAAAGTCCGAGACCGCTACGGCGACGGCAAACCGTACAACTTTCAATACGATGGCGCTCCCACGGTGAACGACCATTTGTTGATCGCACGGCGGTTGGTCGAGGCAGGCGTACGCTCGGTGTCGTTAACGTTCGGACGCTGGGACAGCCACGGAAAGAACTTCGACCTCGTGCGCGACCACGGTTCCAAGCTCGACCAAGCGGTGTCGGCGTTGGTGCAGGATTTGGAAGACCGCGGGATGCTCGACGATGTGACCGTCGTCGTGTGGGGGGAATTCGGTCGCACTCCGCGCATCAATCCGAGCGCGGGACGCGATCACTGGCCACAAGTGAGTTGTGCATTGCTCGCCGGTGGAGGCATGCGCACGGGGCAGGTGATCGGCAGCACAAATCGGCTGGGAGAAGTCGCCAAAGACCGGCCGGTGCACATGCAAGAGATCGTGGCCACGATCTATCACAACTTAGGGATCGACCCGCGCACGACCACCTTGACCGACCCGACCGGTCGACCACAGTATCTGATCGAACACCGCGAGCCGCTGCGGGAACTTGTGTAACGCCAAGTAGCGGGGTCACCGAGTTTTCATGTTGAGCGTTCGGGAGCGGGTGAACTACCCCTCAGACAAGCCACCCCGCCGACCTTGCGTCGGCGGTTTACGGGTTTCTGCACTACGAGAGGTAGTCATCTCGAGTGGAGTTCAAGTAGTGCAAAAACCCGCGAGCCACTGAGACAAGCTCAGCGGGGATGCTTGATTGAGGCCCAGCCTGCGTTGATTCAACGGCTGCGGAGATCGTAGCAAAGCAAGAGGTCGAGGTCTCGCAACAGAAGTTTACCGTTGGCGACCACGGGATAGGCCCAGGACTGTTGATTGCTGCGGCGCGGTTGCTGGAAGCGGCCTTTCTCGATGTATCGCTGCGAGTTCGCTTCGACGAGTGCGACCGGGCCTTGTTCGCTGCGGACAATGATGTGCCCGTCGGCAAATGTGACCGAGCCTTTGCCGACCGAACGATCTTTCCACATCACTTTGCCGGAGAGCAGGTCGAGACACGTCAAAATGTTTTCATCGCAGCCATACAAAAAACCGCCCACCACGACCATGCCGCCATGATGGTTCTTCATGTCGTTGATCTTGTACCGCTCCTCAGCTCGTGTCGTGTTGCCGTTTGATTCGAGCTTCACCAGCGCGCCGCCGGTGCCGTAGCCGGAAGCGTAGAAGACATGGTTCTCGAAGAACGCGGGGGCAGAGCAATTCGCGGTGCCGTTCGCAGCCGAGCGATTGCTCCAGAGAAACTCGCCGTCCGCCGCACGCACGCCAATCACGCCTTGAGCCGTGAAGTTGACGTATTGCCGCACGCCACCGACTTCGATCGCAATCGCAGAAGCATAGCCAGCCGGCGGACTGTCGGGGACACGTGCCTTCCAAATCAGAGCACCCGTCTGTTTGTTGAGCGCCACCATCGTGGCGTCGCGCCCGCCCGGAGTGCAGATGATTTTTTCGCCGTCGATCAGCGGTGATTCGCAGATTCCCCAATGAATGCTGCGGCCATCGAATTCTTTGAGCACGTTTTTGTGCCAGCGACGCTGACCGGACTTGGCATCGAGACAAACGACATCACCAAAACACCCCTGTGCATAGACTCGGTCGCCATCGACCGTCGGAGTGCAGCGCGGGCCATTGCCCGCTCCGTCGCGGAACGGTTCACCGCCGGTCGAACTGGGCCACAGTGGTCGGCCCGTTTTTTCGTCCAAGGCCAAGACTTTTTCGTCGTTGCCGACCAATCCCATTGTAAAAATCCGTCCATTGGCTACGGAAACAGCAGCGTAGCCTTCGCCGAGTCCGTCCGCGGACCACAACGGTTTGGGGCCGGAGGGAGGCCAGGACTTTTGTAGCCCTGTCGAGGTAGCGTGACCGTCGCGCGCAGGGCCGCGAAACTGCGGCGAGTCAGCGGAATTACCGACTGCTGCATCGCCGCTTGGCGAGTCGGGCGGCGCGTCCTTCTTGGTCTTGGCCGGCTTGGAGGTGCTCGGTGAGGGCGTCGACTTCGGCGCTGACGCACCGGCGCGCACGACGAGTTTCGTCACTGTGTCGGACGTTGTCGTGAAGACGGAAATCTGCTGGCCTTCGGACAGGTCTTTCAACTTGGAGGACTTGCCGTCCACAGTGATTGTCACTGAATCGGGGACCGAGAAAGTTTGCTTGGGTTTGTCGCCGCCGGGTTTGACGACGACTTTTTTTCGGTCCGCTGAGACGGACTCGATCGTGCCACTCACGATCCCAGCCCGTAACGACGGTGCGAGGATCAGTCCCAAAACGCTGCCTGCCAGGATGATGAGCAATCTACGGAGACGCATCGAAGGATCCTCCAAAACGAGGAGACAAGGCGATGGTTGGCACTATATCAGCCCTGCTTCAGCAAGTGCAGATTGGCGATCGTGATTCCGGAAAGCATGGAACCGACGATTCCCAGGAAGCCTTGGTCGGTTCCGCAGAGAAACAGGTTCTGCAGGTGTGTTGAACCGTTGCGAATCTTGTGCGGAGCGCCGTACACGCAGCCGTTGAGATGTCCGGTAAATTTGCGGATCGTTCGCGGGGTAAAGACGTCGGTGTCGACGACGTGCGAACGAAAGTCCGGCATGACTCGCAGAGCCGACTCGACAATGCGGCGACAGCACGCATCCTTTTCGGCCAGGTACTCGTCTTGTGGCAAGTTCATCCAGAACGCGGGATTGGCGAGAGCCGTGATGCGGATGCGGCCCTCGTCGAGCGGTCGGTCGTACTGAAAATTGTTCGGCGAGCAAATAATACCGCTGCGCAAGTCCAGCGGCTCGCGCGGCGCGTCGTAGGTGAACTTCTCCGAATCGTTGTAGAACACGATCGTTTCGCGATGACCGACGTCGTCGGGCTGGCAATCGAGCGAGAAAATCGTCTCGACGAAGGAGATCTCACCGGGACGATAGGGTTCTTGTTGGGGGGGCGGCACGTCGCAGAGTCGCATCGTCTCCGACGAGCCGGCGCTCGATACGACGTGCTTGGCTTCGAGCACCGTTCCGTTGTCGAGCATGACGCCGGTGGCTCGGCCGTGGTCGGACAGAATTCTCTGAACGCCGGACCTTAATCGCAATTCGCCACCGAAGCCGCGGAACTGTTGCACGAGCTTTCGCAGAATCCGCCGCACTCCTTCGTAAGGTCGCGCGAAGCCTTCTTGAAAGATGCTTTTGAACATAATCACGAACTGGCTGAAGTCCATGTCGTGCGGCGTTGGGCTGCCGTAGAACATCAGCGGGCAAAAGATCATGTCCAGGAGCAGCGGGTCCGTGATGTGTTCGCCAACGATCGCGCGGCCGGAAGTCTCGCGCGATTCGAGGTTGAGTTCGTCATGCTCGTTGATGCGCCGGACCAGACGGCGGAATCCGTCGGCCTGTCGCGGAAAGTGCTCGACGACCTGCTGCTCGAAGAACGCGAAGTCGTTGTTAAAACGCAGCCTCACACCGGGAAACACGACAGCGGATTCTCTTTGCGGCACGAGAGCGAAGTCATCCCAGCGGAGTCGCAGTTGCCGCAGCAGTTTGCTCAGCGGGCCGGTCTTGGTTCCCGGGGGAGCGTAATTGGTAATCGCATGCAAGCCGACGTCGTGGTCTCGCTTGCGGAGGCGATAAAACGAGTTCAGCCCGCCGATGGTCGTGTGCCGCTCGACAATGCAGACCGGACGTTCGTAGTACGCCAGGCGGATTCCTGCCGCCAGTCCGGACAAGCCAGCCCCGATGATGATGGTGTCGTACATCGCGTTTCCGTCGCCCTCACGCTCCGCGTGAGGTGACCCGGACGCGCGAAGCGATCATGACTTCACCCCGGATGTCCTCCACGATCGGCTTCGTCACGTGACGTGTGGCGTGGACTTTAGGCGAACGGCAGTTGTAAGCGTACTCGTAGCCGAACTCGTGAGGGCTTGTTGATATAATCGCCCCTGAGCTTGCCTCAGGGGTTCAAGCGTTTCTGCACCACTCAAATTCATCGGGAAAAGCGTAGTGCAAAAACGCCTGAACCGCCGAGGTGAACTCGGCGGCGGACTAATTCAAGAAGTCCGTGAGAGTTCGGTCCGAAGTCTCACGACTTCGGTTACAGGTAACGTTTCTGTTGCCGTTCGCCTTAGGCCGGCCTGATGGCGGCTTGCAAACGGGGCAGCAGGTAGTTGACCGTGCTGGCCATCGTGTTGAGGAACGGATAGTCCTCTTCGGGGATTTGCACGCGATACAGCTTGCGAAGTTCCATGACGATGTCGAGAAAGTCCATGCTGTCGAGCTCCATCTGCTCGCGGAACGGCACCTCGTCCTTCAGGAACGACAGGTTTTCGTCAGGTGCGATCCGGCGCAAGATGTTCAAGATGACTTGTCGAATCTGATCCGTACTCATTCCGCTTTCTCCAGCACGCAACAAAAGTCCCGAAGGGTGGTTCAGACTTCCGAAAACCGCTTCACGATGACCACCGAATTGATCCCCAACATGCCGAACGAATTGTTCAAGATGTAGTCAACTCGCTCCAACCGCCGCGGTTGATTGGCGACCAACTGCGGCAATTCACAGCGCGGGTCCGGTCGGTCGAGGTTGATTGTAGCGTGGGCTAAACCATCGTCAAACGCGGGGAGATTCCCCAACAGTTCGAGCGCGCCGGCCGCTCCCATTGCGTGACCGATGAAGCTTTTCGTGTTGTTGATCGCGAAATCGGGACGGTCGCCGAAGACCTGCCGCAACGCTTGCGACTCTTCGATGTCCCCTTGTTCGGTCGCCGTCGCGTGACTGCTGACGAGGTCGATGGCTTCCGGACCGACTCCCGCGCGATCCAGCGCCAGCCGCATGCATTCGGCCTGGCGATTCGGGTCGGGCAGTACGAAGTCGGTGGCGTCGGAGTTCATCGCGTGGCCGACAATCTCGCCGTAGATTCTCGCGCCGCGACGCCGGGCATCGGGCAGTCGTTCGAGCGTGACCAAGCCGCCTCCCTCGGCAACGACGATCCCATTGCGATCCAGATCAAACGGCCGCGAAGCTTTCGCGGGGTCGGAGTTGGTCGCGAGCGCGCCTTGGCTTTTGAAGCTGGCAAAAATCCCAAACGTGTGAATGCTTTCGGAGACTCCGCCAGCGATCGCGAGGTCGACTTCACCGAGCCGCAACATTTGCAGCCCGTGAATGAGGCCGGCGTTTCCGGCGGCACAGGCGGCTCCCAAACAGAGATGCGGCCCAGTGACGCGCAGGCTCAGCGTCACTTCACCAGCCGGATTATTGGCCACCGTACGAGGGTTGTGGTGATGCGACCACACGCTGGTGTCATAGTTGAATTTCGAGATTTCGTAGATCTCGTTTTCGGTCTCGACGTTGCCATGCTCAGTGATGCCGATGAAAACGCCGACTCGGTCCTTGCGAACAGTTTCCCAATTCAAACCGCTGCTTCGGACGGCTTCGTTGGCACAGTAAGTTGCGATCGAACCGGCTCGCGTGCCACGGCGGACGTCCTTCCGCTTTTGATACGTCAGCGGGTCGAAGTGGCAAACACCCGCGAGCACTTCGCCGATGTATCGCGTCGCAAACCGAATGATGCCCGACTTTCCGGCGAGCAGATTCGCCCGAAACTCGCTCAGCGAATTGCCGTTGGGTGCCGTCAAGCCGATGCCGGTGATGACGATGCGTTGACTCGGATCGGACATCGGTGAGCAGCAATCCAACGAGTGTCGTGAGGTCTTGTTCACCCGCCAATGCGTGAGAACGACGCCGGAGATTAGCCGCCGTTTCCAGGCCCCGCAAGCGGCCCGTTCCGGCCGCCGCTCGAGGTCTTCCGCTATTCAACGCACCGAAGCTCTTCAGGGTGCAAAACAGCATTTCCAGAATCCTGTAGCCCAGGCCCTTGTGGCCTGGATGATTCGCAGAGCAAAGGGAATCCTCCGAGCCACAAGGGCTCGGGCTACAGACGGCCTCATGGGAAATGCTGTTTTGCACCCAGCTCTTCACGTCCTGGCGAGTTCGTGTTGCCCCGCAACACGAGGCAGTGCTATCGTCCCGTCCCCATTCTCTTGAGCCATTCCAGCTTCGCCGTGCCTTTGGCCTGAACACCCCTCGCAAATCCGCCTCCCTATTCCCGTCTCGACTCTTCAAATCTCGCCTACAATTCCCGCCAAAACGTCCTTCCGCCACTTTCTCCCGATCGTTCCCGTCCGCATTTCCCTGCTGCAATTCCTTCCCGTCACTCTGAGCAGTTCGACTGCTGGAGGCTCCCATGCTTCGTTCGTGGCTGGCTGCATTTGCATGCCTGTGTCTCAGCCATTTCGGTACGGATGCCGTTGCACAGGAATTCCGTGTTTACAACCGTCTGTGGGACGTCAGTGACATTACACAGGGAAACGAGCCGACCGTGGTCTCGCGGAGTGTGACGATCTGGCATGCGGGAAAGGTCTACGACCTCATCCACTCGGAAGGTGAGGTCACGATCCTGGAGCCGGCGCAGCGTCAGATTTGGGTGCTCAACACATTCAAGAATCTGCTGACCAGCGTCGACTTCGATGAGCTCAAACACCTGCTGCGGGACGCGGAAGATCGACTGAGCCAGCAACTCCAAGAATTGGGCACGAAGTCCAAGGCGTCGCAAGACGTCATCGAATCGTTGCGGCAGCAACTTCGTCCGAAGTTCGAAGCGTCCTTTGATGCGCGACAACAGCGTCTGATTCTGGAGAGCCAGCAACTGTCCTACGAGGTGCGGGGCCAAACGGATGTCCGTCCCGAAGCGCTCGACGCGTACCTCAATTCCGCGGACTGGATGTGCCGGCTGAATTTCGTGCTGCATCCACAACCCACACTGTTTCCGACGGCGCGGCTCGAACTGAACGAGCGGTTGCGACAGCTCCGTCTGATGCCCGTGGAGGTCACATTGCGCACCAAGCTTGATCGCCCTGCCAGTCTGCAAGCCGACCATACGCTGTCGTGGAACTTGAATGCGCTAGACCGACAGAACATCCACACCTGGGAGTCATTGCTGCGCGACCAAAAACTGCAGAAGGTTTCGGTGGAAGAGTACCGACGAAGCGTGCTGATCCAACAGACGGCCAAAGCCCGGTGAGCAAAGCTCAAACGGTGATCGGCAACCAAAGCGGTGCGACTCGTAATACCTCGCGCGGTCACAAATGAGACAGGCGAGCGGGGCGGCGTCAGCCCCCCCGGTGCATTCGCCGCAGGACCGGGGGGCTGACGCCGCCCCGCTCGCCTGAATGTCTCACGGATAGAGCGATCGTTGCAACAGGCAGAAACGGTCTTCTCGGATCGACTGTTATCTCGCGAGCAACCCGCGTCTTCAGCACATTCGACACCGCGAATCCCCCGCTGAGGTGATGGATTCAACGGCTGTGCGGAGAAAGCCAGTCGCTCTGGAAATGGTGGTGATGGCGGTTCTTCGTGCGTCTCAAGTTTTAGGAAACATAAGTTGCGCACATGCCGTTTATCAGGGAGGAACGAACTCTGTCGCACAGTCGGTGCCGAATGTGGATTCGGCAGGAGACAGAGATGACTCAGGACCGCATTTATCCGGGAAAGGATCACCCGCCGTGTCACTCAAATCTTGGCTACATTCGTTAGGACGGAATCCCCGTCGTCTGCGTACCGATGTGCTGCCAACGGCGGCTGAACGCATGGAAGACCGCTCGCTGCTGTCCGTTGCGGCGTTGTTCGTGGGCGGCGAGCTGTTTGTCAGTTCGGACGGTGGTGACAGCATCACGATCCGTCAGAACACTCTTGGTCGTGTCGAGATTCTCGCGAATGGCGCGGTTCTCGGAACGGCACCGAATCAACTCACCAGCGCGGTCACGTCGATCGTCGTCAAAGGTGGCGATGAGGCGAACAACATCAACTTGAACGAAGTCACCAACACTACGTATCCGTCGATCACGGTCGATGGGACCACGGGCGTCGCGAGCATTCGCGTCGAAGGTGACGACGGTGACGACACCATCTTGGGCTCGCCCTTCTATGGTGACAGCGTGCTGGCCGGCGACGGCGATGACACACTCACCGGTCAAGGAGGCAACGACGTACTCGACGGTGGCGACGGGGACGACTCGATCCTGGGACAGGATGGCAACGATAGCCTGATCGGCGAAGACGGCAGCGACAGCATCACCGGTGACCTCGGCGATGACACGATCAGTGGCGGCGACCATCTGGATACCATCACTGGTGGTGACGGCAATGACTCGATCGATGCCGGCCTGAGCGCCGACTCGATCAGCGGCGGCAACGGCAACGACACGATTTTCGGCAACGACGGCAATGACACGATCGTCGGCGATGCAGGAGATGACTCGTTGCAGGGCGGCATGGCAAACGATCTGGTCAACGGCGGCGACGGTAACGACACGTTGCAGGGCAACGCCGGAGTCGACACGTTGGACGGCGACGCCGGGGACGATTCACTCAACGGCGGTACCGGGAACGATAGCCTGATCGGAGATATCGGGGACGACACGGTCAACGGCGGGAGCGAAAACGACTCGCTGTTCGGCAGCGAGGGTAACGACCTAATACTGGGTGGCGCCGGCAACGATACGCTCGACGGCTTCCTGGGCGACGATACGTTGAAGGGCCAAGCCGGCAACGACTCGCTCCTCGGTGGCGGCGGCACGGACAGCATGGATGGTGGCGATGGGGCGGACATTGTCGACAGTGCCGATCCGATTCCGGAACCAACGCCGGTGACGGTCTCGGTGGCGAATGCCGCGGTGGCGGAAGGGAACGCTGGCAACACGACTTTGGCCGTGATCTTGACTCTGTCTCAGGCAAGCTTCTTGCCGGTATCGGTCGTGTTGAACACCGAAGACGGAATCGCGACGGCCGGCTCCGACTACACCGACATCGTCAATCAAACCGTGATTTTCGCGCCGGGCAGCGTGACTCAGACGGTCAACATCACGGTGGCGACCGATGTGATCAACGAAGCCAATGACACGATCCGAGTGGTCCTGAGCAATCCGGTCAATGCGCGGCTGCTGAATCAGGAAGCGATCGCCACGATCACCAACGATGATGCTCCGCCCATCTCGTTGTTCGCGATTGATGACGGCGGAGCGATCTCTCGAGTCAACACGGCGAATGGCCAAACGACGACGATCTCGTTCGCCGGTGGCTTGTTCAATCCGATTGATGCATCGTCGGATGTGAACAACATCATGGTTGTGCTCGATCGTGGGTTCTTTGGAGACCAACTGGTTCGCGTTGATGCGATTACCGGTCAGACTTTGAGCACCCTCACGGTGACGGGATTGCCCGCTGCCGGGACGGAAGGTGACATCGCCTTCGATACGGCTGCCAATGTGATTTACGCGGTGTTTTCTGGAACGGGTAACCCCAATCTCTTCCGCATCGACGGGGTCACAGGGGCCACGACGGATTTGGGTGAAATCCTGGTCGGCACTGGAAATCTGGCCGCGGCTGCGGATGTTGTGGAATTCGATTACTTAGCGTTCCGGCCGGGTGCAGCCCCGAACTTGTTTGGTGTGATCGCTGGTAATGTGACGGGCACCAATGCGAATTTCGATGACTCCTTGTTCTCGATCAACACGGCGACCGCGGTCGCGACGCGGATCGGTCCTTTGGGAGTCGACCTGATCGAGTTCGAAGGATCCCTGGAATTTGATGTTGCCGGCAATCGCTTGCTGCTGGCCGATGGCAATGGAGCGGACCTGTACAGCGTGAATCCAGCCACTGGAGCGGCTTCGGTGATCGGCTCGGACTTCGACTTGTTCTTTACGACGGGTTTGACGTTCGCCCAAGATCCGGCCGTGCCTCCCACAAATGTTACGGTCAACAGCCCGCCCGCGGTCACCGAGGGAGATCAGGGTACGACCACTGTGTCATTTACGTTGACGCTGTCGCAGCCTAGCGCGACGCCAGTGACGGTGGCCTATCAACTCGTCAACGGCACGGCGACAGCCGGTAGTGATTTCGTCACGCCGGCGACAAACACGGCCACGTTCACTCCGGGGCTGACTTCGATCAACGTGCCAGTCACGGTCAACGGGGACTTCAATGACGAAGGAGCAAGCGAGGTCTTCTTCTTGCAGATCACCAGCGTGACGGGAGCCTTGATTGGGGACGGGTCGGGGACGGCTACGATCACCGATGACGACAACACGCCGACCGGCGATACACTACTGGGCAGCCTCGGCAACGACACGCTCATCGGTGGTCCTGCGGCCGACTTCCTCAATGGCGACGGCGGCAACGACTTGATCTTCGGCAATGATGGCAACGACACGATTCTTGGCGGGATCGGTCCCGACACGATTAACGGCGGAGCGGGCAACGACTCGATCAACGGTCAGGGTGGACCGGACGTGATCGACGGCGGTTCTGGTGACGACATTATCGTGTGGGAGGGCGCGTCCTCCGGCGACGATACGGTGTCCAACGAATCGGGCGCGGACGGGCTGCTGCTCAACCTGAGCAACGCGGCCAACACCGTCACGGTCAGCCAAACACCGATTCCACTGGGTGGCGCCTCCGGCCTGATGCAGATCACGGAAGGAGCGTCCACGGTCACACTGGATCCGTCGATGGGTCAGGTCACGATCCAAGGGAACAACGGCGACGACACGGTGACGATCGGCGATTTGGACAAAGTCAATCGCATGTCGCTGACAGTTCGCGGTGGCCTGGGTAACGACGTGGTGAACGCCACGGGAGCCAACACGGGCTTGGTGCGGATCCGCATGGAAGGTGGCGACGGCAACGACACGCTGATCGGCGGCCTGAACAGCGACACGCTGGTGGGCGAGGCGGGGATCGACCGCTTGCGAGGTGGCGACGGCAACGATCAATTGATCGGCGGTGCGAGCATCGATTCGATCAGCGGTGAAGGTGGCAACGACACGTTGATTGGTGGTGACGGCAGCGACACGCTGGTGGGCGACGGCAGCGACACGCTCGAAGGTGGTGACGGCAACGACAGCATCCGCGGTGACCAAGGCAACGACAGCATCCTCGGTGGCCTCGGCAACGACACGGCTCGCGGCAACGATGGCAACGATACCATTTCCGGTGACGGGGGCGACGACTCACTGCTGGGTGATACCGCTCTGGATAGTATCAGCGGTGGTGACGGCAACGACCACATCGAC
>CAZPUJ010000627.1:0-2731 GCA_964589725.1 uncultured Planctomycetaceae bacterium
ACACCACGAGGACACACAAAGTGACGACCACGACAAGCGCCGGCACGATTCCCGAGACGATGTTGCGAGAAGATTGCGATTGGCGGATCACCCATCGCACGAACAGTCCGAAGCCAGCGGCAAAACACAAGATCGCCAGCATCGAGAAGTCGAATCCGAATTGGAGAGGTGCGGCTTCCATCGCTCGGTTCCTTCATCTCAGCCGCGTTGTTCCGGCGGAGTCCACGCGGCGGCGAGTTGCACGATGCTCGACAAACTGGCCGCCCAGACCGTCCCCCACAGGACCGGAAAGCCGCAGGCTTGAGCGGCCAAGAAACCCACGCAGGTTGTCAGCAAAACGGACAGTACTCGGAACCGATGCGAGCGGAACGCATCGGCATGCCACCACCATCGTCGCAACCCGAAGACGATCGCGAAGAAGGCGGCGTAACCTTCGACCTTCGGTTGTTCTGCTGCATCCGACAGTTGCAAACTGGTCGTCGCCAAAACGCCGCCATGGGGAGTCCATCCATCCTTCGGCAAGTCGACCAACAGATACTGGTCGACTTGAAACAATGCGACACCAACCAAAGCACCGACGCCAGCGAGCAACAAGCGATCGAGATACCGTTCGCGCCGACATCCCTCGCGCATTTTGCACAACACCAACAAGCTCCACGTTCCGATCAGCGTGCCAGCCACGAAGTGACCCGTCAGCGCCGTCAGCGCCGTCGATCCGAACAAGTTTGTCAGATATGCCAGCACCGCTGTGACCAAAGCGGTCGCCAATCCGGCTATGGCCATTGAGCCGGACAACTCGGTAATCCGTCTTCGCCACGAGACCTCGCGCATCGAGTTCGGGTCCATGACGCGATACGCCGCTCGACGAAACGGCACGTGTGGCCATGGCGGCGGGCCGGCCTTTGTCGAAGACGGACGTGAGCCGGTCGGCGCGTTCAGGCGAATACCGCGCGAACCGTCGCTATCCGAATTTCGCTGACCAGACCGTTGCGGAGCCAGTAACCAATCAACGCCGTGCGAGACCGCTCGATAAATCGCGAACGCCACCAGCAATGAAGTCGCCAGCAAGAAGAGCTTCGGCGCGCCCGCGGTTCGCAGGTGCGGCCAAGTCCACATCGCCGCGGCTCCGATCGCAGCGATGCTCAGAAATGGATGCTGTCGCCAAGCGGAACCAAGTCCACGCCATAGCGACGCCCAGAACTCTTCCCAGCCAGACTTCGCCACCGGCGGACTCTCGAAGACACTCGCACGCGGTGGAATCGATTGCAGCTGCGTGTTGGAATGTTCCACCTTCGGCACTCCGGCGTAGCTGGATTCGCCAGAATTCAGCTCGTTCCGGTCCGCATCCCACGGCTGAATTCTGGCGAATTCAGCGACGTCAGCTCCCGCCGCGGCCGCACGGAAATGACGAGCCAACTCGGTCACGTCCGGCGTGCGACGCTGCGGATCCTTTTCGAGAGCACGTTCAAACACCGGACGCAGCTTCGCCGGAATCGGGTCAAGGTTCGGTCGCTCGGTAAGATGCTTCATCAAGATTTCGGCGGTCGTCTCGCCGTCGAACGGCACCTTGCCGGTGAGCATTTCGTACAGGATGACCGCGAATGAGTAGACATCGACCTCGCGGCCGTAGCGGCCTTTCGCCACCTCGGGAGCCATGTAATAAACGGTGCCGACGCTCTGTGTGTGCGCGCTGCGACGACTGGGCGTGATGAACTTCGACAGCCCGACATCGCCGACCTTCACGATGCCGTTCTCGCGAAAGATGTTCGCCGGCTTCAAGTCGCGATGCACGATGCCGCGATCATGCAGAAAACCAATGCCCGCCCCGATGCCGTCCAGCCACGGCAAAACGTCGTCGAGCGGCATGCCATTTGGATTCTCATGGAGGACGTGGTCGAGCGTCTTGCCGCTGACAAACTCCATCACAACCCACGAGTCGCCATCGGCATCCTGCTTGATATCGAAGATCGTGACGAGATTCGGGTGCTTCAGATTCAAGCACTGTGACACGCCACGCAGTTCGACGTCGAGGTTTTCCTGCAACAGCTTGATCGCGACTTCTTTGCCCGAGTCGGTCAGCGCGTAGTACACCTCGCCGAAGCCACCGCGCGCGATGGCCCGCTTGATCGTAAAACCGTCCAGCGGTCGCGATTCAGGACCGAACGTGAACTTCATGACGTCTTGCCTTGGGGATGTCGCTGAACTCGCAAGAGTTCAGCCGCTTCCGCGATCGGGCTGAATTCTTGCGAATTCAGCTACAGTCACTCATTCGCCAGGGTGGCCGGAATCTTATCCAGTCGTAACAGCCGTCTCGATGCGAAACCGCAGGTCATCGCTGGCGACAACGTCGCCCAAACGGAGCCGAACTCCTTTGCCGGCAGGCTTTTGGTTGACGAGTAAGGCCGCTCGCGAGCGGCACCACAATTCCCCCGCTTGCCGCACCAACACGACGCTTTCGGGCATGTCCGGGCAGACGATGTGATTGTCGGAGGCTGGGCCAAGCAAGCACGTGTCCGCCAAGAGCACGATCCCATCGACCGCGTGCGCTGGACGATGATCACTGACGAAGTCGACTCGCGCCGACAAGCTTAACGCCGACGGCTGCCGAAACCGTAAACGAACAGTGCGTGCCAGTTCAACCTCGCAATCACCACCGAGCCCCGTGCGATCCGACACGTCGCGCCCGGCCACTCGCACCGGGCCGTGAGCTTGCAGTAGGTAACCTTCACCG
>CAZPUJ010000628.1:0-4138 GCA_964589725.1 uncultured Planctomycetaceae bacterium
GCCTGCCGACGTCTCTGGCGGACTACTTGCGGTTGGTCGACTGGACGGGCCGCCACCGTCCACTCGCTTCGCATCGCAGCACTCACGACTGCTCGCGAAAGGGGTACCGATGTTCCGGTCTCGATTCCCTGACTCCCGACCCCGCCGCCGTTGTGGCACGGTCTCCCGACCGTGCCACTCGGTGGACCGCAGGAGTGGCATCACTTCATCCGAGGACGTCCTTAAAGATCAAACGCCCGAGCAGTCCGGCGATTTTGGATTTTGAATCGCGGTTGGGCATATTCGTGAGTGGGCGGCATAGTCTTGCCACGGCTGGCTAATTCTTGAATCTACGGAACCTGTAGCCCAGGCCCTTGTGGCCTGAGTGATGAGACTTCCGCCTTTTTTTCGATGAATTCAAATCAAACCGGCCACAAGGGCCGGGGCTACAGATTGCCCAAGACGACGATTTAGCCGGCCGTGATGGTCTTGCGTTGCGACACGCCTCGACTCACAAATATCATCTATCATCGTTGTGGAGAGGCCGTCATGGAGAAGCTCGCGGCTTGTGACGATCCCGTCCAACGATTCTTGAGCAGAGACAAACCATGACGATGAAACAGAGTCACCGAGTTGGAACGCGGGGATCTGTCCGACTTGGCTTCACTCTGATCGAATTGTTGGTCGTGATCGCCATCATCGGAATTCTCGTGGCTCTGCTGCTTCCCGCCGTGCAAAAATCGCGAGAAGCGGCTCGCAGTACGCAATGCAAAAACAATCTCAAGCAAATTGGCATCGCGATCCACAACTTTCATGAGCAACGCAATGAACTGCCGCCGTCGCGGAACTACGACCACTACATGAGTTGGGCGTTTCTGATTCTCCCGCATCTGGAACAGTTCAGTCTTTTCAAGAATTGGGATCCGCAACTCAAGTATTACTATCAAAGCGACACGGCTCGGCTGACGGGGATTCCGATGTACTATTGCCCGACGCGCCGCGCCCCGTCGATGAACAGCACACAGAATGACGACATCTTGTCCCCGTTCGAGACGAGCGGCCATATTCCGGGGACCGTGAGCGACTATGCGTGTTCGGCCGGATATGGTCCCGCAGGCGTTTGGAACTGGATCACCTCCAACGGCGCGATGATCATGGGAGAGGCTACGACCGATCCGCCAACCGTCCCCGTTGGAGGGTATGCGCCGCCGGGGGCGAAGCTGATCACCTGGCGTAGCCGAACCAAATTCAAGGATCTCGTGGACGGCACGAGCACCACGATCCTGGTGGGTGAGAAACACGTCCGGCCGGCTCAGTTCGGAATCGCGCAGGAAGACGGAGCGGTTTACAACGGCGACCATCCCGGAAATTTCTCGCGGTGTGGAGGCCCCGGCGCGCCGATCGCCAAAACTCCGACGGACGCGTTCAACAACAACTTCGGCAGCTATCACGACGGGATCTGCAATTTTCTGATGGGAGACGGCAGCGTCCGTTCGGTGAGCATATTCATCGCCACGGACCTCCTCGGTCGTCTGACCGCTCGAAACGATCGCGAAGTGGTCACGGAGTTCTGAGACCTTACCCCTCGCTCATCAGCAGGGGGCGGATTGACACGTTTGTGTTCCAGCCCAAAGTCAGGTCTTCGCTTGTTGTGGCAACGATGTTCCGTTCGAAGATTCTTGCAGCGCTCGTCTTGTTGTTCGGTGCTGTGTCCGGATGCAGCCGGCTGCCGACGGCGTATGTGGTTCATGGGACGGTCATCTTTCCTGACGGAAAACCTCTGACGAAGGGGACCGTGGAATTCGAGGCGATTGGTCGGTCGAAGCCAATCACCGCGTCCGGGCAGATCGCCAAGGATGGAACATTTCGGCTCGGCACGTTTCAGCCGGGGGACGGAGCGATCTCAGGCCAGCACCGTGTCGCCGTCATTGTGGATTACGACATCGGCACGGGGGTCGAACGGCCGCAGGAACTTCCACCGCCAGAATTGCACCCTCGGTTTCGTTCGTTCAAAACATCCGGCTTGAAATACACCGTCGAACCGCGGATGAACAACATCTTGGTCGAGGTCGAATACGCGCCGCGGGAAGCCAAAGAATGACCGTGGTCACCGCGTCGCTGAATCAGTGGTTTGTGGAGACCGACTTCGGGGCGCTGCTCGGCCCGATGCCCGCAGACGCTTTGGTTGAAATGGCCCGGACAGGAGCGTTGCTTCCCAGGGACCGAGTTCGCGAAGGGACTGACGGCTCATGGCGCTTTGCGAACGACGTCTCCGGGTTGTTCGACGTCGATGAAAGATCGTTGCAAAGCCCAATCACCGCTCCGAGACAAGCCCCGTTGCGGGCGCCGAGGAAGCCAGAATCTCCGATCGATGTCGTGGCGTCCTCGGCCGATCCACTGAAGGAACTTCTGGAGTCCTGGCCCAAAGAACGCGAGAATCCGCCAATACAGAGCGAAGCGGGGTCGGCTCCCGAGGAATTGGACGTTGATTTGGACAGGCCTCTCGTGGAGAGCACGGCTGCCGGAAAATCAAGCTCGTGGCCTCGGTCGTTGGTCTCCATAGAACGGGAACCGCAACAAACCCGCGGTCCGGCTCCACCTCCAGAGCCAGTCACTGCCACCGAGCCAATGCCGCCGCTGGAACCACCGTGGCGCTCACCATCATCGGCCCGCCTGACCGATCGCCGTTTTCCGACGCACTTCCAGCCGCGTCGCTGGAAGCAGAGGCTTCTGATTCTGATGGTGTCCGTCGCTGTGTTCAGCGTGTTCGCGACCACTTGGTGGACCTGGCCTCGCAAACGTCCCGACATCTACGCTCAATACGTCGCCGTCTACAAAGAATTGCAACAGCGGCGCGAGAATACTGCGGATCAAGCTGGCTGGAACGAATTCGTCGCGCGAGCTAGAACTAAAATTGAAGAGAATCTTCCGTGGCTGGAATCACACGCAAAGCCCGGTGCCCGCGAGACATCCTTACTTCTCTACGTCGGGCGGGATTTGCATGAAATGCTCGGACAGCCACGCGAATCCGAATATCCCCATCAGCAACGGATGGACGGCATCTTGAATCAACTTCAGACAATCTATACGCCGTCGAAGTCAGATGAGTGATGAACATCGCGCGCCGTTCCAGGACGCGCTTTCCCTCGCCGGCGAATCGCAGGACGAAGCGGGTGCCGCTGCGATCACGCGATTACTGGCTGACAACAAGCGGGAGCGGATGGGAATCGAACCCACCTGGCGTCTTTTCAGACGCCACACTGGGTTTGAAGCCCAGGGCGGTCACCAGAGCCGCGTACACTCCCGGAGGGAGTAGAGGCTATTGATTCGGCACTGGTGTCGCTACTGAGCCGACTCAACTTATCTGGACTTGCCCATGCTTTGTGTGCGTGCACTAAAGCGCGTCTTGTGACGCGTGAGAAGCGAAGTTCATGTCGAAACGTCGAGTGTTCACGAGGGAGTTCAAGGTCGAGGCCGTGTCGCTGGTGTCGCGATAAGGGTTGATTGTCGCGGAGGCGGCACGTCGGATGGAGCGTGAGATTCTAGAAAGTTCAACGGCCTTCGTCGCGAAGGAGTCGTGATGAGATACGCCTTCGTCGACAAGCATCGAACGGTGTGGCCGATCGTGATTTAGTGCCACGTGCTGCGTGTGTCTCGTAGCGGATTTTATTCGTGGCGGAAGCGTCCGCTGAGCGTGACCGCGACGAAGCGCGCCGCATTGAGTCAGGAAGTTCGCGAACTGCATCAGCTCAGCCGTGAGACGTATGGAGCTGTGTGTACATCGAGCGTTGGCGAAGCGTGGGACGACGTGCGATCGCAAGAGGGTGGCGAAGGTGATGCGCGAGTCAGGGATTCGGTCGAAGAGTTCGCGGACATTCCGAGTCGCGACGACCGATTCGAATCACGCTCAGCCGGTGGCGACGCACGCTGACGACTCACGGCATCGAATGCAGCATGAGCCACCGCGGCGACTGCTGGGACAACGCCCCCGGCCGAGAGTTTCTTCGCGACCGAGAAGAAGGAGTTGGTACATCACGAAGTTTATGAAATTCGAACGGACGCTCGCGCGAAACTGTTCGAGTAAACTGAAGTGTTCTACAAGCGCGAACGGTTGCATTCATCGTTGCGCTACGACTCGCCCAGCGACTTCGAGGCCGCC
>CAZPUJ010000629.1:0-6504 GCA_964589725.1 uncultured Planctomycetaceae bacterium
TCCACAGCGTCGCCTCGCCTCCCAATTCCGTGATCTCGGTGGCAAGCCACTGAAATTGTTCGCGCGTCCTGTCCGTCTCCGGCAAGACCCACACCGCGTCCTGCAGCATGATCGCGCCCAATTGCTTCATCTTACGCCAGACAGAGACCCGTCTCGCACTCGGCTCACGCGGAATCTTGTAGGCTAGCAGCAACCATTTGGTCACGATGCGGACTCTGACCGGAATCACGGATCGAAGACATCCTCCGACTGCGACAGCCGCGAAGACTGCCATGTAACCACTGTTACGGACACATAATCTAGCGATCGCTGCGGAGAATGCCAAGCGGGCGACAAGCACAGCGCGATAACCGCCGAAGCAGGAGGCTCACCAAGATACTGGTCATTCGCGGAATCGCGACCAGTGAATTTCCAATTTGCGCATCTTCGCGCGATGCGTGATGGCTCGATGAAACAACGCTGGTGCGCGGCCGGCCTGCTCAAAGTCGAACAGAACTTCCGCCGCATCAAAGGCGACCGCGACCTCCCCGAACTCATCGCCACACTTGATGCGCTCGTTGCCAAACCCTCTACTCCATATCGAAAGAAGTCAGTGTCCTCCATTGTTCATCCCGCCGCCTACTCTTCAACCACGCCAGGGACAACCTCCGTAGCGCTATCCGCTTGTCTTGACGACGATCGGGACCGACAATTCCAACGTTGAAAATATCTTCTTTTAAGTAGGAGTCATCTCATGTCTCGCGTCATTCTCGGCCTCTTGGCCGCGACACTTTCGAGTTTGACCTCGCTCGGTTGCACGGATCTCTCCGAGGGCACGAATCCATCTGCTGGGAATCCCGCGGCGGCACCCTCTCCCGCGACGCCGAACGCTCCGGAGGCGTCACCGTTCCCCGAGCGAAAAACGGTTTTGGCACCGACCGGCATCGCTTCGGTCGGTGATGTCGAAGCCGTGCAGAATGCGACGGGCGGTAACTCGACCAGAGCGCCGGCGGCGAATCCGCAGCCCACACCGACTCAACCCGCTCAGCCGGAGAAGCGGACCGGCTCGATCCTCGGCAAGACGACCGGGAAAATCGTGGATCTCGCGGAAGTCAGAAAGAACCCGAAAATCGTGGAATACGGCAGCAAAGTCACCGGCAGTGATCCGCTGACGGTGTCGTTCAACGCTTACGTCTCCATCACGTCCAGGGCCAGTGTGCTGAACTTCAAACATAATATGGACATCTTGAAAGAAACCAACGGTGGCCAGTACCCCTCGTTCCAGGAAGCTCAAAAGCTGATGAAAGAATGCAACATTCAACTGGCCACGTTGCCGGCATGGCAGTTGTACGGATACGACGCGAAGACCGGCGGTATCGTCGTGTTGGAAGATAAGGGAGAGAAAATTCGGCTCTACAAGGCCAAAAATATCCCGATCGAAGACGCTGACAAGCCGTTCGACACGCCGTAACCTGGCTCAGTGTCGTCGGCTCTCGCCGAGAGCCGCATGCTGCGTCCGGCGAGAGCCGTTTTCCGCTTTCCGCTCTCGGCGCGGCCGGGCTACACTTCGCCGCGACGACCATCGGAGTCTCTCGACAAGGATGAAACCGTGCGAATTGCGTATCTCGATTGCTGCTGCGGCATCAGTGGCGACATGACTTTGGCGGCGCTGATTGATGCGGGCGTGGACGTCGAGGCGATTACTCGCGGCATTGAGTCGCTCGGCTTGCCGGATGTGGAGCTGCATGTCGACACGGTTGTGAAGGGTGGCTTTCGAGCACTCCATGTTGAGGTCCAGCATCCGGAGCAACACGCACATCGGCACCTTCGCGACATCACCAAGCTCATCGACGGCGCGGCGGCGCTGACCGAGCGGCAGAAGTCGCTCGCGAAGAAAATCTTTCAGGCGATTGCCGAGGCGGAGGCTCACGTTCACGGCTCGACGGTCGACAAAATTCACTTTCATGAAGTCGGCGCGATCGACTCGATCGTGGACATCGTTGGCGCGGCGATTGGGTTTGATCTGCTGGGAGTCGATGAAATCGTGAGTAGTCCGATCCCCACCGGTCGGGGCCGGATCGAGATCGCTCACGGCGTCTGCCCGATCCCGGCTCCCGGCACAGCCGAACTGCTCAAAGGAATCCCGTTGGTCGATCTGCCGGTCGAAGCCGAGCTGACGACGCCGACCGGTGCGGCGATCATTAAGACACTGGTCACGCGATTCTCGGCACTGCCGGAGATGACGATCGAGTCGATCGGCCACGGCGCCGGATCGCGAGACTTGAAGGATCGAGCGAATATTTTGCGTCTGTTCGTGGGCACCAAGGCGGCGCTGCCGGAGTCGGACGAGGTTGTGCAATTGGAAACGAATCTCGACGACGTCTCGCCGGAGATCATCGGCTACACGAAACAGAAACTGTTCGACGCCGGTGCGGTCGACGTCTTCACGACTCCTATCCAAATGAAGAAAAACCGTCCGGGCGTGTTGCTGTCAGTGCTCTGCAGGCCGGCGGACTTGGCTCGATTGGAAGACATCATATTCAACGAGACCTTCACGTTCGGCATTCGGCGAACCTTGATGCAACGCTCCAAGCGCGCTCGACAGTCGTGCGTTCTGGAAACGCCGTGGGGTCTGTTGCATGGCAAACTCGGCTGGCGACACGGCGAGCAACCGGTCTTCACGCCGGAATTCGAAGCCTGCGCCAAAATCGCTTCGGAACACAATTTGCCGATCCGCCACGTGTACCAAGTCGCCGAGAAGTGTTTCCTCGATCAAGCCGGCACCGAACTGGAGCACGAACACGAAGGCTGTGGTCACGACCATGACCACGATCATGACCATCGCCATGACCACGATCATGACCACGACTGCGGGCGCGATCACGACCATGATCACCGGCACGATCACGATCACGGTCATGACCACGGTTAATACGACAGTGCACTTTATGAGTTCCGGTCCCCTCTCCCCTGCTTCGGGGGAGAGGGCTAGGGTGAGGGGGCGAACGGTGTCAACGTTTCCACTCGCAGCACACTCTTGCCAATACACTAACTCGTCACGCAACCCAGGGAGGGGACAACGGAATGTCACCACTCGTCATCGGTATTTTGGTGGGAACAAGTTTTTTGGCTGGCGTGCTGGTCGCGTCTCGGCGTGACAAGTCTGCGACTGTGCCCACGACATCCGACGCGCGAGTGGCGGCGTATGCCGGCTTACTATGGTCTTTGGAAGACGACCTCGATCGAGACATCGCCAAATGGGAAGCTGTGTTGAGCGATTTTCCGCAGGTGGTTTTCCCGGAAAACGACGGGGTGGTGGACGTGGGATCGTTTCGTGCGAAGCGGAATGAATCGTCGCAGGCCAGTCGCATCGCTGACGATCAATCGTCGTCTCCCAATCGTTCGCGTCGGCCGTCGAATGACGAACGGAGTCTGATCGTGCGGCTGACGAACTCCGGGTTTGCTCCCGAAGAAATCGCGCTCTGTCTGGATTTGGCGTTCGAGCGGGTTCAAGAAGTGCTCGACGGCAGGTGACAAATTCCCCCCTGGGCAACACGAAAGTACTTGTCACGGGACACGTCCGACTGGCCACTTCCCAGGGAGCGTTAGTTTCCGCGAGGCTTGGCCGTTGGTAGCCTTTCACCTGTTTGTCGATTAGCAAGAACACGACAAGCGTGATTCCGCGAACGTTGGAAGGGCTAAGGGGATGTCATTTACGGTTGGCACCCGGGCGCGATCGCCTGTGGCGAATTCGCTTGTGATCAGCATCGTGCTGTTGGGCTGCGGCGGGGGCGAGACCGCCCCCACGCCGGGCGCATCGGCTACGGGGGCGGCCTCGACTCCTGGCAACGATGCACCCGAAGTCATGACGCCTTCGTCCGTCGGGCCCAAACCCAAACTCAAGTCTGCCCCTAAGCCTTCGACGGACGCGCTTTCCAAGGCGCAAGAGGCCGCGACGGCGCAGGCAACGAAGACCTTGCGAGACTTTGGTGCGGCCATTCAAACGGATGAGAACGGGCAGGTGATTCACGTCAACCTGTTGAATCATCCGCGCTGCAACGATGAATCTCTGGAGCCGCTGAAGTCTTTACCGCACATCGCTGCGTTGGATCTGCGTGGCACCAAAATCACAGACGCGGGATTGCTGGCGGTCGCGTCTCTGAAGTCGCTTGATGAGTTGTACCTCGGCGAGACGGCGATCACCGACGCGGGACTCGACTCGTTGAAGTCGTTGAGCAAGCTGCGAGTTTTGAACCTCGTCGGCACGAAGGTCACGGATGCTGGGCTGTCGTCGCTCGTCGCCAGTCTCAAGGAGTTGCAGGCGCTCAACCTTTCCATGACCACGATCACGGATGTCGGCTTGCGGTCGTTGAAAGGACTGTCGGACCTTGAGGTGCTCGTGTTGCCTCCCGCGGCGACGGACGATGCGCTCACTGTCGCCTCCGAGTTGCACAAATTGCGAGTTTTGTGGGCGATCGAATCCAAAGTGACCGATGCCGGGTTGCATCGATTGGTCGAACTCACCGAGTTGCGGCAGCTTGATGTGTCACAGACGCAGGTGACGATGGACAGCGTGTTGAGTCTTGGCCAGCGGCGTCGCGAGTTGGCGATCGCGTTTCCGCACGGCGTGTGGGCCGACAGCGTGCTGACGCTCAACCGCAACACGTCGGACAGCGATCTGGCGGTGCTCGGCAAGCACACGCAGTTGACCGGGATCAGCTTGGCCGCGACGGCCGTTACGGACCAGGGACTGGAACCGATCCGCGGCTTGAGCCAATTGGAATCGTTGGCCCTGCCCCCGACGGCAACCGACGCGACGTTGGACTTGTTGCGCGGTCTGAGCGAACTGACGAACCTCACGTTGGTCAACGGGGCGATCACGGACGCAGGGGCCAAAAAGCTCGAAGGGTTAAGCCGGCTGCAAACGCTGAGTCTGATTCGGACGCGAGTCGCCGATCAGGCGACGGCGTCGATCGGTAAGCTGACCGAATTGCGATCGTTGTGGCTGGATCAAACGGGCGTTGGCGACGCGGGCCTGAAATCGCTCGCATCGCTGAGCAAATTGGAACTGCTGAGCCTGCGTGAGACTGCGATCAGCGACGAAGGTCTGTCGCATCTGCGCGGGTTGAGGAATCTTCGAAGGCTGTCGCTGGTGTGGACGCGAGTCACCGGTGCCGGCATCGAGGCGTTGAAATCGCTGACCCAATTGGAACAACTCGACCTGATCGGCACTCAAGTCAGCGCGGCTCAAGCCGCCGAGCTGAAGCGCGCGTTGCCAAAGTGCGAAATCGCGTATCCAACCGACCCGCTATTGATCGCGCTTGCGGAATCGCGCGGCGACTTGCAGGCCGCGCTCGGGGCGATCGGACAAGTGCAACTTGACGGCAAGCAGCAAGTGATCGCCGTCAATGTGCAGCATGCTCAGTTCGAGGACGCGGGACTGGAACAACTGAAGGCGTTGAAGTCGTTGCAAAAGCTCAGCTTGTTGAGCACCAAGGTCACGGACGTGGGGATGAACTCCGTTGCGGCGCTGAGTGACCTGGAAGAGCTGTGGCTGGACAACACGGTCGTCAGCGATGCGAGTTTGTCTCAATTCGCCGCACTGAAGAAACTAAAGAAGCTGTACCTGCGCGGCACGCGAATTTCGGTGGGTGGAGCGTTGAGCTTGATGGCCTTGCTGCCCAACTCCGAGATCGTGTTCACGCAGGGTTTGCGCGATGCGAGTGGGGTAACGCTCACGTTGAACGTGCAAGATGGCGATTTGGCCACTCTCACGGAAATCCCCCATCTGACCGTACTGCGACTGATGGATTGCCCAATCACCGACGCCGGACTTCAGCACGTCGGAGCACTTCGGAAACTCCGTTGGCTGTCGCTGAACGGCAACAAGATCTCTTCAGCCGGTTTGAAGCAGCTTGTCAGCCTGTCGACACTGACAACGCTCGATTTAAATCGCTCCCCGATCGGCGATGAGGGGCTGAAGCATGTTGGCCAATTGACCGGGTTGCAGGAGCTATATCTCGCGTCCACGGACATCACGAACCCGGGCCTCGCGAATTTGTCGCCGCTGACGAACCTGACGGTCCTCGGTTTGTCGAACACGAAAGTGACCGGCTCGGCCGTGACGATTGTCGGCGGAATGAAAAAGCTGCAAGTGCTGAATCTGTCCAACACGATCATGTCCGACGGGCAGTTAGCCAAACTGGCACCGGCGATGAAACAACTCAAACGCTTGGGCCTGCGCGGCACACAGGTGACCGGACCGGGACTGAAGGCGCTCAAAGACCTCACGCAACTTGAGATCTTGTGGTTGGACAACACGTCCGTCAACGGAGCCGGCTTGGCGAACCTCAAGCCGCTGACCAATCTGATCGAGCTGGACTTGAGTGACTGCAAACAAGTCGCCGCTGGATTGGATCATCTCACCGGGCTGACAAAACTCAAACGGTTGCTACTCAACGGCGTCTACCTGCCGCAGAAAGACCTCGACAAGCTGCACGAATCGCTGAAGAACTGCGAGATCGT
>CAZPUJ010000630.1:0-9620 GCA_964589725.1 uncultured Planctomycetaceae bacterium
TGCAGAGCTCTTGAAGACTGATCGACGTCAATGCGCCGTGCATCAAGGGCCTTCGCGCAGTAATTCATCACGCTTCAGACAGGACGATTCGTGTTCGTCCCCTCGTGCGCGGTTTCGACCATTGCACCAAGAGATCGCCGCGCCAGGACCCATAGCGCGAGTTGCATCATGATCAGGTTCAGGCTGCTCGCAACGGCCGCTCCGACGATGCCGAAGCGCGGAATCAGCACGAGGTTCAGCAGAACATTCGCAATAGCCGAGGACACATGGATGACCGCGGCCGAATCCTGGCGACCCGTCATCATCAGGAAACTAGTGAGCGGTCCCAGGACGGCAACCAGCACGTGTCCAAGAGTCAGAATCAGGAGGGAGGGATAACCAGAAGTGAAATCCGGCCCAAAGAATTCGAGGATCCGGGCACCGAAGACGACCACCACGATGCCCGCGAGCAGCGAAGCGACGAAAATCCAGCGTGTCGTCGCGGCGAGAAAGCGCTTGAGCTCCGCCCGGTCTCTCCTGGAGTGCAGTGCGGACAGATGCGGTTGCGCGACCACACTCCCGATTCCGAGCGCAAAAGAAACCAGCGTCGCCGTACGAACGGCCGCTGTATAGATTCCCAACTCGGCCGGCTCCAGCAACGTGCCTACGAGCACTAGATCGGTATTGATTCGGATCATTTGCGAGCCACTGATCACGAGCAGCGCCGCTGATACCCGCATCCACAGCGCTGTCTCCCGTTCTCCGGGACCCGCCCCCATCACTCTGCGAAGACGGCGATCTACCACCACGTGTTGAACAAAAGTTGCAATTACGTAGGCAAGCAGGCAGGCGACGACATACGCTTCGGCCGTCGGCCTGCCTCCAAATTCGTAAAGCGCTGCGCCAAGAACAATGAGCAGCACGGGACGCCCAATCTGCTCAGCCAGCGTTGAAAGTGTCATCCAGTTGAAGGCGCGCGCGTACGCAGCTTCGAGCTGCAGAAAGGCGAGCGCGGGTACTGCCACCAATGCGAGTCGCAACGAATTCAGATAGGGGGAGTCGTTTGCAAGCACCGAGGCCAGAACGATGCTGCCTGCCGCAGCGACTGTTCCTGCCGAGAGCGTCAGCGCACGGCCGAAGCCCAGAAGGCCGCGGATCCGTGCGCTTGACTGCTCGATTCGATAGCTTGCGAGAAAACGCACGCTGGTGGAGCCGAAGCCAAGACCGGCAATCGTGGCGATCACAGCGACCCATGCCCAGGCGTAGCTGTACAGACCAAATGCCTCTGCGCCCATCCACGCAGCGAGGAGCATCTGCGAGACGAAAAGGAGCAGGCCGCCGGCAAGTCGAAGCAGGGAGACAGCACCTGCTGCGCGGAGGAATATTTCCCGCTCCAGGCCTCCAGCGAGCCATGCCTTCCAACGTCGTGGCAATTCGAATTCCACTGCGCCGTTATGTTACAAGCTATTGTCCAATTTGGCGCCCGAATCCGCACCTACGCGCGTATAAAGGCCTGTGGTCACCAGGGTCGAAACTTGAGTCCGCATCTGAGAATCGCAATGATTGCGGCCTGTCCGTTTCCGGCCGCCCGTGGAACCCCAATTCGAATCCAGCGCATTGCCGATGAGCTCGGTAGCCGCGGGCACGACGTCAATGTCTTCACCTATCACCTTGGATCCTCCGGGACAAGCACGTATCGAATCCATCGTATCCCAAGGGTCCCGACCTATACGCGCGAAGCGCCTGGACCGAGTTACCAGAAGCTTCTCTTGCTCGATCCGCTGCTCGCCATCAAGATCATTCATTCGTTGCGCGCCTCGCGCTACGACTTGATTCACGCACATCACGTCGAGGGACTGCTCACCGCGCTACCCTCGCACTGGCTGTTCCGAGTGCCGCTTGTTTTCGATGTACATACGCTCCTCGAGAACGAGCTCCCGTACTATCGGCTCGGTCTGCCGCGACGCCTGCTTGCACGCGTTGGCCGGACCATGGACCGGGCCTTGCCCGCCCGTTCGGATCATGTGATCGCCGTATCAGACACGATTCGCGAGGCGCTCGCGAAACGCTGCGCGGCCCGAGGACCGGAGATATCCGTTATTCCTAATGGCGTCGAGGACGAGTTCTTCGCCCCGGACATGTGCCAACCTGCAAAGCGCGGCGCGGCTGCACCCCAGTTAGTGTTTGCGGGCAACCTGGCCGCATATCAAGGCATCGAGTCCCTGCTACGCGCGTTCGCCCTGGTTCGCCAGACGCGGCCCGATCTGCGACTGCGGATTCTTACTGACGACTCATTCACTGCCTACGAGTCGTTGGCGAGAGAGCTCGGCATACGCGATGGCGTCGGAGTCGAGAGGGTTGGTCTCCCGGAGCTACCGCGTGAACTCGCCGCGGCGGACGTGGCCGTCAATCCGCGCGGTGCCTGCGCCGGGTTGCCGCAGAAGCTCCTGAACTATATGGCCAGCGGCTGCCCGATTGTTTCATTCGCGGGTTCGGCGCGGCACCTTGTGCATGAGCGCAATTGTCTGATTGTCGACGATCGCGATGAAAGCGGAATGGCGCGGGCAATTCTGCGGCTGCTCGACCATCCTGATTTTGCCCGCCGACTCGGCTCCGCGGCGCGTGCTTATGCACGGGCCGAGTTCGGGTGGGGTCGCACCGCTGCGCGAATCGAGCAGGTCTACGGAGATGTGCTGCAGGCGCGGCGACATTTCGTATGACTGCGCAAGACACGCAGGCACGGCCACCTATTTCCTCGGGTCAAGCCACCGCGCAGTTTCCCGCGGTCGGTGCCGTCGTCGTCAATTTTAATGGCGGTCATCGAGTACTACGAGTCATCGAGGCTCTCGCACGGCAGAGCCATGCTCTTGCCGAGATCATAGTGGTCGATAATGCATCCGAGGACGGGAGTCCGCGATCGATCAGCGAGCGGTTCCCTGCCGTCCAGATACTCAACCTCGGGTCGAACACTGGCCTCTCGAACGCGAGAAACGTTGGACTGCGCAAGCTCACGAGCGCCCTTGCATTGCTGGTCGATCACGATATCTATCCGGATGAACGGTGTGTCGAGCTTATGGTACGGGCGTGCGAAGCCACAGGGGCGACGGTCGTCTGCCCGCGAATTCGTCTGCTGCCGGAAATCGACATCATCCAGGTCGAAGGCGCGGAGCCACACTTTCTGGGAACACTGATCTTGCGCCACGGCTATCAGCGCCTCGATCTTACACCGCCGAATCCCGGCTATGTCATGGGCTGCCCGGGCGGTTGCATGCTGGTGAGGCGCCAGAAAGTCCTCGACGCCGGCGGCTTTGACGAGCTCTTTTTCTTCTATCTCGAGGATCTGGAGTTCTCGTTGCGACTGCGCGCGGTCGGCCATCGATTCTGGTGTGAGCCGGCCGCGGAGGTCTTTCACGAGCCTGCAGGTGGAACCCCGGGGTTGGCCTTCAGACAACGTGACCTCTACCCTGCCAGACGTGCCTACTACACGATGAGAAATCGCCTGCTGACAATCCTGATACATTATCGACTGCGAACGCTTCTTGTACTCGCGCCCGTGCTCGCTCTGTATGAGCTTGCGGCCCTCACTGCAGCTTGTTCGAGGCGCTTGCCCATGGAGTGGTTCCGGGCCTGGTGGTGGCAGTTGCAACATGTGCCGATAATCCTGACGCGGCGACGGCACATGCAGGAACGGCGCGTCCTCGATGACCGCCAGTTGTTGGCCGGTGGAGCGGCCCCGGTGGCGCCGGGCCTGCTGACGTCGCCGGCCGTGCGTGCGTTGCACCGTGGGTTCTCCATCGTGATCAACGGCTACTGGTCGTTGGCACGGCACTTGATCGGCTAGTTCGTGATGCGCACAGCACAGGATCCTGTTGTCTCGGTCGTAATTCCCTGCCGGCGTCATGCGTCTGTGCTGGCACGCTGCCTCAACAGTGTCCGCGCGCAGCGTACTGCAGCTGAATTCGAGATCATTGTCGTCGATGCGGAAACTGACGATGCGATCGCAACTGTCGTCAGCGGATTCCCGCAGGCACGCATTGTGCGGAGCCGAGACGGGCTCTTGCCTGGCGCGGCACGCAACCTTGGCGCATCGCAGGCGCGCGGAACCTGGATTGCCTTCATCGACGCCGACTGCATCGCGGAGGACGACTGGCTAGATGCCGGGCTGACGGTGCTGGCGGCAGGCGCACGCCTGGTGGGCGGATCCGTGATAGACGCGCAAAGATGGCACCCGATCGCGGTCACCGACAATTTGCTGCAGTTTTCGCATCTGTCGCCCGCCCGGCCGGCGGGTCCGTCGGAACTGCTGCCTAGCTGCAATCTTGGCATTGCGCGCGTAGATTTCGACCGGCTGGGCGGTTTCCCCGCAGTGTCCCTGGCGGCGGGCGAGGACATCCTGTTCTGCCATCGAGCCGCAAGGCGCTGGCCGCATAAGCTCGTATTCGAACCACGCATGCGAGTGCGGCATTTTGGCCGTACGACACTGGGCGAACTATGGAGGCACCAGGAACGCTTCGGCCATGCGCGCGGGGTGTATGGTCTCGAGCTGAAGCCCATCCATCGGCGTCTGGGGCGCCGAGCGATCGCTGCGCCAGCCATCGCGGTCAAGCGGATGAGTTATCTCTTTTCCAATGCGCTGCGCTGGCAGCCCGGATCCATTTTTCGCATCGTCCTGCTGTCGCCGATCCTCCTGTTCGGACTGGCGGCCTGGTGTCGCGGCTTTCGCCGCGGCTGCCGCGAACCGATTCTGGCAATTGTGGACGCAGCGACAATTGAGGAACGCCGATGAACATGAGAAGTCCCGGCGCCACGCCAGTTCTGATGATTGGAATGGACGCTGGCGAAGTCACCTTGATCGAGCGCTGGATGGGCGAAGGTTGGCTGCCAAATCTGAAGTCGATTCGGGACCGCGGCATGTTCACCCGGCTCGACTCGACGGCAAGGTGGCTGGTCGGCTCTCCGTGGCCAAGTTTCTATACGGGGACCTCCCCTGCCGAACATGGCATGTATCACTACCTCATCTGGCGACCGGAGCGCATGGCGCACGAGCGCCCAACGCGCGAATGGATGCCACTCGAACCGTTCTGGCGCAAACTCGGCCCGGCCGGCAGGCGCGCGATCGCGGTGGATGTCCCGCTGGCATATGCGCCGCAACGTTTCGACGGCGTCGAGATTTCCGGCTGGGCGACCCACGAGATCCTCGAGCTTCCAGCCTCGCACCCGCCTGAGCTCATGAGTTGGGTGCGGGAGCGCTTCGGTTCGGCGCCTTTCGACAACGAAGAGTCGCATCTGCTCCCCGCACGCCGCCTGCTGGAGATCCGCGACCAATGTGTGCGCACGACGCAACTCGTCGGCGAGCTGGGGGTCGAGCTGATGCGCAGTGAACCCTGGGATCTTTTCATGATTTGCTTCGCGGCGACGCACCGCGGGGGTCACCAGCTTTGGGATCGCACGGGCATGAGCGGTGAGGCAAGTGCAGAAGAGGAACAGGCACTTGCAACCGCATTGCGAGATGTCTATGTCGCGTGCGACGCGGCGATCGGACGCCTGATGGATCAGGCCGGCGCCAATGTAACCACGCTCATCTTTTCGCTCCACGGCATGGGTGCCAACGTATCGCGAGCCGATGTGCTCCGTGAAATGTTGGCCCGTATTCTGGCTGGCAAGCGCAGCAGCAATGAGCACGTGGTCCGGCCACGTCTCGCTGATCGATTGCGCGCCCTGCTGCCCATCGAACTCAGGAGCTGGATCAAGAATCGGCTGCCGATCGCGCTGCAGGACCGTCTCACGCTCTTCTGGCGCAGCGGTGGGATCGACTGGCGAAACACGCGTGCGTTTGCGGCGTTTTGCGATCTCGATGGCTACGTGCGCATCAATCTTCGAGGCCGGGAAGCGCGCGGTATCGTCGAGCCGGGCGCGGATTATGAAGCGCTCTGCACGGAGATTGCCGAGGGTCTGCGCAGTTTCGTGGACCAGGATACCGGTGAGCCCGTTGTCGATGGTATCGCGCGCGTGGACGAGCTTTACCCGACTGGTCGAATGCGCGTGCACCTGCCGGATCTGATGGTTCGCTGGTCACCGCAACCGGCGGCGAAGCACCGCCGCATCGCCTCGCCACACTACGGCTCGCTGCCATGGCCCACGCCGGGCTGCCACCCGCAGGGACGCAGCGGCAATCACTGGCCCGATGGCTTCCTGCTCGCAACTGGTCCCCGTATTTCGTCCGGCACGATCATCGAACGCGCGCACATCCTCGATCTTGCTCCAACGGTCTATGAACTCCTCGGCCTGCCGGTGCCCACCGCCTTGCAAGGCCGCTCGCTCGCCCCGGGTCTGACACGCAACAATGCCGTTTATTGACGCGCGTCAAATTGCAGCCAGGACGGTGACAGCCGACGTCTGCATCGTTGGCGCCGGAGCCGCAGGGATCGCGATCGCCTCGGAACTGTCCGGCCAGTCCTGCCGGGTCGCACTCCTCGAGAGCGGCGATTTCGAGTTCCGGCATCGTCCACAGCTGCTCTATCTGGGCGAGCAGATCGGCACGCCCAGTTTCTCGACGGGTCGCTCGCGCTTCCGGATGTTCGGCGGTTCCACCACCCGCTGGGGTGGCCAGTGCCGCCCGCTCGACGCGCTTGACTTCGAACCGCGGGACGGCATTCCCCACAGCGGCTGGCCGTTCGACCTGGCACATCTGGAATCTTACTATCGGCGCGCCCAGGCTTTTTGCCAGCTCGGCCCGTATGAGTACCGGCCTTCGGCATGGAGCGCGTTCGACGGAGGAGCGCTGCCGCTCGATGGGGAGCAGCTCGACACGAAGATTTTCCAGTTCAGCCACCCATCTGATCTTGGCAGCGTGTTCCGCCCAGCCCTGGCACGATCCGACAATGTTGATGTCTATTTAAACGCGAACGTCATCGAAATCGAGTCGGACGAGTCCGCGCAGAACGTCACCGGTCTCGTTGTTGGAACCTTCAACAAGAAGCGCATCCGGTTCACGGCCACGACCTATGTACTGGCGTGCGGCGGTATCGAGAACGCGCGCCTCCTGCTTGCGTCGAACCACACCGCAAGTTTCGGCCTCGGGAACCAGCACGACATGGTTGGTCGCTTCTTCATGGATCATGCCTACTTCCTGATGGGTCATTTTGAACCAGCGACTGCAAAATATGATCGCAGCTACTATGTCATCGAAGACTACGACCGCGTAGGACGTGAGCAGAAGATGAACGCGGCGCTTGCGCTCAGCGATCGGATTCGGCGCGATGAGGGCCTGAACGGTGCTGCCATCTACTTCGTGCGCCGCCCCGCATACAAGACCTCGCCTGAGTACTTCTCAAAGGGTGGCAGGTCCTTCATCCACCTGATCGATTGCCTGCGCCATGACGAGCTGCCCGATCGCAATCTGGGACGGCATTTGCGCAACATCGCCGCAGGCGCAGGTGACATTGCAGTATCGCTGCGCCGTCAGCTCATTGAGCTGGTGCGGCCACGCCCCAGGCTCGCATTGCGTGCCGTGCTGGAGACGACACCGAATCCCGCAAGCCGCGTGACGCTCGGCAGCCGCCGTGATCACTTCGGTATGCCGCGGGTACGCGTGAATTGGCAGCTCAATACTAGGGACACACGCGGCCTCACACGCCTGCTCCAGATCATGCGTCAGGAATTCGAGCGTTGCCGTCTCGGACGTCTCATCGAGGACATCCCGGCAGACGGCAACGGCTGGCCGATCAGCATGACCGGTGGCAAACACCACATGGGCACCACCCGGATGCATGACAATCCACGCCAGGGTGTCGTCGATCCGGACTGCCGGATTCACGGCATGTCCAATCTTTATGTCGCTGGTAGCTCGGTCTTTCCGACCGGCGGCTATGCCAATCCGACCCTTACGATCGTTGCTCTGGCGCTGCGTCTCGCCGAGCATCTGAAGCGGCGGCTACGCTTGATGGTCGCATGACGTACTGCACAGCACGACCCCCTCGAGTTCTGCCAGTTGCGCTGGGCACACCGCGCGGAGGTCGGCGGCGATGGACATGGCGGAATGGTATCTGAGCAACGGAACGCGGGAGTGGAGCTCAAGCTGCTCGATTCGTTGCCCAGCAGGGTTGGCGCAGACAACCGCCGTGAAGACGCCCCCATTCAGCGGATCGCTGAGCACGATTTTGAGTCGCTCGTGCGTGGGCAGAAGTTGAAGCCTGTGGCCAAGGGCTGCGCCAACCTCGCTAAAGCTGTGTGCCGTCCAGTCGCCCGGAGCCGCCGATGGAACCACCTGACAGTGAAGCGCATCGCAATCGGATACCTCGAGATGGTCGCACAACTGCTTCAGCGACCATATCTGCGCATTCGGGTACACCAGTAGTTCATTCGCATCTGCTATCAGGCACCAATGACCGCGGCCATAGCGATGAAGCAGATGGCGCAGCAACTCGTGCCGCGTGCGACGAAAGACTCCGGGCGTGAAGAGATGCAGCCTCTCCCGCCTGCGCCGCAGCGCTTCGACATCGGGCATCTCCGGATGCTCGAGAACGATCAGCACACGATCCGCTCCGACCGTGAAGTAGTAATCGACGAGCCAGCTGAGACGCCTGTCCACACGCTCCGCGATCATCAGGACTCGTAGCTCAGTCTGGTTTGTCGCCGGTACACGCTGTCCGTGGAGATTCGTCAGCGGAATCCGGAGGACGCTCAAACGATGCAGCGAACGCCGCAGCCGAAACAGCTTTCTGCCGATCATGTGGTTTCGCTTGCGCGCTGCTCGCACGAACCACGCAGCCCAGCGCCGCAAAACACGGTGAGTGGGTGGTATGGGCCGCCAGCCCGCCCAGTCCGTGCGGTCGAGGTGACGGAAGAAGAACTCCGCGCCCTTCAGGCGGAAATCGTGATGCCACGGTTTGATGGCGGCGTTGTAATGCAAGATGAAGGAATCATTGATGGTCGAGGCATGCCGCACTGGATCGTTCGTCTCCCGGAACGCATGCATGGTGACGTTCCAGCGGGGATCCAGCGCTCGCCAGTCTCCGGCGACAACTGCGTTGATTGCCTCCTGATCGTGCCACCGCAGATGCTGCGCCGCCTCGTGCAGATAGACGAGTGCGCGTTGTGCAATTCGCAAGGCCCGCCACCGCTGCAGGTTGAGGACCATCACGCCCGAGTTGAAGATGCGTAGATCCGCGGGCAGTCCCAGTTCGCGATACAGCCGGATGCCGGCCTTCGAAGACACGAAACGCGATCCGGCGATCAGTTCCGGCACCGCGAGCAGACAGGTGCCACCGACGTCCAGATCCCAGAGCTCACTCAGATCGCGGTTGACCACGAGATCGCAATCCAGGTAAATCACCTTGTGGAGCTGCGAGCTGAGCCGCTCCGGCAAAAGCAGACGGTAGTATGACTGCAGCGAAACCGTATCGAAGCGTCTGAGAGTCGGCTCCAGTGAACGGAGCCGCGAAACGTCGATGGGTATCCAGTTGAGCTCAAGCTGCGGGTGGAGCCGACGTTCGATGCGCACC
Organism: uncultured Planctomycetaceae bacterium; assembly: GCA_964589725.1. Taxonomy (GTDB): domain Bacteria; phylum Planctomycetota; class Planctomycetia; order Planctomycetales; family Planctomycetaceae; genus CAYSHJ01. The sequence goes on from CAZPUJ010000630.1 coordinate 9,483, forward strand.
CGAGTTTGATCGAGGAGCCCAGTCTCGAGCACATGAATAACAACTCGGCGCTGCGCACCCAGGCTTGCGCCGACCGAGGCGAGCATTGCGGCGAGCGGCATGGCGTATTTCTCATCACACGCCGCAGCGACGTGCACC
>CAZPUJ010000631.1:0-8047 GCA_964589725.1 uncultured Planctomycetaceae bacterium
TCGATCAAGTACGCCGGCCTGCCATGGGAGTTGGGCATCGCCGAGACTCACCAAACGCTGGTGATGAACGATCTCCGCAGTCGCGTCCGGTTGCAGACCGACGGGCAGCTCAAGACCGGCCGCGACATCGTCATGGCCTGCATGTTGGGTGCCGAGGAGTTCGGCTTCGCGACGGCACCGCTGATCACGCTCGGCTGCATCATGATGCGGAAGTGTCACCTCAACACCTGTCCGGTCGGCATCGCCACGCAAGACCCGGAACTCCGCCAGAAGTTCACCGGCCAGCCGGAGCACGTCATGAATTACTTCTTCATGGTGGCCGAAGACGCTCGCGAGATCATGGCGTCGCTCGGCATCCGCACGATGAACGAACTGGTTGGCCGAGTCGACCTGCTCGAAACCGACGTGGCGATCAACCACTGGAAGGCGAAGGGGATCGACCTCACCGCGCTGCTCACGCCCGCTCCCAAGCCGCACGTGAACGTCGGCACGTTCTGTCAAAAGAAGCAAGAGCACGGCCTCGAACACACGCTCGACCAAACGACGCTGATTCCGAAGTGCCGTACCGCAATTGATAACGGCAAGCCAATTCGCCTCGAATGGCCGATCGTCAACACCGACCGAGCCGCCGGGACGACGCTGTCGCACGAAGTCTCCAAACGCTGGGGCGCAAACGGTCTGCCCGATGACACGATCCACTTGAAGTTCACCGGCCACGCCGGCCAAAGCTTCGGAGCCTGGGCCGTTCAAGGCGTCACGCTGGAACTCGAAGGGGATTCGAACGACTACGTTGGCAAAGGCTTGTCGGGCGGGCGAGTCATCATCTATCCGTCGAAGTCGGCGACTTTCAAACCCGAAGAGAACATCCTCATCGGCAACGTGGCGTTGTACGGAGCGATCCACGGCGAGGCGTATTTCCGCGGCGTGGCCGCCGAGCGTTTCTGCGTCCGCAACAGCGGCGCGATCGCCGTCGTCGAAGGCTGCGGCGATCACGGCCTGGAATACATGACCGGTGGTCGAGCGATCATCCTCGGCGAGACCGGCCGCAACTTCGCGGCCGGGATGAGCGGTGGCATCGCCTTTGTCTACGACCCGCAATCAAAGCTCTCCGAAAACATCAACCTCGAGATGGTGGAACTCGAAAAGCTCGATCAAGACGCCGACGTCGCCGAGTTGAAACAGCACATCGAAAACCATGCCAAGTACACCGGCTCGACGTTGGCGAAATCCATCCTGGCTGATTGGAAGACGTCGCTGACGCATTTCCGCAAGGTCATGCCCGTGGACTACAAGCGAGCTTTGGCCGAAATGGCCAAGGAATCCGCAGCAAAATCGGCCAAGCTCATCGCTACCGCAGCCGGTCGGGTGTGAGGACGCAACGTCATGGGAGAGCCGTTTCAATTCAGATGGTTGCCGGACACTGAAGTCCATCTGCGAGACTTTCCCAAGGCCGCTCAAACGTCGATCGTGCAGGCGGTCCTGGAGCAACTTCAATATCAACCGACGACAGTAACCAAACATCGAAAGAAACTTCGCCCAAACAAGCTCGCCAACTGGGAACTGAGGGCCGGTGACTATCGAGTCTTTTATGATGTACTTGAAGCGGAGCGAACGGTCGAAGTCGTGGCCATTGGACGAAAAGACCATAACCAAGTCCGCATCGGCGGCCAGGAGATACAACTATGAAAACGTTGGAGCTGACATCTCCAAACGAGTTGATTGAACTCGCCAAGGAAGAACCACTCATTGTCCGCGACGCCGACGGTCGGTCGTTCGCCGTGTGTGAAGTGGATGAAGGGGATCTGGAAGTGATGGCGTTGAATCAAAGCCCCGAGTTTTGGGCGATCTTGGAGCGGTCAAGGAAGCGCGCTGAAAAAGAGGGTTGGCTGACGACGGAACAACTCAAAGCTCGACTCGGTTTGTGAGACGTTCAAAGCTCATTGGCTTTCGAGGCAGAGTTGTTCAGAAAGTGAGAAACCAGTGATGGGAAAGCCCACAGGCTTCATGGAATTCAATCGCGAGCTGCCAGTCGATCGGGATCCGGCGCTGCGGATTTTGGATTGGAAGGAGTTCCATGACCACATGCCCGAAGAGGATCTGCGGAAGCAGGGTGCTCGATGCATGGATTGCGGCGTGCCGTTTTGCCACACGGGCGGGCTGATGGCCAATATGGCGTCGGGTTGTCCGATCAACAACCTGATTCCGGAGTGGAATGATCTCGTCTATCGAGGCCAGTGGCGCGAGGCTCTGGATCGCCTGCACAAGACGAACAACTTTCCAGAGTTCACCGGGCGAGTCTGCCCCGCTCCGTGCGAGGGAGCGTGCGTGCTGAGCATTACGTCGCCGGCAGTGACGATCAAGAACATCGAATGCTCGATCATCGACAAGGGCTTCGCCGAAGACTGGGTCAAGCCGAACCCGCCGAAAACACGCACGGGCAAAAAGGTCGCGGTGATCGGATCGGGCCCGGCCGGACTGGCGTGCGCGGCGCAACTCAACAGCGCGGGGCACTCGGTCAAGGTTTACGAACGATCGGATCGGATCGGCGGCCTGCTGATGTACGGCATTCCGAACATGAAGCTCGAAAAGTGGATTGTGCAGCGGCGTGTCGACTTGATGGCGGCCGAGGGCGTGAAGTTCGTCACGAACTGCGAGGTCGGCAAGGACATCGACGCCGTGCATCTCCGTGAAGAAAACGACGCGATCGCGATGTGCGTCGGTGCCACGAAGCCGCGAGACTTGACGATTCCGGGACGTGACCTCAAGGGCGTTCACTTCGCGATGGAGTTTCTGCACGGCAACACCAAGAGTCTGCTCGATTCCGACTTGCAGGACTGCAAATGTCTCAGCGCGAAGGGCAAGAAAGTCATCGTGATCGGTGGCGGCGACACCGGGACAGATTGCATCGGCACGTCGATGCGACAGGGCTGCTCGAGCTTGGTCAACTTTGAGATTGTGCCTCGTCCGCCGGACGACCGTGCCGCCAACAATCCGTGGCCGCAATGGCCGCGTATTTTCCGAGTCGATTACGGCCACGCCGAAGCGGCGGCCAAGTTTGGCCAAGATCCGCGGACGTTCGCGATCGACACGGTCCGCTTCAACGGCGATGCGAACGGCAACTTAAAGTCGCTGACCGCCGTGAAAGTCGATTGGTCGAGGCCGGTCAAAGGGGGCGCGCCGTTCTCGCGCGTCGAGGAGACCGAAATCGAATTCGAATGCGACTTGGTGTTCCTCGCGCTCGGCTTCCTCGGTCCGGAACAGATTCTGGCCGAGCAACTCGGCGTCGAGACCGATCCTCGTTCCAACTTTAAGGCCGAGTACGGCAGGTACAATACGAGCATCCCCGGTGTCTTCGCCGCCGGTGACTGCCGACGCGGCCAAAGCCTGATCGTCTGGGCCATCAACGAAGGTCGCGAAGCCGCTCGCGAGTGCGACCGCTATCTGATGGGCAGCACTCAGTTGCCGTAGCGGGAAGAGGCCGTACGATGGCGACTGCGAATCCGGACGACGTCAACGACGGCATGTTGCAACGTTTGCAACAGGGAGACGACGCGGCTTCGCGGAAGCCGATCCGGTCTACCGTAAGCCGTGGCGAACGTACTCTGGCTTTTATCGAAGGCGATGCCTTCAATAGCTCGACTTGGTGAGGGATCGTCTGTCACGCGAGAGGTTCGACGTTGTCCAGGACGATCGCAATTTCCACAGTCTCGATTGTTGGGAGAAACTGAGCATGGTCAAAACCGCTTCCACAATGTTGCCGCTGGGAACTTTCGCTCCGGACTTTTCGCTGCTGAACGTGGATGGCCGCGTCGTCTCGCTGAAAGACTTTCCGAACGCGAAAGGGTTGCTTGTTGCGTTCATCTGCAACCACTGCCCGTTCGTGATTCACATTCGGCCGGAGTTCGCCAAGTTCGCTCGGGAGTACCAAACCAAGGGCTTGGCCATCGTGGCGATCAATTCGAATGATCCGGCGACCCATCCGGAGGACGCTCCCGACAAGATGAAGGCGGAGGTCGAGTCGGCGGGCTACTCGTTTCCGTATTTGTTCGACGAGGGCCAGTCGGTGGCGAAGGCTTACCGAGCAGCCTGCACGCCGGACTTGTTTTTGTTCAATGGGTCGAAGCGACTGGTTTATCGCGGGCAATTCGACGACAGCCGCCCCTCAAACGGTTTGCCTGTAGATGGACATCACTTGCGAGCCGCTTGCGACGCCATGTTGGCCGGGCGGCCAGCGCCGGAACCTCAGCGTGCCAGCATTGGTTGCAATATCAAATGGCGTGCGGGGAATGAGCCGGATTACTTCACCGGCGTCGCGGCGGAGTAGTCGCCCGACGTCGTTCCCACTCGGAACGTGGGAACAAGACTCTCAGGTCAATCGCTCGCGCAGGAACGTGGCGCGCGCGATGTTTCGTTCGCCGGACTCCAACTGCGATTTGCGGAGCTTCTGCAAGTGCGCGGGCTGGGTGAGGATCAGCATTTCGTTGACAGCGCGGATCTCCAACTCGTCAATCAAGCCAAGGTTGATCCCCAGCCGCACGCTCGACAAGTGATGCAGCGTCTCTTCGGAGGTGATGGTTTGAGCGCTACGCAGGATGCCGTGGGCGCGAGAAATCTGGTCGTGCAGTTCTTCGCGGCTGTCACGCAGCAAGCCATCGCGAGCGCGGCGTTCGTACTTCAAGATCGTGGGGATCACTTCGCGAATCGTGGCAATCAGTTGTTCCTCACTGCGACCGAGCGTCACCTGATTCGAGATTTGGTAGAAATCCCCCATCGCCTGGCTCCCCTCGCCGTACAAACCACGCACGGCCAGCCGGAGCTTCGCCATCGCTTGAAAGACTTTTTGAAGATCCTTGGACAGAACCAGCGCCGGTAGGTGCAGAAGCACGCTGACTCGGATGCCGGTGCCGACGTTTGTCGGACAGGCCGTCAAGTAACCCAGACGACCGCTGAAGGCGTACGTGACTTCTTGCTCCAAGAGATCGTCGACGCGGCTGATCTCCTGCCAGCAATCGTCGAGCGCGAAGCCGCTGTGGATGACTTGGATACGGAGGTGATCCTCTTCGTTGACCATCAGTGAGACGTTTTCTTCGTCGCTGATGCCAACGCCACGCGGGCCGTGACCTTCGGCAAGTTCTCGGCTGACAAGTTGCCGCTCGACGAGAAACTGCCGATCGAGCGCATTCAGATCGCCGACTGGCAAATAGCAGAGCTTCTGCCGCAGCGGCAACGCGGTCATGCGGTCGCGCAGCAGCGCTTCAATCGCGCCTTTAGCGTCGTCATCCGCTCGGTTCGGAAACGGAAACTCCGCCAGGTTGCGAGCCAAGCGGATGCGGCTGGACATGACGATGTCGGATTCCGGTCCCGTACCGCGCAGCCATTCGCCACAGTGCTGTGCGAGGGAACCCAAATCCACGATCGTTCTCCTCATTCTGCCGGCTCGGCCTTAAGTTTTGTTTCGACCTGCTGAATCTCGTCCCGCAGATTGGCCGCCTTTTCGTAGTCCTCTTGCTCAACCGCGGATTTCAGCTCGTTACGCAGTTTGATCAGTCGGAACTGCTCTTGCGTCACCGCGCCCGTTTGACGTGGAGCTTTGCCGCAATGTTGCGTGTCGTCGTGGATGTTTTCCAGTAGCGAAGCCAGTTCCGCCTCGAAGACCTCATAATCGTGCGGACAACCCAAACGGCCGGTACTGCGAAACTGCCGAAACGTCGTGCCGCAGTGCGGACACCCGAGCGCATCGACCCCTTCTAGCTCCGCGTCGCCCGGCTCACTCGACAGCGGCTCATCGTCGGCGTCGGGATTCGCCTGCGCGAGATACTTCTGCGCACAGATCTCACACAAGTGTAATTGCTGAACCTCACCCTTACGAATCTCGGTGATGTGCAGAGTGGCAGACTTGGAACAACGACGGCACTTCTTCATGATGTAACCCCACGCGGCAGCGGGGTGCCGACGGCGCGGCGAATTCTAGCCGTCGTCCCCCCTTGGTCAAGGAACGTGTTTTGTCCTTGGTCCTTTGCCATTTGTCGTTGGTCAGTGGTCCGCGAGCTGACGACATTGGGTAGTGCCATGTGACAAAGGACCAATGACAAAGGACAAAGGACAAATTCATGTCTCGGCATCGTCCCGACTTTGACACTTTCCGCCACATGGCCGAGCAAGGGGACTTGGTGCCCGTCTACCGACAGCTTGTCAGCGACACGCTGACTCCTGTCAATGCTTTTTGTAAATTGCAATCCGGTTCGTGCGCGTTTCTGTTCGAGAGCGTCGTCGGTGGCGAGAAGATCGGCCGCTACAGCTTCGTAGGGACAGACCCATTCTTGCAATTCGAGGCGTTCGGACATGACGTGTATCTGACCGACACGCCGTCGGATGGCTGCGCGGGACAACAGATCCAACAGACGGTAGACGATCCGCTCAAGGAGCTTGAACAACTCATCGCGCGCTACCCTGCGGCGCCGCATTCCAAGCTGCCTCGATTTTGCGGCGGAGCGGTCGGATACGCGGGCTACGACATCGTGCGCTACGCCGAACGGTTGCCGAACGCGCCGCTGGATGATCGCAAGCTGCCAGACATGTCGTTCGCATTTTACGACCGCATGGTGATCTTCGATCACGTGCAGAAGACGATTCTGGTCGTCGCTCATGCGCGGACGAAAGGGGCGGATCTGCGTCAGGCGTATGACCAGGCGTGTGCCCGCGTCGACGACACCTGCCAGCAGTTGCAGCGTGGCAGCGTGGACTTGCCGCTCACAGACATCGACCTCACGGGCGAGCCGCAGGTGGCCTACACATCGAATTTCACTCAGGCGGAGTTTGAGGCGGCAGTCCGCAAGTGCAAAGAATACATCGTTGCCGGCGACATCTTTCAGGTCGTCATCAGCCAGCGGTTGCAGTTGGAGACCAGCGCCTCGCCGCTGGATATTTATCGAGCTTTGCGCGTCGTGAATCCTAGCCCATTCATGCTCTTGCTGAAGACGCCGCACGTGACCTTGGTGGCCGGTTCGCCGGAAATTATGGTCCGGGTCGTCAACGGTGAGGTCACGATCCGTCCGCTCGCCGGCACCCGTAAGCGGGGTGCGACCGAAGAGGAGGATCGACTTCTCGCCGAGGAATTGCTCGCCGACCCGAAGGAACGGGCCGAGCATGTCATGCTCGTGGACCTCGCCCGCAACGACGTCGGCCGCGTCGCCCAATACGGCAGCGTGAAACTTAGCGATGTGATGGTCGTCGAACGCTACAGCCACGTGATGCACATCACTTCAAACGTCCAAGGCCAACTCAAGCCCGGCCTCACCGCGCTCGATGCGCTGCGAGCTGGCCTTCCCGCCGGCACGGTCTCCGGAGCTCCGAAGGTCCGTGCGATGCAGGTCATTGACGAACTCGAACGCAACCGCCGTGGCCCGTATGCCGGAGCGATCGGCTACATCGACTTCACCGGCAACATGGATACGTGCATCGCGCTGCGCACGCTCGTCATGCAAGGCCAAACCGCCTACATCCAAGCCGGAGCCGGCATCGTCGCCGACAGCGTCCCGGAGAGCGAATACTTCGAAACGCTCAACAAAGCCAAGGGCTTGCTCAAAGCCATCGACATTGCCGAGCGACAGTTGTGAGAGTCACAAACAACGCGGGGTCAGGTGTTCTAATTTCTGTTTTGCTGTTGCGGAGCGGAACGAATCGTTGATCGGCTGGCTGTCTGCGAACCAAGGTTGGGGTCGATCGCGAGAGCAAAACAGAAATCAGAACACCTGAGCCCTCTGCCCCGAACGTCCGTGGCGAAACAGATCCAGACGACTCGGACGAAGGCGGCGCTGAACAGGAGGGCTACTTCCATTCGCGTGCTAACTGCACGGCGCGGGCGCGGACCGGCGGGCTGAGGGTCTGGTCCGCAGCGATGCCGTCGCGCCATGTAGGATGGCCACTCTTGGCCGTCTTTCGTCTTCGCCATCCAATCATGCGAACCGCAGACGGGCAAGAGTGCCCATCCTACGGCTTCCATTCGCGGGCGAATTGCAGGGCGCGTTGGCGGACTGGCTCGGTGAGG
>CAZPUJ010000632.1:0-10183 GCA_964589725.1 uncultured Planctomycetaceae bacterium
TTATCTGCTCGACACCGACATGCTGGTCTATTTGATTCGTGGCCTGAAGATTGTCTCACCGCGCAACGAGCGGCAGAGGGAGCAGTCGCGAACGGCGCGGCGAATTCTGACGCGGTGCCGCAAGCATCAGACGGCCGGGACGATGCTGGAGAGTTCCTATGCCACGTACCACTTTGCTTCTGACATGGTTTCTTTCGCTGTGTCTGCAACAAGTGGCTTTTTCTGCCGACGCGGTCGATCCCGCCAAAGGCCAACTCAGCGACGACAACGGGACGCGGTGGTTTGATCTGCGAGTGCTCGACGTCGAAGGGCAAGCGTGGTCGGAGACGAAGGCTCCGTTCGACCGCTTTCCCGCAAAGGCGGAGAAGAAAGTCCGCGACGCCGTGTGGGGGCTGAGCCGGCATTCAGCGGGGTTGTGTGCTCGGTTCGTGACGAATGCGACGACAATCAAGTCGCGGTGGACGCTGACCGCCGCGAACTTGGCGATGCCGCACATGCCGGCAACGGGGGTGAGCGGACTCGATTTGTACGTCAAGTCGGACGAGGGCGTCTGGCGTTGGCTGGCGGTCGGGCAGCCGAAGGCTCAAGCGAACGAAGTCGCCTTGGTCTCGAACATTCCGGCCGGCACGCGTGAGTTCTTGCTGTACTTGCCGCTCTACAATGGAGTCAGTTCCGTCGAAATCGGCCTGCCGCCCGACGCGACTCTCGCGAAGGCCGAGCCGTACAAGAATGAGAACGGTTCGCTACGCAAGCCGATCGTGTTTTACGGCACGTCGATCACGCAGGGAGGTTGTGCCTCGCGGCCGGGCATGGTTCACACGGCGATTTTGCAACGACGACTGAACGCGCCAGTTGTCAACATGGGCTTCTCGGGCAACGGACGGATGGAGATGGAGGTGGTTGAGCTACTCGCCGAGATTGATGCCTCGGTCTATGTGATCGACTGCCTGCCGAACATCGACGCGGCTCAAGTGGCCGAACGAACGGAGCCTTTGGTCCGCAAACTCCGAGAAGTTCGACCGCAGACGCCGATCTTGCTGGTCGAAGACCGCAGCTACAGCGATTCGTTTCTGATCACGTCGAAGCGTGAGCGCAACGAATCGAGTCGTCACGCGCTGCACGTGGCCTTCGAGCTGTTGCGCGGCGACGGCGTCGAAGACCTGTATTACTTGGAAGGCGAGCAACTGCTTGGCGACGACAACGAAGGGACGGTCGACAGCTCGCACCCGACGGATCTCGGTTTTGTGCGTCAGGCCGATGCGTTCGAGAAAGCGTTGCGGCCGATCCTGCCCCGATGACACTCACGATGAACGAGACTCTCAACATCGCCAACCGGCTGCGGGAGTCCGCTCGGTGTTGGCCAGAGCAAATCGCGGTCGTGCAGCCGAATGGCCGTGATGCGAGCGGCAAATACCGCTATCGCACTTGGACCTTCGCGCAGTTGGATCGCGAGGTGGACGACATCGCGAGCGGCCTGGCCGACTGGGGCGTGACGCCCGGCACGCGACTGGTGTTGATGGTTCGGCCATCGTTCGAGTTCATCGCGCTGACGTTCGGGATGATGCGCGCCGGCGTGGTTGCCGTGCTTATCGATCCGGGAATGGGACGGTCGAACATTTTTCGTTGCCTGGCCGAGATCGAACCCGATGGCTTCGTGGCAATTCCGATCGTGCAGGCGATTCGATTGCTGAACCGATGGAAGTTCCCGAAGGCCAAGTTCAATGTGACGGTCGACGGGCGGAAGTGGCTGTGGGGCGGGAAGACGTATGCTGAGTTGATCGCGCATGGGCAGGCGGGGTTGAAATCCGAAATCCGAAATCCGAGATCCGAAATCGAGCCGCGTACGCCAGTCACTTTTCACTCGACCGCGGCGATCATCTTCACCAGCGGTAGCACCGGCCCGCCGAAGGGAGTCGTTTACGAGCACGGAATGTTTGACGCGCAGGTCGATTTGCTGCGCGAGTTCTACAACATTCAACCGGGGGAACTCGACCTACCCGGGTTCCCGTTGTTCGGATTGTTCAACGGGGCGATGGGTGTCACAACGGTCATTCCCGACATGGACCCGACGAAACCGGCTCAGGTTGATCCTGAAAAGATTCTGGCTCATCTGCGCGATTGGAAAGTGACTCAGGCCTTCGGTTCGCCGGCGATTTGGAATCGCGTCGGACGTCACTGCGAAGCGACGGGCACAAAGTTGCCAAGCACTCTGCGGCGAGTGCTCTCCGCTGGTGCACCGGTTCCCGTTCACGTGATCGAGCGGATGCGGAGAGCGTTTTCGAATCCGGAGGCCGACATTCACACGCCGTATGGAGCGACGGAGTCTTTACCCATTGCGTCGATCAGTGGTCGCGAAGTGCTGGAACAAACGGCGGCCTTGTCGCGACAAGGTGCCGGCACGTGCGTCGGTCGGCCGTTCCCCGGCATCGATGTGAAGATCATCGAGATCAGCGATGGCCCGATCACATCGTTCAACGACGTGCGCGAACTGCCGCTCGGCGAGATCGGCGAGATCATCGTGCGCGGGCCGTCGACAACGCGCGAATACTTTCAGCGCCACGAAGCGACTGCGGCCGCCAAGATCGAAGACGCAGAGACGGGTGAACGTCAAAGGCGTCGACACCCTCACCCCGGCCCTCGCCCCAAGGGAGAGGGAGTTGTCTTGTCTCCCCCTCTCCCCCTCTCCCCCTCGCCCCGTCCTGTGTTCTGGCATCGCATGGGTGATGTCGGCTATCTCGATGCAGACGGTCGGCTCTGGTTCTGCGGGCGGAAAGCTCACATCGTTGAGACCAAAATCGGCCCCCTGTTTACAATTCCGTGCGAGGCGATCTTCAACAATCACCCGCGGGTGTTCCGTTCGGCACTGGTGGGCGTAGGCTCGAAACCCAACCAGCGGCCGGTCATCATTGTCGAGCCGGAAGCGGGTCAGTTCCCTAAGTCGCTCGAAGACGAGATTGGCTTTGACAGTGAGTTGCTCGAGCTGGCTCGCACCAATTCGAGCACCTCGTCGATCGACACGATTCTGCTTCACCGGTCATTGCCGGTTGATATCCGGCACAACGTGAAAATCTTTCGCGAGAAATTGGTCCCGTGGGCCGAACGGCAATTGGGACTACGGTGACGCTGAGAGGATGCAATGCCCGACCAAACAACAACGCAAATGCAGGCCGCGAATCAGCAGGCTCAAGCGAATCAGCCAGTTCGCCGGCCCGCCTGTCCGGTCTGCGGCGGTACGTTGATCGAGATTCGTCAGAAGCTGCAATGTTCGCAGTGCCACACGATCTGCGAGACGTGTTGCGAAGGCGGACGCGGATAGACACAAAGGCCGAAACCCAAAATGGAACTGCGTCATCTTGCCGAACGAGTGCTGCTGAGCGAGCGTTTGGAGGACAAGCTGGCTCGCTCGGCGAAGTCGTTCTCGGACAAGCGTCCGGGAGCGGCGTGGCGTCCGGAGTTGCCGGGTCGGTCGCCCGAGCTGCAGTTCGCGCCACGACGCTCCGCGCCGACGATGCCGAAACCGGGGGCGTTCAAGGACGCTCGCAAACGAGCCATCGCGCACCACATCATGGCGAATCACGAACTGCAAGCGCTGGAGGTAATGGCTTGGGTGCTGCTCGCGTTTCCGGACGCTCCGACAGAGTTTCGATTCGGTCTGGCGGAAGTCATGGCCGACGAGCAGCGGCACACGCGACTGCACATCGACCGCGCGGCGGCTCTGGGCCTACGATTCGGCGAATTGCCGGTCAACAGTTACATCTGGAAAAAGGCTCAGCAGTTTGACAACGTGCTCGATTACGTCGCCGGGTTGCCGTTGGTGTTCGAGGGAGCGAACCTCGACCACACGTTGGAGTTCGCGACGGCGTTCGAGCGAGCTGGTGATGAACGGAGCGCGGCGATCCTGCGAGCGATCCATCACGACGAGATTCATCACGTCGCCTTCGGGATCGAATGGCTCCGACGATTGAAGCCGCCTGAGCAAAGCGATTGGGAGGCATTTCGCTCGCATCTGAAATGGCCGTTGCGAGCGGAAAAGGCTCGCGGCGATGTGTTTCAACGTGACTCTCGCCGCGCGGCGGGGATGTCGGAGGAGTTCATTGACCAGTTGGAAGCGGCGGCAGTCGAAAAGCATACCGCACGCGGTCGGGTCTGACACTAACCCGAAGCGTCAGCGAGGGACTGTTACCTCAGCCCTCGCTTACGCTTCGGGTTAGTGTGCGTGTCTCCCAAATGTGTCAGACTTGGCCGTGCGAGGGATAGCTTCCTCACGACCCTGCGTCAGTGGACGTGTCTTGTTTCAAAAGGAACCTTGCTATGCAGCAGACGGATCACAAACTTCGCGCCGTTGCGATCATGCTGGCGATGTTCGTCGCAGCGTGGAACATTTTCGGACGAAACGAACCAACGTTGGCGCAGAAGCTCTCCACCAAGACCGATACGGAACCACGCGGTCCTGTGCTGAAAACAGAACACAGCGAGATCGAAATCTTTCCGCACGACAATCCGTGGAATCAGGACATCTCCAAACTGCCGGTTCACAAAAAATCTCGGCAATACACCGAGTCGGTCGGCGCGGACAAACCGCTGTTTCCGTGCTTCGGAGCCGACTGGATGGGGGCACCGAACGGAATTCCGTATGTCGTCGTCGAGGGCAAGCATCCGAAGCAATACGTTAAGTTTGAATACCCAGACGAAAGCGATCCCGGGCCGTATCCGATTCCGAAGAGCCCGCCGATCGAAGGGGGACTAAACGCTCCCGAAGACAGTGACCGGCATGTGATCATGATCGACGCGCAAAACAATAAGTTGTACGAGCTGTTTCACGTGATGCCGGCGGGCAATGGGAATTGGAAGGCCGGCAGCGGCGCGATCTTCGACCTGTCATCAAACAAGCTGCGACCGATGGGCTGGACATCGGCCGACGCCGCCGGACTGCCGATCTTTCCGGGACTGGTGCGGTACGACGAGGTCATCGAGCGAGGCGAGATTCGTCATGCGTTGCGGTTCACGGTGCGGAAGACTCAACGAGCGTACATCCTGCCGGCAACGCATTTCGCCAGTCGATCAAAGGACTCAAACCTGCCGCCGATGGGACTGCGCGTGCGACTCAAGGCCGACTACGACATCAGCCGCTTTCCGAAGTCGGCTCAGGTCATTCTGACCGCGCTGAAGAAGTACGGCATGTTGCTCGCCGATAACGGCAGCGATTGGTTCATCACCGGAGCTCCGGACAATCGTTGGAACGATGACGACCTGCACACGCTGAAGCGCGTCAAAGGCCGCGATTTGGAATGCGTGGAAACGGGACCGCTTCGGACGGAATGACGGAAAAACGTCGATTGCGGATTTGGGATTTCGGATTGTGGATTTTCATGGCGAAGGGGCGGTCGATGCTTAGCTTCCTTGACGCGGCACTTGGTCCCTTTCTCGACAACAGCCTTTCCTCGGGCGGACCCTCACGGCACAATGATCTGGCTGGAAAACGACGACGATTGAACCTGCCCGTGATTCTTCCTCGCCGCTCGCGGATGTTGTGCTCAATGCCGCCGAGGCGACTTTCCCGCCTATTTCGTTCCGGAGGCGTTCGCATGACTCCGCGATTCGTGATGGTGGCCCTCGCGGCCATGATCGTTCTGCGGCCCTTGGCACGGGGCGAGGAAAAACTTCCTCCGCCAGTCGAGACAAGAATCGACTTCGCGAAGGACGTGCGCCCGCTGCTCGAAAAGCATTGCTTCGCGTGCCACGGCGAGAAGAAGCAGGAATCCGGGTTGCGCCTGGATCGCAAAGAAGCTTTGTTGAAGGGCGGCGATCTCGGCAAGGTCATCGAGGTCGGCAACAGTGCGAAGAGCCGGCTAATTCAATACGTCGGTGGAGTCGATCCGCAGAAGGTGATGCCGCCCGAAGGCGCGCCGCTCAAGCCGGAAGAGGTCGGCGTGCTGCGAGCCTGGATCGATCAAGGCATCGTCTGGCCGGGAACCGATGAATCGACTTCCGAGAAGAGTGCGCATTGGGCCTATCAGCCGATTCGCCGAGCCGCACCGCCGGTCGTCAAGAAATCTGATTGGGTTCGCAATCCGATCGATCAATTCGTGCTGGCCAAATTAGAAGCGCGCGGACTCGCGCCCTCGCCAGAAGCAGATCGTTACACGTTGATCCGCCGATTGAGTCTCGACCTGTTGGGCCTGCCGCCGGCCGTCGCCGAGGTTGATGCGTTCGTGAACGACACGCGGCCGAATGCGTACGAGGAACTCGTCGACCGATTACTCAAGTCGCCGCACTTAGGCGAGCGTTGGGGCCGGCATTGGCTCGACATGGCTCGCTACGCCGACTCTGATGGCTATGAAAAGGACAACCCGCGTCCCGACGCCTACCGCTGGCGAGATTGGGTCATCGAAGCGATCAACAACGACATGCCGTTCGATCAATTCACCGTCGAGCAACTCGCGGGCGATCTGCTTCCCGGCGCCTCACCGATGCAGCGACTCGCGACGGCGTTTCATCGACAAACGCTGACCAACACCGAAGGAGGCACTGACCAGGAACAGTGGCGCATCGAGGCGTGTTTCGACCGCACCGAGACGACCGGCACCGTCTGGCTAGGCCTGACTGTCGGCTGTGCTCGCTGCCATTCGCACAAGTACGACGCGATCAGCCAGCGCGAGTACTACCAACTCTTCGCGCACTTCAACAACGGCGACGAGACGACTACGACCGCGTCGAAGTCCGACGCCGAGGTTGCTCAGTACCAAATCGACAAGGCGAAGTACGATGTTGCCGTCACCGAACTGATTGAGAAGCTCAAGGCCGAACAAGTGAAGATCGCTCCAGCGTTCACGGACTGGGTCGAAAAGACTCAAGCGTCGCTTGCAGCCTCGCTGATCAATCCGCTGAAGCAGCATCCGCTCGACGACGTGATCGCGGAGAGCGACGGTGAGGCGAAATTCCAGAAACTCGATGACGGCTCGTTTATCGCCGGGGGAAATAATCCGGAGCGTGCGACGTACACGGTCATGGGTAAGACTTCAATCGCCGACATCACGGCAATTCGTTTGGACGTTCTGGCCGACAAGGCTCTCCCCGCGAAAGGCCCCGGCCGGGTCGCTCACGGAAACTTCGTCTTGAACGAGCTGACAGTTGAGGTCTCGTCGTCGCCTGACTTCGCAAACGCTCGCAAGCTGGAACTTGCCGGCGCGAAAGCTGACTTCGAACAAGAAGACAGGCCTTGGCGAGCGCAGGATGTCATTGACGGCAACGATGCCACTGGCTGGGCCATCGCTCCCAAGTATGGACAGAATCACTGGCTCACGGCAGGCTTGAAAGAGCCACTTCAACCAACGCCGCCGACACAAAACGCCAACGCGGCTGCAACAACGAAGCCGGTCTTTGTCCGCATCAAGCTGAGCCAGCACTACGGCCAACAGCACACGATCGGCCGCTTCAAACTATCGCTGCAAACCGGCGTCGAGCCGAGCATCATGCTGCCGGAGAATGTCCAAAAGGTCTTCGCCGTCGCGCCGGACAAACGTGATGACGCTCAGAGGCAGGCGCTGCTCGATTACTTCAGCACGCTCGACGCCGCCACGAAGAACCTCGCGAAACAGCTTGATGATCTCAACAAGAAAGAGCCGC
The DNA here is from genome assembly GCA_964589725.1 of uncultured Planctomycetaceae bacterium. Classification (GTDB taxonomy): domain Bacteria; phylum Planctomycetota; class Planctomycetia; order Planctomycetales; family Planctomycetaceae; genus CAYSHJ01. The sequence goes on from CAZPUJ010000632.1 coordinate 7,627, forward strand.
CGAAGCCGGAACTGAGCGTGCGCGTGATCGCGCAACGCGCGGATAATCCGCGACAGACATACCTGCTCAAACGGGGTGACTTCTTGGAGCCGGTCAAAGAACTTGAAGTTCAGCCCGCCGCGCTGGCCACACTCCCGCCGCTGAAGTCGCGAGCCGAGAAGGGTACGGCCGATCGACTCGATCTCGCGCGCTGGCTTGTCTCGCCCGACAATCCGCTGACACCGCGAGTGACCGTCAATCACGTTTGGCGATTGCTGTTCGGAATCGGCCTGGTGCGAACGGCGAACGACTTCGGTGTACGTGGCGAGAAGCCGACGCATCCGGAATTGCTCGATTGGCTGTCCGGCACATTCATCAGGCGAGCGGGGGGCGTCAGCCCCCCGGTGGCATCGGACGGCGTCTCCACTTCAACCGGGGGGCTGACGCCCCCCGCTCGCCAGCAAGAAATGAGCTGGTCCCGCAAAGCCCTCATTAAGTTGATCGTCACCTCGGCGACGTACCGGCAGTTGTCGGCTCACCGGCCGGAACTGATCGACGTTGATCCGCAAAACACGTTGCTCGCGCGTCAGAACCGGCTGCGTGTGGAGGGCGAAATCGTGCGGGACATCAGCTTGGATGTCGCCGGGTTGCTGAGTAACAAGATCGGTGGACCAAGTGTGTATCCACCGTTGCCGGCCGGGATCACGGACCTCAGCTACGCCGGCAACTTCAAATGGACGAACAGCACGGGCGAGGACCGTGTCCGTCGCGGCATGTACACGTTTTTCAAACGGACTGCGCCGCATCCGAACCTGACGACGTTCGACTGCCCGGACGCGAACCTCACCTGCGTCGAACGCAAATCGTCGAACACGCCGTTGCAAGCGCTGACCACGCTCAATAACGAAACCTTCCACGAAGCGTCGCAGGCTTTCGTCAAACGACTGCTTTCGCAGCCTGCCGTCACTGAGGCCGCTCGGCTGACCGACGCCTTTCGTCTCTGCGTCGCTCACCCGCCGCGAGACACCGAACTCCGGCAACTGACCGAACTGCTGCAAGCGGCTCGCGAGTGGTACCGCTCTCATCAAGACGACGCCAAACAACTCGTCGGCTCGACCACGATCAGCGGTATCACGCCTGAAGAATCTGCTGCCTGGATTGCCACAGCAAGAATCTTGCTCAATTTGGACGAGTTCATCACGCGGGAATGAATCGTGTTGCTTGACCCAGCTATGATACCCTGACCTGTTTGAGTGAGACCACATTGATGCCCACGGCAATACTCACCCCGCCTCGCATTGGCCCAAATTCGGCCGGGCTGCTCCTGAAGCCCAAAGAATTTGATGCGATCACAGACTACGTGCGCGGGTATCGGTACGAACTCATCAAGGGAGTTCTCGTAGTGAATGCCATTCCTGGTCCGGCTCAGGTCAATCCCAACGAAGTTCTCGGATACTTATTGCGTGACTATCAGAAGAATCATCCCACAGGAGCGGCATTAGATTGGACGCTGCCGGAGCGTTACATCCGCGTCGGAAAAGATCGTCGGCAAGCGGATCGCGTGATTTGGGCCGGACTTGGCCGGCGACCCAGGGAGAAGAAGGACGTTCCAACAATTGCTGTCGAGTTCGTCTCCGCCGGAAAGCGGAATGCGATTCGTGATTACGAAACCAAGCGCGTTGAATACCTGGGTGTTGGCGTTGTCGAGTATTGGGTCATCGACCGCTTTCGTCGCACGCTGACAGTGCATCGCAAGACCGCCAAGAAGCCGATCGTCGTGGGTGAGTTCGAGACCTACGAAACCAAACTCCTGCCGGGTTTCGTTCTGCACATGGACGAAATCATGGTCGCGGCCGACGGCTGGGAACCCGAGGAAGAAGAGGATGAGGAGCTGGCATCGTGAATCGAAACTGCTCCCGGGAATCTCAATTCGTCGAACGCACCCGTCGCGATTTCTTGACCTCATCGGCCTGTGGCCTGGGAGGTGCCGCGCTGAGCGCGATGCTCGCGAATGACGGACTGTTGGCCGCGAATCCTGAGTCGGCGCAGGCGGCGAATCCGCTGGCGATTAAACCGCCGCATTTTGCTCCGAAGGCGAAGAACTGCATCTTCTTGTTCCAAGCGGCGGCCCCGTCGCATCTGGATTTGTACGACCCGAAGCCGAAGCTCAACGAGTTGGACGGCAAGCCGCTGCCCGCGTCGATGCTGGAAAAAGTGCGGTTTGCATTCATCAAGAAGGAAGGAGCCGTCTTGATGGGCTCGCCGCGCAGGTGGACGAAGCATGGCGAGTGTGGCATGGACTTCTCCGAATTCGTGCCGAACATCGCGACGTGCGCCGACGACCTCCTGATGATCCGGTCGATGTTCTCCGAGCAGTTCAACCATCACCCCGGCCAATTGCTGCTGAGCTGCGGCCGAGCGACGTTCGGGTTGCCGGCGATCGGTTCCTGGCTGACCTACGGCTTGGGCAGCGAGTCGCAGAATCTGCCCGGCTACGTGGTGCTGACCAGCGGTCGCGGTTCCAGCGGCGGAGCATCGCTTTGGTCTAACGGCTTCTTGCCCGCGCATTACGCCGGCG
>CAZPUJ010000633.1:0-10562 GCA_964589725.1 uncultured Planctomycetaceae bacterium
CGACGCTTCGCGATCACCCGACTCAAACATCATCCGCTTAACGAAAGCCTCCGAGGCAAAATGCAAATCGCCGGCTGGAACAACGACTTCCTCGCCCAAGTCCTAACAGGCCACTACCTTTGATATGCGCTGGCCGTGGACATTTTGCAGCTTGATGATCCGGCGCTGACCTATTTTTGTGATGCGGCGCTGGTGGCTGGCCAGACTCACGATGAGCGGTTGCGGCGTGTGTGGGACATTGATCGCGAGCTGCCGTTGGCGGTGGCGGCGCTCAACCGGATTGTTGACAGCCTGTCAGCCGAGGTGCATTTGCATTGTTGCCACAGCGTGTATAGACGCCGCAGCGATGTCAGCGGCAACTACAAACCGCTGTTGCCTCGGCTGCAAGAATTGCATGTCGATCGAATCAATCTGGAGTTCGCGTACCAAGGCACCGGCGAACTGAGCGATCTGACGTTGCTGCCGACGCATCTGGCCGCCGGTTTGGGAGTGATCGACGTCCGCAGCGAGCGACTGCAATCGGTCGAGCAGATCGAACAACTGGCGATGGCCGGCGCGGCGGTCATCGCTCCCGACCGAATTGCGCTGAATCCGGACTGCGGTTTCGCTCCCGACGCGGGCGAACCACCGACTATCGACGAAGCGTATGAGAAATTGAAACGGCTCGTCACCGCGGCACAACGTCTGCGCGCGCAATTTCCCTTGGCCAACCGACTGGCGTAAACCCGCCATTGCGCAACTGAGGTAACGCGAAGCGAACAACGCCGGGAGATTGACGATCTCCTATACGTCCAAGTCCTTGACATCCAGCGCGTGTTTCTCGATGAACTCGCGGCGGGGTTCGACGTGGTCGCCCATCAGGATGCGGAACATCTCGTCGGCAGCGGCTCCGTCTTGCATCGTGACTTGCAGCAGCGTGCGTGTTTCGACGTTCATGGTGGTGGCCCAGAGTTCTTCGGCGTCCATTTCACCCAGACCTTTGAAGCGGGTGATTTTTTTTCCTTTCTCACCGAGCTTGCGGAGGGCGGTCAATAGCTCGCGAATACTTGGCAGGCGGACGGTGCCGCTCGCGTTTTCGATGTGGAAGGGGAAGTACGGTTCGCCGTTGCGATTGCCGGCGGGCAGCAGGTCTTTCATCGCGAGGGCGAACGCCTTCAGCTCGCGCAGCGTTTCGTTGATCACGCGGACTTCGTGCAGGTCCATGATTTGGAGCATCGCGCCGCCGGCCGGCTTCGGAACGGTCTTATCGGACGACGTCTTGCTATCACCATTCGCTGGCGGCGTGCTCGCGACGGTGGTTGCTGAGTCGGCCACCGTGAACTCTTCACCACGTCGGTGTTCTTCGGCGGCAAGGAACTGGTCGAGTTCATCCTTCGCGGCGAACCAGTGTTGGTCTTTGCCGACGAAGACTCGATAGCGTGGCAAGCTGCCCTCCGCGCTGAGGTGATGCGTCGCGAGATGTCGCAGGTCGATGCCGCGGCGTTCCATCGTTTGTAGCGGTTCGGCGAGCCGGCGAATGAGGCTGACCAGCTTTCGCAGAGAGTCGCCATCCACGCGGCGGCCGTCTTCGAGCACGACGACGCTTTCTTCCAGCCCGATGTCGATCAACTCGCCCATCATCTGCTCGTTCGTTTGGACGTAGCGGCTTTTTCCCTTCTGTTCGACTTTGTAGAGCGGCGGCTGAGCGATGTAGATGCAGCCGTTCTCGACCAGCTTGCGCATGTGACGGAACAAAAACGTCAGCAGCAACGTGCGAATGTGGCTGCCGTCGACGTCGGCATCCGTCATCAAGATCAGCTTGCCATAACGTCGCGAGTTGACGTCTTCCATCTCCGCGCCGGGCGGGATGCCGATCGCCTTGAAGATGTTGACGATTTCGAGATTGTCGAGAACCTTGACGAGCTGCGCTTTCTCGACATTCAGAATCTTGCCTCGCAACGGCAAGATCGCCTGCGTGTTCGAGTCTCGTCCCGTGTCAGCCGATCCGCCGGCCGAGTCACCTTCCACGAGATACAGCTCGGTCAGGTTGAGGTCATGGCTGCGGCAGTCGCGCAACTTTTCGGGCAGCCCGCCGGTCGTGAGTCCGCCCTTTTTGCGGACCATCTCGCGCGCTTTGCGAGCCGCCTCACGCGCCTCGGCCGCGCGCAGGCCCTTCGTCAACAGGATCTTGGCGGTCTGCGGGTTCTCTTCAAGAAATGTGTTGAGCGCGTCGTGCACGACCGACGTGACGATGCCTTCGACTTCACCGTTACTGAGCTTCGTCTTGGTTTGACCCTCGAACTGCGGCGTGGGCACGAGGACAGAGATGATCGCAGCCAGACCTTCGCGGAAGTCGTCGCCGTTCGGCGTGAAGTCTTTGAAGATGTTGTTCTTCTTGCCGTAGTTGTTGAACACGCGAGTGAGTGCGTTCTTGAAGCCGGTTAGGTGCGTGCCCCCCTCGATGTTGTTGATGTTGTTGGCGAAGGCTCGAATGTTTTCGGAGAAGCCGTCGTTGTACTGCATCGTGACTTCAACCTGGACGTCGTCTTGCTCTGCCTTGATGTGGATGACTTCGGTGTGAATCGGCTTATCAGTGCGGTTGAGGAACTTCACGAACTCGACTAGGCCATCTTCGTAGTGAAACTCCTCGGACTGTCCGTTACGCTCATCCGAGAGCCGGATGCGGAGGCCGGCGTTGAGGAACGTCAGCTCCTGCAGGCGTTTGGCCAGCACGTCGAAGTGGAGTTTTGTGTCTGGAAAGATTTGATGGTCCGGCTGGAATGTGACTTTGGTCCCGGTGGTGTCGCTCTTGCCGAGCTTCTGCAAGCCATGCACGAGTTCCCCGCGAGCGAATTCCATCGTCCAGACATGCCCCTCTCGCCGGATTTCGACTTCCAGCCACTCGGCACACGCATTGACTGCCGTGATACCGACGCCGTGCAACCCGCCGGTCCCGGTCTTGTAGCCACCCTTTCGGTCAAACTTGCCGCCGGCGTGAATCTCGGTGAAGACGACTTCGAGTGCTGACTTGCCCCCTTGATCGGCCATCGCGCCCACTGGGATGCCGCGGCCATCATCAATCACCGTCGCGCTGCCGTCGGCGTTGACCTTCACCGTAATCGTGGTGGCATAGCCGTTGACCGCCTCATCAATCGAGTTATCAACTACCTCAAAGACGAGATGGTGCAACCCACGCGACGCCCGATCGCCGATGTACATGTCCGGCCGCAGCCTAATACCCGCGATCCCTTTGAGGGCTTGGATTTGGCTTTCGTCGTATTCACCGGCAGAGCCTGTTGGCGTCGCGGGATTAGGTTCGCTCATGAACTTCTTCCTTTGTGGGCGTGGACCGCATTGGCAATGTGGCCTACTGCTTGAGGTCCGTCTTCAGCCGAAATTTGAGTTCTCGAATTTTTAGATGCGAGTGTTGTTGCTGAAGTGTTTCCAGCAACTTCGCTTTGTGAAAGCTGGCCAATTCACTGAGAATAGCCGTGTTCGCCACGCCGACTTCCAATACTCCGCGAGTCAAACTGATCACGGCCGAGCAGCGACTGATGTTGTCGCCCGCGACGCTTTTCCACGCTTGTTCCAACTGTTCGTTGCCGTGAACTCGCGCCAGGCCCTTCAGAGCGATCAGTTCGGACAACACCTTCGCCAGTGGTTGCGGGTCAGCTGTTCGTCTACCGACGGCCTGAAATCCTCGTAAATCGGCATAGGGGTCATGCGGCATTTTGTCAACGATCACGCGACAGCGGCATCACGACGTAGATGTAACCGTCTTCTGTCTTCAGCACCGCCGCACTGTCCGAATCCGTCAAGCAGACTTTCACCGAGGAGGCCGGGTCGAGAATTCGCAAAAACTCGACGACGTACCTCGGGTCGAATGTGATCGTGACTGGTTCGCCGTCGTAGCTCGTCGGCATTTCCACCTTTGATTGTCCGACGTCCGCCGCGATGCTCGTCAGCCGGAGCACTCCTTTCGCAAACTCGAAATCGACGCCGCGGCTCTCTTCACTAGTGACGATTTGTGCCTGCCGCACCACCGATTGAAAGGGTCCAACCGGTAGAACGATTTCTACATTCGTCGAGGACGGGATCACGTCCCCGTATTTTGGAAAACGACCTTCGACCAGGCGGCTGTAGATCGTCGAGTTGCCACTCTTTACGAGCACACTGTTCGGGTAAATGGCTACATAAACGTCTTGATCAGACTCCACAATGCTGCGTTCGATCAAAGCGAGCGCCTTGGACGGCAACACGGGATGAGTCGTTCGCGGCTCGATCTGTCCGACCGAAGTACAGCTTGTGCTGACGACCGCCAAGCGCCGACTGTCCGTAGCGGCCATCGTCAACTTGTTTTCTGAGAACTCCATCAACACTCCACCTAGGGCATATCGCGTACTCTCGGTATCCGTCGCGAAGACCGTGCGTCGAATCATTTCCTTAAACGATGCCGACGGAATGATGTAATAACTCTGTGCATCAAACGCTTGCACTGGCGGAAACTCAGCGGGGTCTTCGGCAGACAATCGGAACTCACTTTGCCCCGCCCGAATCCAGACCGCCTTTTCGGCGACTTCCAGATCGATACCTTCGGACTGAACTTCTCGCAAAATGGCGATCACACGATCCTTGGGCAGCAGCACCTCGCCGGCCGAGTCGGTTTCCACCCCAGGAATTTCATAGCGAATACCCACCTCCTGATCGGTGCCGACAAGCATCGCCTTGCCACCGCTGACTTGCAGCTTGACGTTTCGCAAAATGTCCTTGGGAGTTCGTGACGGAACGACACCGCTGACGATTTGAAACGCGTTGGCCAAAGATTGCCGTTGAGAGTGAAGCTTCATAATGAATCCCGATTGAAGGAGATTTATGTCGCGATGAGTGGTTCTGTGTTTCTGAGAAGAAATCTTAAGAAGTCAGTCGTCGTCGTATCAGTAACGTTGAAAATTGTGAGTCATTTAGAACATGAATCAGGAAGTGAAGAATAGCGAAAAACTTAGCGTCTCACAACGACGGAAAACCGACGTCAATAACGTGTGGAAAGCCTGTGGAACGTGGTCAAAATCAGCGGTGAAAACAATCGTTTTCGTGATCAAGTCTGGGAGGTAGAAATGTCCCGTGGGGAAGAGTTCATAGACTTCACAGGTCGTCAACAACTTGGCGACACAAGCCGTGTGTTCACTGGCTTCTCAGCGTCGGCTTGAGTGTTGCTTGCATGCGATCAAGCCGCTGCCGAAGCGTCGGGTCTTGTCGCAGCCGCTCGTCAAGTCGTCGGCAGGCATGTAGTACGGAAGAATGTTGACGCTCAAAGAATTGACCCAGCCTGGCGAAGGACATACCGCTCAACTTGCGGCAAAGCCACATTGCACATTGTCGGGGTAGGACGAGCGATTGAGCACGGCGACGAGACTTCAGCGCAGACCAAGTGACGCCAAACTCGGCGGCGACGGTGCGCACCACCGTTTGAGGCGTCACGCTCGTCGAAGGGATATCGCGACGAAGCAGTTCCTCGACGACAGCCCGATCGAGTGGTCGACGTCGTTCGGGAAGTTGCGTGATGACGCCCAACAGCTCCCGCGGCGAAACGGGCAGTGACTCCGCCAGCAACGCGAGGGCGTCTCGCAAGAACGTCAGCTTCCGTTGCTGAGCGAAATACCGCAACAACTCAGCCCGGCTGTCTGCACCTGGCTGTTCCAGCACGACGATCGTCCCGCCGCGGAAGCGGTTCACGAGCTTTGCGGACGAAAAACCGTCGAGCTGTCCTGGCATTTTCACGCTGCTGACGATGACGTCATGTCCGTGAGCGAGCAATTCGTCGATCGTAGCCAATAATTGCTGCTGGCTTTGTGGACGGGCCTGTAAGGCGTGAAGATCCTCGCACACGAATAACGACGCCGAACGGAATCGATCTTGAAACTCCGCGATCTGGTCTCGATCCGAAGCTTCGGCGAGTTGAGCTGCGAACTCGCTGGCGGTTACGACGGTGAGTTGCCCAGTCGCGACGTCGCTGAAGTGGGCTCTGAGAAACTCGCGAATCAACGCCGACTTTCCGCAGCCAGCTGGTCCGACGAGATACAACAACCGGCCTTTGCCCAGCCGAACCAGTCGAGCCAATCGGCTCAAAGCCGTGCGCGCCAGTCGCTGTTCGGCGATCGGCAACAGCGAATCGCGGTCGGCTAGTGAGTTTGTCACGTGTTGTTCCTTTGGTTCCCTCTCCCCCGCCGCGGGGGAGAGGGTTAGGGTGAGGGGGCCGAGCGATTCACCGGCCCACGAAGCCCCCTCACCCCGGCCCTCTCCCCCGCCGCGGGGGAGAGGGAGCAAGGCTGCGACTTCGCCGCGCTATTTTGTCAACCGGCGAATCACTCGCCCAATCCGCTCGACGGCCTCATCGATCTCGCCCAGTGTGTTGACTAAGCCGACCGTGAACCTCACCGACGCCTTGTAAATCTCCGGCGGACAGCCCATCGCGACCAGTGACGGAGCCGGCTGCGCTGCGCCGCTCGCGCACGTGCTTCCCAGCGAGCAAGCGATCCCATCGAGGTCGAGCGCGACAAGAATCGCTTCGCCATCTAAGCCCGGGAACGCGATGTTCAACGTGTTCGGCAAACGATGCTCGCGCGAGCCGTTGATCAACGCGCCGGGGCATTTGTCCAACAATCCAAATTCCAACCGATCGCGCAGTCCTCTGAGCTGAGCCGTCCGTTCATCACGCTCGGAATGCCACAGTTCGAGCGCTTTCGCCATGCCGGACGCCAGAGCGACCATCTCCGTGCCGGGACGTCGTCCCGCTTCTTGATGTCCACCAAACTGCGTGGGCGCTAACGTAACTCCCTTTCGGAGCAATAATCCGCCGATGCCGCGCGGCCCATGAAACTTGTGAGCGCCGAACGCCAGCGACGTCGCTCCGAGTTCATGAAACCGCACGTCAATCTTTCCAACAGCCTGCACCGCGTCGATGTGCAAGAAAGTGTTGTTCTGCCGACAGAGATTCGCCAACGGACGGACATCTTGGATCACACCAGTTTCGTTGTGAGCGAGGATGACGGTGGCGATCTTGAGATCATCCCAAGCCACCGTCCCGCGTGCCGCGGTCCCCTCTCCCTCTGGGAGAGGGTTAGGGAGCCATTCATTACTCGACATGTGTCTTTTCGTCGCGTCTGACAAGCCACCACCATGCTGACTGCGAGTTTGAACGTCCCCCTCTCCGGATCCCTCATCCGGCCTTCGACCACCCTCTCCTAAGGGGAGAGAGAGTGCAATGGGCAGCAACCGCCCTTCGCGATCGACCGGCAGAATCGACCAGCGCCAACCGCGACGTTGCAGAAACTTATACGATTCCAGCGTCGCGGGGTGTTCGCCGGCGGTGAGGGCGATCGTTCCCGGCGACATCGCATTGGCCGCTCCGAACAACGCCATGTTCGACGCCTCGGTACCGCCGCTGGTGAAGATGACTTCGTCCGGCTGTGCTCCCAGAATCGTAGCGATGGTTTCGCGAGCCGACTCCAACACCTTGCGTGCCGCTCGCCCCTCAGCATGCCGACTGCCAGGATTCGCGTAGCTGTGCTGCAAGTGATACGCGACCGTTTCGATCACTTCCGGCCACGGCCGAGTCGTCGCGTTGTTGTCGAGATAAATGCGGGGGAGCATGGCGGTCACGCAATGAGGAAGTTTCAAATCCGAAGAACGAAAGCATGACGAAGCCCGAAGTCCGAATGCAAATCATCAAGCGTTTGAGTCCACATCTGGCATGCACTCAACCACGGCACGGCTCCCTTGGCGATGGTTCCTTTTTTGCTGAGTGTCGTGGTCGATACAGTATCATCCATCATCTAACGCGGCTCAGTTCGGAGCAGTCCGCCCCTGGCAGCAGTGCGGCTCACGTCTTGGATTATCTCTCTCGGCGAAAGGGTCTGGCGATGGCGCGACGTTGTTATCGGCGAAGCTTGATCGGCATTGCGGCGTGCTTGGTGGTCTTGGGGGTGGAGCTTCAAGCATCGGCGAAAGGCGAATGTGAGTCGTTCGGCACGCAAGTCTCTTGGAACCGCGACCTGCAAGCGGCCGCCGTTCAGGCCGAGCGTGAGGACAAGTTGTTGCTCGTCCTGCACTTGTCCGGCAACTTCGCCAAAAATGAGTTCACCTGAAACAACGCCGAAGAATACAGAGCAGGTGCTCTGTCAGACGAACGAGTCGGGGAAGTCGCCTCGCGGGATTGTGTGGCCACCTATTTGCAGGTTGGACAGTTCAGTGCGACGAAGTCCGTGTCCAAGTCTCGTGGTGGGACATCGGAACGCCTGGGGAAGAATGGCGGGAACGTTGTGACCTATGTGTGTACTCCGAAACTGGAAGTGCTGACGTGGCAAGTTGGCCCCGTCTCGGCCGATGAAGTGCTGGCGGCTGTCGATGAGGCGCGTCGACTTCAAGCGGAACTGCGAGGCATCACGCTCTTGGAGGAAAGGGTGGACGTAGCCAAGAGCTGGTATCGCGACGCCCTGCATCGCGAAATTCGTCCGGGCTTTGACGCCTGGGACCGAGCGACCGACGACGGCACGCCATCACCCGCCCATTTGCTTCAGGCGATCAACGTGGCCCGCCAATTGGTGGGGCGGGCGACCGAACAGGCGACGCAGCGTTTGTCTCACGGACCGCGAGGAAAGTTGTTAAGGTTGCCCGCCAAAGCGTTGGCTTCGCTCGTGGACGAGACGACGCTGCTGCAAAGAAACACGCCTCGAATTGTCTTGGCGAAGTATCCGTTGGTCGCGCTCGATGTGCTGCAGAAACCGGTGTTTGAACGGCTTGCGAATCAACGGTTTCGCGGCTCCGTGGAGGGGAACAAGGCGATCGCGGCCATTCAGGAACACATTCAGGCGGGCCGTGCCACGATCGTCATCGTGAATGGTTCGTGGGTAAAAGTCGATGCCAAGGAAATGCCCACGCATCGCGAACTGCCGGACTTGTTAAAATCCTGCGGCATCGTGCGTGTCAGCACCGAGGAACTGACGGCGCTGGCCGATCAACTCGACCTGCCACCGTTCCCCTCAAGCCTGCGATATGCGTTCCTGACCCCAACCGGCGAGTGGTCGACGTTCATTCGCTCCGACAAGCACGGCTTTCAGACCGTCAAACCGGGAGCCGGGCCGACTGAGTCGACACGGGCATTGGGGCCATTGTTCGTCGACGAGCTTCGCAAGTCGATCAACAGGACACCTTCATCATGATTCCTGCGACGGAAGCAAGATGTTGCTCAATCGCCTCACGACAAAATCAGCATTTCTCGCATGATCCGGCCATGAGACGAGGCGCGACGCGCGATGAACGAAATTCGAACGTAACGCTGGTTGCCTTTATGCTCCGGTGCCCGTTACTTGAATTGCGGCACGTCGTTCGATGAGCCGCAGGCCAACGCCGCTCTCAGTAATGCCACCTCGACCAATCGAGGAGACGGCCATGTACCACTATGGGGATTCTTTGCGCTTATACGTCATCTGGAGTTGGAAATCGTTCACGGAGGCGGAGTATGCGTGGGCCGCGATCGGGCTGTTTGCGATCTGCTGGTTTCTTTGTTCGCGAAAATCGCAGTAGGTCATGACCCCGCTTGTAAGAACGCCGATTCCCAACAGAAAACGAAGCACTTTGGCGGGAAGAATTCACTGATGAGAAGCGCTCAAAGCCGTGACACAACGGACTGTCCCACTTGCTCTGTTGCCCCGCTGCCACCCAAGTCCGGCGTCCTTGGACCGTCCGATGCCAGCGAGTCCTTCACCGCTTGGTGAATGCTCGCAGCGGCTGCGTCGAGATGTAGGTGCTCGAACATCATCGCGACTGACAGGATCGCGGCGAGCGGGTTGGCGATTCCCTTTCCGGTAATGTCGGGGGCGGAGCCGTGGACTGGCTCGAACATGCTGGGGTGGCGGAGAGTCGGGTCGATGTTGCCGCTGGCGGCGAGGCCCATGCTGCCGACGATGATCGCCGAGAGGTCGGTCAGGATGTCGCCGAAGAGGTTGCTGGCCACGACCACGTCGAACGATTCGGGGCGGCGGACGAATTCCATCACGGCGCGGTCGATCAACAGCGATTCGGTCGCGATCTGCGGGAACTCGGCGGCGACGCGAGCGAAGCATTCGTCCCACAGCAGCATGCCGTAGCCTTGAGCGTTGCTCTTCGTGATTGACGCGACTCGTTTCTTCGGCCGAGTCACCACCTTCTCGAACGCCGCGCGGATGATGCGTTCGCAGCCCTTCCGAGTGAACACGCTCGTTTGAATTGCCGACTCTTCGGGCATCCCGCGGTAAAGAAAACCGCCGATGTTCGCGTATTCCCCTTCGGTGTTCTCGCGGAAGACGAGCATGTCGATGCTCCCGCCCGGCTTGTTCCGCAGTGGGCTTTCGACGCCGGGATACAGGTACGCCGGTCGCAGGCAGACGCACTGATCGAACCGCCGCCGAATCGGCAGTAGCAACCCGTTGAGCGTCACGTGATCCTGCACGCTCGGATGTCCGACCGCTCCCAGCAAGATCGCGTCGAACCCAGCCAGCGTGTCGAGGTAATCGGCCGGAGCCATCCGCCCGTGCTGAAAGTAGTAG
>CAZPUJ010000634.1:0-4925 GCA_964589725.1 uncultured Planctomycetaceae bacterium
TTCCCGGCGACACGGTGAAGCCCGGTGACCAGCTTTTCACGCTGCGGCTTTTCAGCGAGTACCTACAAAACACGCAGTCCGAGTTGTTCAAGGCGACTCGCGAAACGGAACTGGTGAAGGAACAGCGGAGTCTTTTGGAAAAGTCTTTCAAGGCAGGCGCGATCGCGGAGACCAAGATTATTGAACTCGACAATCAACTGCGTCGGCAATCGGCGGCGATTCAGGGATACCGTCAAGACTTGCTGACGCGAGGACTCAAGCCCGAGCAGGTCGATTTGGTCACGGAAGGAACTTTCGTCTCGACGATCGAAGTCGTCGCACCGCCGAGTGATTTTCGATTTTCGATTGATGATTTGCGATTGGAAGAAAGCGACGTCGCGTCACCTGACAATCCGTCTGACAACCCCGCTCAAACAAAAATCAATAATCGAAAATCAAAAATCAAAAATGCCCCGGCCTACGAGGTCCAGGAGCTCAAAGTCGAACTCGGCCAGCAGGTGCAAGCCGGGCAGTTGCTCTCCGTGCTGTCGAATCACCACTCACTCTATATCGAAGGACATGCCTTCAAGCAGGAAACACCGTTCCTGGAGAACGCGGCTCAGAACGGTTGGCCGATCCAAGTCGAATTCGCGGAGGACGCCCGCAAGCATTGGCCGTCGCTAGAGCAAACCTTCCAGATTCGGTATCTCGCGAATACCATCGATACCGCCAGCCGCACGTTTGATTTCTTCATCCCGCTGACGAACCAATCGCGAAGCTATGAGAAGGACGATCAGACCTTCGTAGTCTGGCGATTCCAACCGGGCCAGCGAGTGCGATTGCACGTACCGGTCGAGGAACTCAAGGACGTGCTCGTGTTGCCGTCCGCCGCCGTCGTGCGTGAAGGCCCGGAAGCCTACGTCTTCCGCCAGAACGGCGACCTCTTCAATCGCATCCCGGTACATGTCTTGCACGAAAACCGCATGAACGTCGTGCTCGCGAACGACGGCGGCGTGACGCCCGGACTGTATCTCGCGCAGAACGCGGCGGCTTCGCTCAATCGAGTGCTCAAGGCCCAAGCCGCTAGTGGCATTCGCGCCGACGTTCACGTTCACGCGGACGGCACCGTTCATGCCGCCCATTGATTTTCGATTTTTGATTTTTGATTTTCGATTGGGAGGCAGGTTATGACCGAATCGGAGTTGAAACAGCGGACGAAACAGTTTGCGTTGAGGGTGATGAAGTTGGCCGGGGCGCTGCCGGAGGATTCGGTGGGGCGCCCAATTGGAAACCAGTTGATTCGAAGCGGGACGGCGATCGGGGCGAATTATCGAGCCGCTTGTCGCGGTCGGTCGAAGGCCGAGTTCGGGGCCAAGCTCGGCATCGTGATCGAGGAAGCCGACGAAAGTGGGTACTGGCTCGAGTTGATCATCGAAGGCGACCTCCTCGCCAAGCGTCTCGTCGAACCGCTTCTGAAGGAAGCCAACGAACTCACCGCGATCATGGTTGCCTCACGCAAATCAGCAATGTCCTCAATCGAAAATCAAAAATCGAAAATCAAAAATGCTTAACGCTGTGATTCGATTCTCGCTTCGCTACCGGTTGCTCGTCGTCGTGACGAGTCTGGCCTTGATGGCTTACGGCTCTTATCTGACGACGACCTTGCCGATCGACGTGTTTCCCGACTTGGATCGGCCGCGCGTCATCATCATTACGGAGTGCCCCGGCCTTGCAACTGAAGAAGTCGAGACGCAGGTGACGCAACCGATCGAGGTAGCCTTGCTGGGAGCGAGCGGAGTCCAAGCGGTGCGGAGTCAAACGACTGCCGGCTTGAACGTGATCTACATCGAGTTCGATTGGACGACGGAAATCCGAACGGCTCGGCAAACGGTTGGGGAACGGCTCGGCACCCTGTCCGGCGTGTTGCCCGAAGGGATTCGCCCGCAGATGACGCCGCCGGCTTCAATCATGGGTCAGATCATGATTGCCGGTATCTATCGTCAACCGGGACCGAGCGGAGGGGAATTGATCGCCATTGGGAGGACGGGCTTGCTCGCGGAGTTCGTTGAATCGAGCAACAGATCACCCCAGGTTTCCGTTTGGCGGCCGGTCAATCGGCACCAACTCGATTCGTGGGAGCCGGTCAAGGCGGACAACATCAAGTGGGCAGAAGGTGCCGAAGAACGGCGGGCCACTCTGACAATTGCGGGGCAGCCGCACGACATTCAATTCCCCACGGCGGAATCGCAGCAGATGGCGTTGCGGACGATCGCCGACTGGGTGATCCGGCCGCGATTGCTGAAAGTCACCGGCGTGGCGGAAGTCTTCATTCAAGGCGGCGACCGCAAGCAGTATCAGGTGCTCATTGATCCGACCGCGTTGCTGGAATATGAGGTAACGTTGCAGGAGGTCGAGCAGGCGCTGAAGGAAAGCAACATCAACACCAGCGGCGGTTTCGCCGTGCAAGGCGAGGCGGAGCGACCGATTCGCGTGTTGGGCCGGCTCGGACCAGACTCACGGCTGGTGCTGGAAGACCTGCGGAAGATTCCGATCAAGGCCAACCAGACTCGTTCCGTCGAGTTGAGTCAGGTGGCTCAGGTCGTCGAAGGGCCGCAATTCAAACGGGGCGACGGCAGTGTCAACGGGCGGCCGGGTGTCGTGTTCACGATTGTCAAACAGCCGCATGTCGATACCCGCTCGCTGACCGACCGGATGGAAGCGGCCTTGAAGGAATCCGAGGCCTCGCTGCCGGCCGACATCGTGATCAACTCGGAACTGTTCCGGCTCAAGAACTTCATTGACCGAGGCATCTTCAACGTCGGTGAGGCGTTGGTCATCGGGGCGGTGCTGGTGTTGATCATTCTGTTTTTGTTTCTGCTCAACTTCCGCACGACGTTTATCACGCTGACCGCGATCCCACTATCGCTGGTCATCACGACGCTCGTGTTTCGCCTCATTGGCCACCTGACGGGGACGCATCTCTCCATTAACGTCATGACGCTGGGCGGCATCGCTGTCGCGATGGGCGAACTGGTGGATGACGCGATTGTCGATGTCGAAAACATTTTCCGCCGGCTTAAGGAAAACAACGCCGCGACCGCGTCCAAACCCGCCCTGCAGGTTGTCTATGAAGCCAGCAAGGAGATTCGCAGTGCGATCGTGTTCGGCACAGCCGTCGTCATCCTCGTGTTCCTGCCGCTGTTCGCGTTGTCGGGCGTTGAAGGCCGGCTCTTCACGCCGCTGGGGATTGCGTACATCGTTTCGATTCTGGCATCGCTGGCCGTGTCGCTGACCGTGACGCCGGTACTGTCGTATTACTTTCTCCCGCAGTCGAAGGCAACTCACGCGGCGCACGACGGGCTGTTGCTGCGGTTCTTGAAATGGGGAGCGACATACCTGATCCGTCTCAGCATGGCTCAACCCGCGTGGCTGCTGCTTGTAACGTGGGTGATGGTGGCCTTCGCCGGTTGGGAATTGGCACACCTGGGCCGCAACTTCCTGCCACAGTTCGATGAGGGGAGCATTCAGGTCAATGTGACGCTGCCGCCCGGTTCATCGTTGCAAGCTTCCAATCAGGCGTCAGGTATCATCGACGCGAAGTTCCGCTCGATGCAGAAGTCGGAGAAGCACCCAAACGGCGAGATCATCCATTTCGTCCGCCGCACCGGCCGAGCCGAGATGGACGAGCACGCCGCCCCCGTCAATGCCGGCGAATACATCCTGAGCATGAACCAGGAGAGTGGTCGGCATCGCGAAGAGATCATTGGCGAACTCTTGGAGCAGCTCCGCGACGAAGTTCCCGGCGTGGACATCGAAGTCGAACAGCCGCTCGCGCATCTCATCAGCCACATGGTCTCTGGCGTGTATGCTCAAATCGCGATCAAGATCGTCGGCGATGACCTCGACACGTTGCAGCAACTTTCCGAGCGAGTGAAAGCCACGATTCAGAACGTCCCCGGCGTCACACCCCCCGTCGTCGAACCGATCCGTCAGACGGAAGAATTGCACATTCGGCTGCGGTCGGACGACTTAGCATTTCACGGACTGACACGAGCCTACGTGGCTCAGATTCTGCAAACGGCGTTGCAGGGCGAGGTCGTCTCGCAAGTGCTGGAAGGCCAGCGCCGGTTCGAACTGCTGGTACGTCTGGAAGAGAACTTTCGCACCGACTACGCGAATCTCGGCCGACTGCGGATCGACCTGCCGAACAATCGCGGTCAAATCGAACTCCGCGAACTCGCGGACATCGGCGAAGGGACCGGCCCCAACTCGGTCAATCGCGAGAACGCTCGCCGCCGCATCGTCATCCGCTGCAACACGCAAAACCGTGACCTCGCCAGCGCCGTCGCGGAAATCCAGCAACGAGTCGCCAGGCAAATCACTCTTCCCGAAGGCTACTTCATCGAATACGGCGGCCAGTTCGAGAGCCAACAGCGAGCGACGTCTCTGATTGTGATGCTCGCCGCCGTGTCGGTCGTCGGCATGTTCGTCGTCCTGATGATCCTGTACCCGTCCGTGCGAATCGTCCTGCAGATCCTCAACGCCCTGCCGACCGCATTCATCGGCGGAGTGTTGGCGCTGGTGCTCACGAAGCAGTCGCTGACGGTTGCCAGTCTCGTGGGCTTCATCTCGCTCGGCGGCATCGCGGTCCGCAACGGAATTCTGCTCGTCACGCACTACTTCCACTTGATGAAGGAAGAGGGCGAAGGCTTTACCCCGCAAATGGTCATTCGCGGCAGCTTGGAACGCCTCGCTCCCGTCTTGATGACCGCGCTGACCGCCGGCATCGGCCTCGTGCCGCTGGGTCTCGGCGGCCAAGAACCGGGTCGAGAAATCCTGTATCCCGTGGCCACCGTGATTCTCGGAGGACTCGTGACCTCGACATTCTGCGAGTTCCTGATCCACCCCGGCCTGTTTTGGAAGTTCAGCGGCAAGGACGCCGAGCG
>CAZPUJ010000635.1:0-16567 GCA_964589725.1 uncultured Planctomycetaceae bacterium
GCCGTCTTCGCGAAGATTCAATCCAGCGGCATCGACGAGCTCTGGCAAAGCGACGACGTCATTTCGAGTCAGTACATGACGTGCCTCGTCCATGACGGACTGTTTTATGGCATTCACGGGCAAGAGCGAGTCGATGATCCCCAGCTTCGCTGCTTCGATCCGCGCACCCACAAAGTCTTGTGGTCGAAGCCGAGCATTGGATTCGGCTCGATGCTACAAGCGGACGGCAAATTCTTGATGCAGACGACCGACGGCGAGTTGATTCTCTGGAAGCCCAATGCGAAGCGGTATCAAGAACTGACTCGCGCCCGCCTGTTTCGTGGGTCAACTCGTGCTTTGCCGGCCTTGTCGCAAGGACGGCTCTTTGCGCGAGATTCGAAGACGTTGAAATGTATCTCCGTGAAATAACGAAGTTTCTTGGGAATAACCCGCCGAGTTCGTGACTCTTGTCACGTGCGATGCCATGGACCAACAGCAGCGTCGACAGTGTGTGGCCGAGCTGATCCAGCAGCATTATGAGTTGCTGTATCGCATCTCGTTTCGTTTGACGGGATCGGCGGCCGACGCGGAAGACCTGACGCAGCAGACGTTCCTGACGGCTCAACAAAAGCTGCATCAGCTGCGCGAGGCCGACAGTGCGAAAGCTTGGCTGCTGACGATCCTGCGGCATCACTTTTTCCGAGCACGCAGCCGCGCGAGTCTCCAGTCGGTCTCGTTAGGCTCCGTGCCCGAACCCAGCCAGTCGCCCGAAGAGTCTGCCTCACTCCAAGCTGATGAACTGCAACAGGCCTTGAACGAACTCCCCGAAGAATTTCGCTTCCCGCTCGTCCTGTTTTACTTCCACGCAATGAGTTACCAAGAAATCGCCGCGGAATTGTCGCTGCCGATCGGAACTGTGATGAGCCGCCTGTCGCGCGGCAAGCGGCATCTGCGGAAACGACTTCTCGGCGAAGATGACTCCCATCTTCCGCCGCAACCGGCGCTGGCTGGCCAACTGCCATGACGGACTTCCATCACGAATCTCTGGACTGCGCCACCGCGCTCGAGCGGCTCGAATCCGTCTGGCCGGAGGATTTGAGCGACGCGTCGCTCGACGCCGAATTGACGCCGGCTTGGGAACACGTGCAAGCCTGCTCAACCTGCTGGAGCACACTTCGGCAGCGCCGCGAAAGCGATCAACAGCTTGCTGATGCCATGCAATCGGTGCCAGTGCCAGTGGGATCGCAACAGCGATTGCTCGCGCAGTTGCCATCGGCGGCTGCAACGGACGGGCGGCACGCCCAGAACGAAGTGCAAGGTGCGGGACCGGACAATGCTTCGGAAAGTGGTCCGCGCCACGCCCTTCCCGATGGTCAAGACGTGCCACACAAAGCGAGTGCTGTGACGCTCCGTCGACGAGCGTGGATGCTCACCGCCGCGGCGACGCTCTTAATTGGCGTTGCGAGCGGCTCGTGGCTGTGGTTCGCCGCGCAGCCTTCACGAGTCTCGATTCAGACGATTTGCGAACAGACGCCACTCGAAGCCGGTGACTTGCCGGTCGCGAGCGATCTCTCCGCGCTGCCTCTGCTGCCGCAGAGTTGGACCTCAGTCAAAGGTTTTCGTATCGTCGATTCGCCACGGCTGTTCACGCCGTCGAACTCGAAAGCGATCGCCACCTGGATTCCGTTCGAGCTCCGGTTGCCAAAGCAGCCGGTCATTCGAGGCGTACTGGTGGCCGCTCCGCGCGGCAACATCGTCGATCCGCCCGCGGAGTTGATCTGGCGGGCGACTCGATTGGGCTACGCGCACCGCGGCGGGCATCCCGTCGCCGTAGCAGGCTGGTCAGAACGAGGCGTCGTCTATGTCTGCTTCGTTCGCGGCGAAGCGGCATCGCTCGAATGGCTGCTTCGACAAACAGAGCCGACATCGGCGTGAGCGCGACGAGTGATGTAATGTTCGGCAGCGTCGCCGGCACGTTATCGGCGAGCAAACTTTCCGAGCAAGCTCAGAGCACCGACTTCACCTTTTCGAGGAACTCGGTGTTCGTCGAGTAGCGTTCAAGTATGCGAGTGAGTTGCTCCATCGCCTCAACGGGGCTGAGCGAGATCAGGCTGCGGCGCAACATCACGATGCTGTCGAATTGGCTGGGATCGTACAGCTTTTCCTCGTGCCGCGTGCCGGACTTGGTGATGTCGATCGACGGCCAAATGCGGCGGTCGGCGAGGTCGCGGCTGAGCACCAGTTCCATGTTGCCGGTGCCCTTGAATTCTTGAAAGATCGATTCATCCGCTCGGCTGCCGGTGTCGATCAGAGCGGTGGCTACGATCGTCAGCGAACCTCCTTCGTCGAACTGCCGTGCCGTGCCAAACATTTTTTTGGGGACGTCAAGTGCCCGAACGTCGAGTCCGCCGGTCGCCGTACGGCCGGTGTTGGTCCACTTATTGAAGGCCCGCGCCGTACGCGTGATGCTATCCAGCAGGATGAAGACATCCTTGCCCTCTTCCGCCAGTCGTCTGCCACGCTCGATGATCAACTGACTGATGCGTACGTGGCTTTCGACGTCGCGGTCCATCGACGAGGCGATGACTTCGCCATGCACATGCCTTCGCATTTCGGTGACTTCTTCCGGACGCTCGTCGATCAGCAGCACCATCAGATGCATGTCCGGATGATTCTTGCTGACAGCGTCAGCGATCTCTTGTAGCAATACCGTCTTGCCCGTTC
This sequence comes from uncultured Planctomycetaceae bacterium, assembly GCA_964589725.1. Taxonomy (GTDB): domain Bacteria; phylum Planctomycetota; class Planctomycetia; order Planctomycetales; family Planctomycetaceae; genus CAYSHJ01. The sequence goes on from CAZPUJ010000635.1 coordinate 2,704, forward strand.
GTGGCGGCGCGACGATGAGTGCTCGTTGCCCTTTGCCGACAGGCGTCAACAGGTCCATCACGCGCATCGTGATCGGCCGCGCACCCGTCTCCAACCTGATCCGTGTGTGTGGAGTAATGGCGGTTAGGTCGTCGAACTTCTTGACCTTTTGATAGTCCTCGGCCGTCATACCGTCGATCGTTTCGACCGTCTTGAGCCGCGGCCCTTGTCCGCGAGCACCGGAACCAACCTCGCCGCGAACCCACACGCCTTCGCGCAGACCGGCTTTTTCGATCAGCGAGCTGGAAACAAACGGGTCGGATTCCTGGGAGCTGTAATTCTTTTTCGGGTCGCGCAGGAAGCCATATCCCTTCGGATGCAGTTCCAACACGCCTTCGAGTGTACTGGTTTGTTCGTTCGGAACAATCTCGTCGTTTCGAGGACGTTGCACGCGTTGACGGTACTGGTCTCGCTGCTGGCCGTAATCGCGTTGGCCACCGTATTGCCGTGGCGGTGGGCCGCCGCTGAATTGGCGTTGCTGGCCAAAGTCGCGCTGCTGGCCATATGTGCGTTGTCGGCCATACTGCGGTGGCGGTGAATTGTTCATGTCGCCATTTCGATCACCCCCGCGACGACGACGACGACGGCGGCGGCGATGAAAGGACTGGTCTCCGTCTGCGGTCCCACCTTCGCGTGGTCCGCCGTCGCCGACAGGCATGCCGCCATCGTTCATGTCGTCGGTCACCGAACTGTTCGGCGCAGCGCGGTTCTCAGGAAACATGACGTTCTCGTCGAGATTGGCACCAAAGTCGTCTTCGGAAGCACGCGGCCGCCCAGAACTACCGGCCGGCGGATCGGGATACGTCGGCGGCGAGATGACGACGACCGAATCGACGGGCGCGTCAGGCGGAGCCGAGTCAAACGAGTCGTCAGGTGAGTCTTCCATGTTTTCGTTGTTTTCGGTGACCCGCCGACGGCGACGTTGCGGTCTCACTGACGATCTGGTTCGTTTCTCTTCCGGCATGCGTCAAACCTATTACTTGGACAAAGCGTGCGAGCCGAAGCAAACTCACGAAGTTCCTCGGACACGGCTGGGGTTACCGTGGCGGGAGGTCATGCGACCTTCCAAAAAGAAAGATGGAGCCTTTGATCGTAATCCGATCTCCCTCGACACAGCCGGGCAAGTCGCCCAAATGAACCTTGACTCGTCGGTTCATCGCAACTGCTGATTAGGAGCGAGAGCGGTCAGCTCCCAACCCTCCTCACTAACGATGGGCCAAAGCCCGAACAAACCACCAAGAGTGGTTAAGCCAAGTTCGCAAAACCCGCCAGGCATCCCGTCATCGCGGGAGCCGTGGCGAAAAAATGCATGCGAACCAAAACTCTCAGGTCAGTGAATCTCAGGTCAGTGAAGCTGTGGCTCAAGCAGCGTCACTTCCAGAGTCGTCAGACTCGTCGGTTGAAGATCCTGGGATCACCCAAGATTCCAGGTGAACGTTGGGTACACCTCTGAAATCGGCACCTCGTGAGACCCAGAACTCGCGGCTCCCATCCAACGGGGAACGGCTTTCACCGAGTCATTTCTTCCTGGACAGCCAGCGATTCGTGGGGGCCGACTGATCGAGACACCAAGAAGAATCAACATGCCTCACGCTCAAGCGACGTGGGTAATATATCCCCGCCCCGCGATGTGTCAATCGCACTCTGCCAGTTTCACCTAACGGATTGAAAGACGGATTGTCGCTATTCTGCGGCGGCCATCACCGGCGGAATCGCCACGACCGCCACTATCGCCACCGCGGCCCATCGATCTGATTCGCCTTCAACACATGCTGCGTCCGCGAGTACAGCGTCGGGCTTTTTTTGAAGCGGTCACGATTCTCAGCGCTGGAGAACAGGAACAGATCATCGTCGTAGAACGCGCCGAACTGTGTGGTTCCCGGTACCGCTCGATCAGACGACCACAAGACCACAGGGTCGCAGCCCAACAGCCGAGGTACGTACTTGGTCGGATTGGATTGGAAGTCGCGATATTCTTCTTCGTCACACATCAGATACACAACGCCTTGGTACACGAGCGCGTATTGGGATTTCCCCTTTCGCCACTGGTGGGTCTTCCCCAAGTAAACCGGGCTATACCTCTCCAATCCGATCAAAGGCTTGTTGGCGTCTTCCTTGTGCACAAGGCGTTCGTCCCGTGACTGGTCGGTCGGAGTCTCCTGGTTCGAATCCGTCTGTTGAATGACTTGCCGCAGTTGCTTGAGATAGCTCCCTTTGTCGTGAAAACCCTCGGATTTCAGTAGCTCGACGCCGTTCGGCGCGAGCACGATGTCGGTTGGGAGCTGCTGAACCTTGTACTTTGTCACCAAGTCTGGATGTTTGTCACCGTCGACCTTCACAGCGACGAAGTGGTTCGTCAGCAAGTCTTGCACTTCGTTCTCGTTCAAGACGCTCTTTTCCATTTGGCGGCACGGCGGGCACCACTTGGCATGGAAGTGCAGCAGCAGCGGTCGGCCGGACTGCTGTGACTCGGCGACCGCTTGACCGAAATCCGGATTCCAGGGGCTATTTTGGCCACCTCCGACGGCCGCAAGGCTCGCCAGGATCAACACGAGGGCCATCACAGCCGAGACCGGCACAATTCGGTGACGTTGCATCTCTCGCCTCCACGGGAGTTTCGCGACGGTGCGTTTGCGCAGGTACCCATCGCTCTCCAGACGGAAGTCCCGCATTCATGTTTTATCGACCTGAAACCGTGGAAAAATCACGCGAGGCCTGCCGGTTTGCCAAAGGAGAGGAACTCCCGAGACAACGGCTGGCCTTATGGAGCAGCGGCGTAAACCGGTCAAACTGCGCTGAGCTGACGGCTTACCAGTGCAGCAATCCAACGGAACTCCAGTCTTCGCTCGATTGCGGCTGAAGTTCGCGGTGTTCGCCGTTGTTGAGTTCGCGGGTGTCCCACAGAGTTTGGGAACGCAGACCAGCCATGTGCAGGAAGTTGTCGAGCAACCTGTGGCCGCCGGTCGTGAGCACCGACTCCGGGTGGAACTGGACACCGAACGTCGGCCAGTCAAGGTGCTCAATGGCCATCAGGACCCCGTCCGGAGTGCGCGCGGTCGCTCGCAGACACGACGGCAACGTCGCCTCGGGCACAATCAGCGAATGGTATCGGGTCGCCGTCAGTGGGTTCGGCAAACCGGCGAACATTCGTTGTCCATTGTGGACCACGGGGGACGTTCGCCCGTGAATTGGCTCGGAAGCACGGACGACCTCACCCCCCAAAGCCGCGGCAATTGTTTGATGCCCCAGGCAGACTCCCAGAATCGGGATGCGTGGGCCTAGTTCGCGAACAATATCGAGACTGATGCCGGCTTCACGGGGAGTACACGGTCCAGGCGAAAGGACGATCGCCTCGGGATGCAGCCGCTCGATCGCGCTGACCGTTAAGCAGTCGTTTCGCGCGACATCGATCGTACAACCCAGCTCGCGAAAGTAACGCGCGAGGCTGTAGACGAAGCTGTCGTAATTATCGATCAGTAATATCATCGCGAGGTCGTTCCTCACCGCAGTGCGCGCAACATTCCTTCGGCCTTGTGCAGCGTTTCTTCGTACTCGTTGACCGGGTCCGACTGAGCGACGATTCCACCACCCACGGAGCATTGAATCCAACCTCGCCGCACCGCGAAAGTTCGAATCAGGATGTTGCTGTCGGCCGTTCCATCAAATCCGATGTAGAACAAGCTGCCGCAATAGGGGCCGCGGACCGTCGGCTCCAATTCCGAAATGATCTCCATCGCGCGGACTTTAGGTGCGCCGGTGATCGACCCGCCGGGAAAAACCGCTCGTAGCAAGTCCCAAGCTGTCCGGCGATCACCGCGTGTGTCGCGATCCAACTGGCCGCGAACCACAGACACGAGATGCTGCACCGTCTCGTACGTCTCCACTCTGCACAAGCTGGGCACGCGGATCGAACCTGGTGAGCAGACCTTTGACAGATCGTTTCGCAGCAAATCCACGATCATCACATTCTCAGCCTGATCCTTTGCGCTCTCGCGTAGTTCGTCCTCGGTGAAGAGGTCGGCTTCGGGAAAAAGCCGGCGGCGGCGAGTCCCTTTGATCGGTCGCGTTTCGACCTCGCCTTGTCGCACCGAAACGAACCGCTCCGGCGACGCACTGGCCACCACCCAATCGTCGTGAGCGAAGTATCCCGCAAACGGCGCGGCGTTGCGCTGTCGCAGCCGCAGGTACAACGACAAGCCGTCTTCATCTGCCGGGTACAACAACCGCTGCGACAGATTCGCCTGAAAGATGTCTCCCGCGTGGATGTACTCGATGACTCGTTCGACCGATCGTAGATAAGCCTCTCGGGAGAAATCACTGATCAATCCCGCCGGTCCCGGCAACGGCCAGTGTGGAGCGATCCGATCGAGTGACAGAGCTGTTCTCGCATTCGTCGTTCGCGCGATGGCGTGCGACGTCGGCTCCGAACGTAATCGGTCAAGCACTGCGTTCAGTCGCTCGATCGCACGCCGTTCGCGCGCCGGTCCCTCGCCCGGGAAGCCTTGCGAAACGATCCACGCTTGACCTTGTTCGTGATCCCAGGCGATCACCCAGTCGTACAGGCCGACCGCGAGCCACGGCAGCTCGAATTCATCGAATCCCGGTCGCCGCAATCGCTCCCACACGCCGCCCAGTTCATACGACAACAAGCCCGCCGCCCCAGCCTGAAACGGCGGCAGTTCAGGAACGGACTCCGCAGCGCATCGCTGCGACAATTCTGAGAGCCGAGCCAACGGATCGGAACCGAATGGGACACTCGCCAGTTTCTCGAACGCAAACGGATCGGCTGTCAGGAACGAGTACCGGCCAAGCTCCGGCCGCCGCGACGCGCTGTCAAACAAGATCACGTTCGGCCAATCCGTGAACCGACTCAGCGTCTCAGCGACGTCAGGCAGCGGATCAAGCGGCTGAACCAACGGGAGTGATGCCGACATACGTCACCGAGAACTATCAACGATTTGGACGAAAAGGCGATTTCAACGAGCCACGCGGCACGGATTCTATACCACTGGCGGCCGTCAGTGAGACATTTGAGGCGAGCGGCCTGGCGTCAGCCGGCCGGTTCCGCGACAGCACCGGGGGGCTGACGCCGCCCCGCTCGCCAACGTCTCGATTCGGACCGCGCGCGGTATAACGACCGGCCCGGCCAGTGTCGCCGATCACGACTAACGGCTCACGAGGCTTCGATGTCCTCCGCATCTTTGGCCTGATGCCGCCGGCGTTCGTGAGCGCTTTTTTCCGGGATCGTCAGAAAGCCCCAATTCAAGGCTTCGTCTTGCCGGTATTGTTTACCGAGCGTTAGCGCGGTCGTGGCCTTCGCCAACTCGTAGCCGAGATAAAACGCGTGCGACGAATCGAGCGACACGGTATGCGAAATCGTGTCGAACAATTCGAAGACGTCGGTCCCGTGCCAGTAGCCGTCGCGATTGAGTAAATGCAGCTCACCCCGCTCGACGAAGATACGGAAGTTCGAGTCGCGGATTTGCGCCGCGAGACGCTTCAGCCCCTCTTCGCCCAACTCGCGGACTTTCGTGTCACGCAGCATGACCAATTGCGAGCTGACATGCTTCGGCAGCACTTGCTGAGTGACGGCATGACGAACCATTCGTCTAGCAAGGTCAAACTCTCGGACGGCGGAACGGCACCAATTGATGACCTCCGTCGTCAACACGCTGCGGACACCCAATTCCTGACAAATTGCTGCCAGCAGAAAATTCAGTCCCGCGCTGTCGACTTCGGACAACTCGGTCAGATTGCCGATGCCCATCATTATTTCGGCTTCCGGCCAACGGCGCCGGGCTTCGAAGTAGCGCGCCAATGACGCGGCGAAACCAAAGCCGATGGGTTCCAAAACCGGATCGATGCGGAACCGCGCGCCGGCTGTCCGGAGTTGATCCAACGTGGGCTGCAACGAATCCAAGTCGTGCGGCTGATCGGGGATCGCAACCAGTTCCACTCCGCATGTGGCCAGCCAGTCGACGTTCGATCGGTTGCAACTCAAAGTCAGTTCGGCACCGGCTTCGACCGCCAGCTCGACTTCGTGGCGATCGAAGCTGTCGATCGAGACGCGAAAGCCGTCCGACCGTAACAGCCGTGTGACCTCGCCGGCGCGCGGCCAATACTCGTCCGGCACGCAGCCCAAGTCGATGATATCCGCGCCGCAATCGCGATATCGCTCGGCTTCGGCAAGCAACGCGCGATCACTTAGCCGCGGAGCGTGATTGATCTCGGCTAGGATTTCGATGTCGTAACGACTCATGTCGGGTGCGCTCTTTTCGTGACCGCCGAAATACTCCGGTAGGTCGAACAAATCCTTCGGGCCTCGCTCGAACGGTGTCGTGAATTTCTGAGTCAGCGATTCCAATTCGCCGCCGCACCAGCCCGGCAATACGACGCGATCGAACCGTGACCCGAGGTGCAGCTTGCGCGCGACAAAATCAACCGACATTAACGCCGCCACACTGATGCTCAACACCGCAACGTCATAATCGAATCCCACCTTCGGGCCGAGTCCCGCGAGCAACTCGCGCAACGAGGCTTCGGCCAGTCGCCCCGTCACAAATAAGATGCGTTCCGCCGGCATGTCACCGCTCCGCGCCGCCGTTGACATAGATCACTTGGCCCGTGAGGTAACTGGCCTCGCGGCTGGCAAGGAACCGCGCGACGGCTGCCACATCCTCGGGAGTGCCCCAGCGTCGCAAGGGCGTTTCGCGGAGCACTCGTTCCTGCCAAGCCGAATTCGCTTGCTGGCCCCATCGAGTCCGAATCCAACCCGGCGCGATGCAGTTGACTCGCACGAGCGGAGCGAGACTGACTGCGAGCGATCGCGTGAAGCCCATAATCGCGTTCTTCGCCGTCGCAAAGAGTTCGCCACTGTCTCCTTCCATACCACGCTCGGCTTGATCCCAACCAATGCTCAAGATCACTCCGCCGCCGGACTCGACCATTCGTTGTCCGACCATCCGGCTGAGCAACAAGGTGCTCCGAACGTCGACTTCAAACAACCGCTGCAATTTGGCGGCGAACTCCCATTTGGCCGCGTCCCCCACCAGCAGATCGACCCCGGCGTTGTTCACCCACACGTCGATTCGACCCAGGCTGGACCAGCAGCGATCGACGAAGGAGGCCAGTTCGGTTTCGTTGCCGAGGTCGGCCATTTGAACCGCCGGTTGGACGCCCAGCGTTCGCAACTCTTCGACGACAACTTCAGCCGCTGAGACGCTGTGGCCGCCATGAATCAAAACCTCCGCACCACCGCAGGCAAGCTCGCAGACGATCGCTCGACCAATGCCCGACGTTGAGCCGGTGACGACGGCACGAGTCCCCGACAAATCGGCGAAACCAGTCGTGTTCAAAAGGTCTCTCCTCAACGAAACTCAACAAATTCTTTGGTTTCCGATAGTTGACGCCGAACTACCAGGCCGAGATAATCCCCCGTCGCAATTTCGTCCCATCGACAGATCTGCACATCTTGATATTGATGTGAATGCACATTTCTAAGGCGGTTCCGCCTGAGTCGTGTTCCTGAATTAGGGACCGACAGATCTTTTCCCGTGAATTCCAGTCTTCAACATTTCTTCATTGTCCACAAGACAAACCGAGGAGAACATGCTCGAACTCGCTGAACCTGTGGCCCGACGAAAAAAGCCCAAGGTGGAGACTCAGCTTCCTGACCAACTCGAACGAGACTTGGTCCAAATCTTCAAACTGCTGTCCGATGAGACACGCTTACGGGTTTTGATGTATTTGTATCGCGAAGGCGAACTGCATGTCTCGGCTTTGTGCGAACGCTTGCAGCAAAGCCAACCGGCGGTCAGCCACCATTTGGCTCTGCTGCGCGTCGCCGGTTTGATCGGCTGCCGTCGCGATGGCAAGCACAACTTCTATTCGATCCGGCAGACGCACTTCCATCGCGTGGTGGCGGAATTATTCCAGACTATCGCCGATCCCGCAAAATTCGAATTCCGGTTCGAAGACTTTGTCGTGACGCCGCGACATCGCTCGGAAGCCTGATCGACGAGGCCGAATTCCCCAAACTGCGGCGCTTGATGCCTTTTCCCAGTGACCCGGATGCTCAATGCGTCCGGGTCACTTCGCATTTGGTGCGGCATTTCTTGCCGGAATAGTCCTCTGCCACTCGTCCGGGTGCTGAAAACGACTTTGGGTGCCCGCACAATCGGTACATTCGGAAAATCTTGCCAAAGCTATGGCGATTCGCCCGCCGATACTGTGATTGACGATTGGGCGGACAAGCTACCGTCTTTGGGGAATTTTCCATGCGCAAGCGTTCAATCTGGCGACCGTGGAAGTGGGCCAGTCTGGTGCTCACCGGAGGGTTGTTGGTCGGTTGCTCGACCTCAGAGAAGTCGCTGCAGTACCTCGGCGAAACCGAGCTGCAGCACTATAAGGACGTCGCGCTCACAATCGACTACCCTGACGTGAGCGAGAAATCAATCGACGAAGTCAGCAACACCGACGAGCCGCGCCGCATCCGCAACCCACGCAAAGATCCCGTTTGGAATGTCAGCCTTGAGGAAGTGCTGCACACGGCTCTCGCGAACAGCGAGGTCATTCGCGACAACGGCCAGTTTCTCTCTCCGGGTAACCGATTGCTCTCGAATCCGGACTTCGTGCAGTCAATCTACGACCCAGCGATTCAGGACAGCAGTACGCTGTTCGGGCAGAACGGCGTGGAAGCGGCGCTGTCGGAATTCGACGCGAACTTCACCGCCAACATGGTCTGGGGCCGCAGCGAGAACATTTCGGACACGACCGGCTTCAACGGCATCCTTGCGGGAGACACCACCGCGACCGAATCGGGTGACATGCGTGCTGCGCTGACAAAGATCTTCGCGGACGGTGGCCAAGCCTCGGTCAGCCACAGCGTCTTGTATCAGGGGTTCAACCGGGGATCAGGAGGTGGCCTCGGCCGCCTTTTCGATTCGTCCTACAGTAACAACCCCAGTGCCGGGCAGAACGGCGGTACGCCTGGTCTGGAGTTCGATTATCGGAGACCGTTGTGGGCGGGTGGCGGCACGGAATTCACGCGCGTTGCGGGGCCGATCAGTCGCCGACCGACGTTGCAAAACGTTCCGCAGGTCAACCAGGGTGTCGTGATCTCACGCATCCGGACCGACCTCGCCCTGGCGGAATTCGAACAATCCGTGATCGGTCTGGCGAAAGATGTCGAGGACGTTTACTGGGAACTCTATTTGGCCTATCGGCGCTACGATGCCGAGCTGGTCGCACGTAACAGTTCGCTCAGCACGTGGCGTCAGGTGAAAGCGAAGGAAGGCTTGGAAGGTGGCAGCGCGGCGGACGAGGCGCAGGCTCGCGATAGCTACTTCGAAATCCGCGCACGCTCTGAAAACGCATTGGCGGAGCTTTACAACGCCGAAGGTCGTTTGCGTCGGCTGATGGGATTGTCCGTCAACGATGGTCGCGTCATTCGACCCTCGGACGAACCCACGACCGCTGAGTTTCTGCCCGACTGGCGGACCAGTTTGTGCGAAGCGCTCACGCATCGCGTCGAACTGCGCAAGCAAAAGTGGAACATCAAGAGCTTGGAATTCCAATTGCAAGCGGCCAAGAGTCTGGCGCATCCGCGGTTTGATTTCGTGTCGCGGTATCAGATCAACGGTCTCGGTGACCAGTTGTTCGGCGATAGCAAAGACCCAGGCACAACAGTCCCGGGCAGCTACTACGAGAACTTGTTGGGCGGCCAGCAGACCGGCTGGGGTCTGGGCTTCGAGTTCAGCATGCCGATCGGCTTTCGAGCCGCGAACTCGCAGATCCGCAACATTGAACTGCGGCTGTCGAAAGCCCGCGCCGCACTGGGAATTCAGGAGCATGAAATCAGCCACGAGTTGGCAAACGCTTTCCGTCAGTTGGACTCCACGTTCCAAATTGCTCAGACCACCTTCAACCGTCGTCGCGCTGCGGAGCGCCGTGTGCAAGCCCATGACACGCAATATAAGGCCGGCAAAGGGACCGTCGATCTGTTGTTGCGATCTCAGATCAGTTTGGCTCAAGCGGAGGTCGCCTACTACCAAAGTCTCGTCGGTTACAATCGAGCGATCGTCGAGATGAAGTATCGCAAAGGGACCTTGCTGGACAACGACAGCGTGCGTCTCGCCGAAGGCCTGTCGCATCCGGAGTCGTACGCACAGGCGTTACGTCACGCCTGGGCGCGCAGCCACGCGTTCGATGCTCAACACCTCGACACGAAACCTGGTGAGTTTTGGACCGACCCTGCCGAGACTGGCACCGCCACCTACTCCGCATCTGGCATCTCAGAACCGATTCCGCCGGAGCCGGTGCCCGCCAGCGAGTTGCCGGACACGAATGCGGCGCCAATGACCAAAGAGGCTCCGCATCCGACGCAACGCGACTCGATTCCACCGCCACCCAAGGACATTCCCGATGCGAAGGGTGCCAAGCTGATCCCGGCGGATGAAAAGTTGCTGCCCATGGCGAGCAAACGCGACTTACCTGAAGTACCCCAACTCTCCGAACGACAAGTCGAGAGTTCGCTCGAACACTTGCAGGAAGCGCTGGCCGCAAACGAACGAGATTCGACCGACGACTCTGTCGAAAGCGACGACTACTTGAAACCGGTGCCAACACCGCTTCAACCAATGCCAAACCAAGAAAAGGACGACATCGACCAACTACTCGACCAACAGGACAAATAGTCTTGGTAAATGCCTCGCGGACCCTTGGGCATCAGCCCTCACTTCGCCGCTTGCGTCGGCCGCAGATCAACAACCGGCAGGGAAAAACCTTCGATGCGATTGTCGGTCAGACGAATGTTCTTCGTCTCGGCACCCAACTTCACGCCGATCCGCTTTGATGCCCCGCGGCTTTCGACCAAGTGATTGTCGATCAGGTCAATCGACTCGGTGCCTCCCTGGATGTCGATCCCGACACCCTCGTCGCCGCCGCTATTGACGATCTCGTTTCGCTCGATCCGATTGCGATGCCCGGCGAACGACGGTCCGCGTTCCGGTCGGAACAGAACTCCGGCAACGCCGCTGTTCTTGATGACGTTGTCGCGGACGATGTTGTCGGTGTCACGATGCCCGATCGAAATGCTGGCCGTGCGAATGCCGTCGATCGTGTTCTTCTCCGCGAGACCGTATTTCACACCCCAACAGAAAAAAATGCCGATGTTGCAGCGCTCGATCCGATTATCCCGGATCAACGGCCGCTGCGAACCCGAACCGGGATGCAGGCCCAGGTCCGCGTTGTCGTGGCTGTGACAATTCTCAACGACGACGTCGTGGCAAATCTGCCAACTGATGCCGTCACCATTGTTGTTGCGAGCCTCCACGCCGCGCATCGTGATGCGATTGCAGTCCTGCAAAAAGATGCAGCCGGAGTAATTGCCGTCGAAGTGATCGTGCTTCTCGCGGTTGCCGTCGAGCGTGATGTTTTCGATGACGCAGTCACTGATGAACTCGCCGCTGATCAGCGGAAATAACGTCGCGGCCGTCGGGTCACCCATCTGCCACACATTCTCGCGCAACGCTTTGTCGAGCTTGAAGCGATTTCCCGATCGAGCCACCAGCGTTCGCTTTAGCACCGTCGCGCCGCCGTTGTGCGGATTCTTGCAGCGCAGCACGACACCGTCGCCGACTCGAAAACCGCTCGCGTCCGCCAACGTCACCTCTTGATCGTACCAATCCGAATCGACAACCAACTTCGTTTGGACCGACGGCTCCTTAATCAACACCGAGTCTACTCCGCTGCCGAGAATCCGCACCTTTGATGCCAAATAAACCGAGTTCCGCAGCCGATAGGTTCCCGGCAACACCTTCACCGTCCCGCCGCCCAGCCGCGCAACGTAATCGACCGCTGCTTGCAGCACTTTCTCTGTCGAGCCGACCAAATCCGCGTCTTTTTGTCCAACAGTGACCGTCACCCGCTCATCCCAATTCGGCTCGACCGCCATATCGCCGGAGGTGGCTCGCGGCGCGGTGACCTTCGGCCGCGCATCGGCTTCGTCCGCTCGAACGATCTCCGCCAACGGCGAGGACACCAACACGCCAGAAATAATTCCCACCAGCAGCAGAAATCCGCGACCAAGGAAATTGTGTTGCGACATCGGAGAGCCTCCCAAAAAAGTGGCCACAAGCTGCGATCCCGCACGCGGCCGAGTCTGACACTAACCCGAAGCGTAAGCGAGGAATTTTTGCCTCAGCCTCAGCCCTCGCTTACGCTTCGGGTTAGTGTGGGTGTCGCCCAAATGTGTCAGACTTGGCCGTGCGAGGTATAAGTTCCCGTTACGGCTCCGGCAGGGCCGAGTGCCGATACATGTTCTTCAACGACGGGTCGCACAGGCCGACCACATTAAACGGCTGGATCGCCGCCGCCAACTCCGCTTCGAAATCCGCGAGCGCCGCCGCGCGCTGACCAGGTGGAGTTTTCTCCGGCGACGTGACCTCGCGGAGTCGCCGCGACAGACGCTCGACAACCGCCCGCCATTCGAGATTGTCCGCCAGCAGGAACGCCGGTTGAAATAAATCTGATGCCGCTAAGCGTGCGCGTTCGTAACTTGTCGCCGCCGTGAAGTAGAGCATTGAAGCCGCCGTGAACGCACGGAACTCGCCCATCGATAAGAAACAGTTGCTGACCAACAAATCGATCAGGTCGACTTCCGCCAGCACGGCCGTTTCGTAACGTTGCAGTTTGTCATTCAAGTCGGTTCGCCCCAGATGCCGCACGAGCACTCGCGCCAGTCGCTCGATCCCGCACAACGTGTGAGCGATCCCCGAACTGTGCAGCGGATCGATGAATCCCGCCGTGTTCGGCAACATTGCCCACCATGGCCCCGCCGCGCGAGCCAACTTGCGTTGAAATCGCCCAGTGCTCCGCAGACCGCTCTCCGGCCGGACGATTTTCGCGTTCGCGTACTGTTCGCCGACGGACGGATACCGTCGCAGCCAAGACTCCCATTCGTCGCTCGCCGATAAGCTCGGCCGTTCGCCACGGTTCAAGTCCTGCACGAAGCCCGCGCTGACCGTCTCGTCGTTGAATCGCAGTTGCCACATCCAGCCGCCGTCGAACACGTGATGCAACGCCGCGTGATCGCAGTCAAACGGATGCTCGGCCGTGTCGATGTCGTGCGATTCCAAACAACGCTTCCAGCGAGTCACGCCCGCGAAGTGCGCGAAGACGGCGCGCGAGTTCGTTCGCAATTCGTGCGTACGGTCGTCGATCCCCAGCCGCCTAGCGAGAAACCCACCGTCACCGCTCGCATCGACGACGAAGCGCGTTCGCAACTGTCCGGCCCCCTCTCCCCCTGGGAGAGGGCTGGGGTGAGGGAACCATTCCGCGGTTGACGTCCGTTGCGGTTGCATCGTGGCGACATTCGACTCTCGTCCCTCACCCGGCCTTCGGCCACCCTTTCCCAGAGGGAGAGGGGACGTCGACGGCGTCAAACGCAAGATCGTGCCTTTGCCGTGCGGTTCAACCTTGGCGACTTCCGTTTGCTCGAAACACGACACGCCAGCAGTGCGCGCTTCACCGAACAAGAACGCATCGACATCCTGTCGCAGCCAATGTGTGTCGGATCGCTCATCGCTGCTACTGGCGGCGACGAGCAACTCGGTCGAATGATCCGCATCAGCGGCGAACGGCTGACCGGCGTCGTGATGAAAATACGAGAAGCCGCGTTTGATGCCAGACACGAGATGAGGATGCACCGCCTGCCACGAGCCGTATTTCGCCAGCGGCGCGATGTTCGGCAAGTCGTACTCGCGGCACAGATCGCGCAAAACCAAATTGGCAATCGGTGTCGAAGATTCCCCGATCGCGAACCGCG
>CAZPUJ010000636.1:0-2729 GCA_964589725.1 uncultured Planctomycetaceae bacterium
TTCCATGCCGTTCATCATGTCGATCATGGTCGGCGCGTCCGCTGGCTTTGCCACTCCGACCGGCTATCAGTGCAACCTGATGGTCATGGGCCCCGGCGGCTATAAGTTCACCGATTATTTGCGAATCGGCATCCCGCTCGACCTGCTCTACATGGTCGTGACTGTCGGCCTCGCTCCGCTGATTTGGCCGTTTTAGGGATGAAAGCTTGAAGCGCTTGTGCCTTGATCTTTCATCTCTCCGCCGAAAAAAAACCAGGCCACCGAAAAGTTCGGTGGCCCGCATTCGGAAAGGAGACGGTGCTCGCGTGACCGCTCGTCGGCGAAATGTTCGAGCTAAAAAGGGCTTTCTGGTTCGTCTTCACTGGCTTCGTGCAACGCAATTCCTCCCAGCACCGCGCCGGCGATGGCAGCGCCCAGCAAGGTGAGCGTGATACAGTCAATTCCCATGATGCCGCCGCTACCCACGGGCGGGTAGGCTCCCGGGCTGACAACACCGTTGTCAACCGCGTAAACGCGAGCGTATGGCTGACCGTTCTCATCGTAGAGCACATCTCCACCGTTGTCGTAATTTTGAGCGCGCACGACGACCGCTTGCGACCTTAGCAGCACTTGATCGCGTGCCGCTGGCGGAGCGGACTTCGGCGCCCAGAATCGGAACAAGCCGTAGCCGTTGTTTGAGGTCACCAAATAGACGCCTCCTCGCAGATTCCGAATCTCGAAGCGGCCGTCGTTGTCCGTCATGGCTCGGGCGACTTCCTCTTTGCCCTGACGTATCGACACAGGCGTGTTGGCGACGCCTTGCTGGTTGTCATCCAGAATGTGTCCGGACACCGTGCCACCGTTCGCCAGCGCCACGTCGATAGCCGTGGGTTGAGCAACTTTCTTCGCAGCAGGCTTCGCATCGTTGACTCGTGTCGTCGTCGCCGCTGCCGGACTTACCGGAGGACCAGCGAACGATGGAGTCTGTTGAGTGAGAGTTCCCCAACAAGCGATGCCGACAATGAACGCTTTCGTTTTCCGCCCAAACTTCATGATCTCCCCCGCTTCCATGCGAGCTGCTATCGAACCGTCTGATGATCGCTGGACTTCGATCGCGACTCGGACCACGTTGCGTGCGGTCCTAAAGAATCGCGCCGAGTAGTCTGCGTACCCCGCGACTATTCCTGAATATCGGCAGACTGCGTACAACCGTTAAATCGAATTGCTCCGTTCCGGTCGGACAATTAGGAATCCTTC
This sequence comes from uncultured Planctomycetaceae bacterium, assembly GCA_964589725.1. Taxonomy (GTDB): domain Bacteria; phylum Planctomycetota; class Planctomycetia; order Planctomycetales; family Planctomycetaceae; genus CAYSHJ01. The sequence goes on from CAZPUJ010000636.1 coordinate 1,237, forward strand.
GAAGACCATTCTTCGAGACGCGGAAGCAGGGGGATGGGGAAACACGGAAAGGACAGTGGGAGTTTTCCGCCGAGTTGTAAGCTCGCCGGCGCTCGCGGGAGAAGCAAGTTCATCATGCTCAAAGTATTTTCCGGCGACGACTTTCGCGGCCTTAGGGTCACCGTGATGGGCTTGGGTGCCTTCGGCGGCGGAGTGGGGGCGGTCCGCTTTCTGGCCGAGCAGGGAGCACGAATCGTCGTGACGGACCTGCGGACTGCCAATGAATTGCAGCCGTCGCTGGAACAACTGGACTCCGCTTGGCCCGTAACGCTGAAGCTGGGGCAACACGACGAAGCGGACTTTCGACAAACGGACTTGGTCGTTGTCAGCCCGGCGGTGCCCAAGGACAGTCCATTTCTGGGGATCGCGCGCGAGGTAGGAGTGCCGCTCACGAGCGAAATGAATTTGTTCTGGGAACGCAACCCAGGCCGTGTCGTGGCGATCTCCGGCAGCAACGGCAAGTCAACAACGACCGCGCTGATCCATTCGATCTTCGCCGCGGCAAATGGGGACAGGTCCATTTTCCGGCGAACCGACGGACAAGCCCGTCCGGCGAAATGTTGGATGGGAGGCAACATCGGCATCAGCTTGCTGCCCGAAGTCCGGCAGATTCAGCCGGACGACTGGGTGATCTTGGAATTGAGCAGCTTTCACCTAGAAGTCCTCGCGCCGTTACGGCCGCAGCCGGAGATCGCGGTCCTCACGAACTTCTCGCCGAATCATCTGGATCGCCACGGCACCGTCGACGCTTATCGCGCGGCGAAGCAAAACTTGATTCGGTACCAAACCGCCGACCAATTCGCCGTGGTGAACCAACACGATGAAGTCGCGATATGGCCGACAGCCGCGACTCGATTACGATTTGGTCCGACGGATGAACGGCAATTCGGCGTGTTCGGCTGTGGACCGAAAGTGACCGCCCGAATGCCGACGGATCGAAGCGGCGAGCTTCATCTCTTGTTGGATGACTGGCTGCGATTGCCGGGAACACACAATTGGCAAAACGCTCAAGCCGCCATCGCCGCCGCGATGGCCGCTGGTATTTCGATCGCGGCCATCCAGCAAGGAGTTTCGTCGTTCCGAGGATTGCCACATCGGTTGGAGTTCGTCGGCGAGTACGCGGGACGACGGTGCATCAACGACTCGAAGTCCACGACGCCCGAAGCCACAATCCTGGCATTGCAGTCGTTCGATGAACCGCTGGTGTTGCTCGTTGGCGGCTACGACAAACAAGTTGATCTGAGAAACCTGGCCGCGGCGATTGCTCGCCGTTGCAAAGCGGTGGCGCTGCTTGGTCAGACTGGCTTTGGACTCGGCCGGCTCATCGAGGCTGCGGCCCAACAAGCCCACATCGCCGGTCCGACCTGCCGGTGTTTCGACTCGTTTGAATCCGCGACGCGTTGGAGCTTACAAGTGTCGGTTCCCGGCGACGTCGTGCTGCTGTCACCGGGGTG
>CAZPUJ010000637.1:0-2781 GCA_964589725.1 uncultured Planctomycetaceae bacterium
TTTCTTCTCCGGCGTGAGCAGTCCTTCGAGCGAGCGTTTGATGTCGTCCATGACCTCGTAAATGATCGCGTACCGCCGAATCTCGATCCCTTCCTGATCGGCCAAGGTCTGAGCGCGGTCGTCCGGGATGACGTGAAACGCAATGATGATCGCGCCCGACGCGCTGGCTAAGTAGACATCGCTTTCGTTGACGCCACCCACCGCCGCGTGCAGCACGTTGACTTTGACCTCGGGGTGATCGAACTTGCCCAGTTCGTTCTTGAGTGCCTCGATCGAACCCGGCGTGTCGGCCTTGAGAATGAGCGGGAGTTCTTGCACGGCACCGTCGCGCACGGCGTTGAGGATGTCGTCCAGCGTTCGCTTGTGTCCGCGCCCGGCAAGCGTCGTCGCTCTCCCTTTCTGCTGACGGATCTCGGCGATCTCACGCGCGGCATCGAGATCGTCCATCACGAAAAATTGGTCGCCCGCATTGGGCATCACGTCCAATCCAGCGACGCGCACCGGCGTCGACGGCGGAGCTTCTGGCAACTCTTCGTCCCGTTCGTTGTACATCGCGCGAATGCGACCGTACGAGCCGCCGCAAAGTAGAATGTCGCCAATCCGCAACGTCCCGTTCTGGACCATCAACCAAGCCAGCACACCACGACCTTCGTTGCGGAATGCCTCCATACAGACGCCAACCGCAGAACGATCTGGATTCGCCTTGAGTTCGTGAAGCTCCGCAGTCAGCAGGATCGTCTCCAGAAGTTGATCGAGACCCTGCCCCGAGAGACCGGACGTGCGAACCATTTCGGTTTCGCCACCCCATTCGTGAACCAGCAAACCTTGAGTGGCCAGATCACTGAGCAGCTTTTGTTCGTTGCGATCCGGCAAGTCGATCTTATTCATGGCGACGACGACTGTCGCGCCAGAGGCCTTCGCGTGCGAGATGCACTCCACCGTTTGCGGCATCACGCCGTCATTGGCGGCGACGACCAGCACGACAATGTCCGTGACGTTCGCGCCGCGGGCGCGCATCTGGCCAAAGGCCGCGTGGCCGGGCGTGTCCACAAACGTGATCTTGTGGCCGTTGTGGTCGATCTGATACGCGCGAATGTGCTGCGTGATGCCGCCGGCTTCACCGGCCGCGACGTTGGTCGAACGAATCTTATCCAACAACGTGGTCTTGCCGTGATCAACGTGCCCCAGGATCGTGGCGATCGGCGGTCGCGTGATCAGGCTTTCGACCGGATCGTCGACTCGCAACGTTTCCAACAGTTCTTGTTCCAGATCCTTTTCGCGGAGGATTGTCAGGTCGATGCCGACCTCCATTGCCAACTCGATGGCCAGTTCTTCGTCGATGGTCTCGTTGATGGTGACCATCTTGCCCTTCTTAAAGAGGATGCCCATCAACGTCTTGGCGGGGCGTCCCGTGGCCGCTGAGAGCGTGCGAAGAGAAATCGGGACTTCGACTTCCCCGCTCGTTTTTTGTTCTGTCGGCACGGAGCGTCTGGGCCGCATAAACGCACCCGGTCGCCGGCGAACACTCTTTTCCTCATCGTCCGTGCCTTGAGGGACATCATGGCGCGAGTGTCTTCGCTGACGACGCTCATCGCGCGACTCCACCAAGCCACCGGGGTGAGCCTTGCCGCGGATGCGCTCCGCTGATTCCTCACTGGGGGGCGCCACAACGGCCGGGCCGCGCTTTTTGCCACCTTTTTTGCCGTCGACCATGGTCTTGACGTCACGCCCCAACGGTCCTGCGAGCGGCATTTCGCCTGACAGTTTGATGTCGGGCTTTTGAGCCGGAGCTTCGCCCTTCTTCGCCTTCATGACTGGTGGTGCGGGCGGCGCAGCCAGTTGCGGCAGACTGGGCTTGTTCTTGCGGATCGACCCGGCGGGACGCATCGCGTCGGACGTCGATCCAATCGGCCGCATCTCGCGCATCCGCGAAGGAGTCGTACCGTGCGGAGCGATGTAGTCTTCGCGACGATGGCCCGCGATCGACGGCGATTCTTCAGCAGCCGATGGCGAGGAGTCTTGAGCAACCGTTTGTGAACCAGGAGACTCCGAGCCGGGAGCAGACGTTTCGTCCAGCGCCGCGGAGGTGGATGGCGATTCCGCAGAGCCCGAATCCGTTAATGGGGTTGATGGGGAGGTGACTTCCTCCGGTTCGACCTGTCTGGAAGGTCGGGTCAGCGGCCCGCGCGCGAGCGGTGCCATCGTGCGAACGGGCATCGCCTTGATCGGTCGAGCTTTGCTCACCAGATCGGCGGGCATGTCGCGCGCAGTGGCCTTTTGTGAGGGCGCAACAGCCACCTTGGACTGTTTCTGCTGGATGTGGTCCAACACCAAGTCCCGCTCCGCCGGCGAAATGCTGGCCAGCGCCGAGGCTTTCACCAGGATGCCCGCATCGTTGCAGTGCTGAATCAGCACCTTGCTGTCCATCTCCAGCTCTTTTGCCAAAGCGAAGATGCGGACCTTGAGTAGCTGTTTTTCCACGGACAAGTTTTCAGTCAAAGGCACCCTCAGTGATAAAATGGCGAGTGAAACCTGGCCACACGCGGGATTAGGTCGCTAGTGAGGGAACCGTTGGTGCTATTCGTCAACCGGCGGTTCTTCAGAGGCTCCACTTGCAGGTGGTTCGGACTCGGACGGCAACTCGGCGGGTGGTTCCGCCGACGCTGTGGGTTCACCCGTTGGTTGAAGATCGGTGGTTGGGTCAGACTCGGTCATTGGTTCCAGCTCAGCCGTTGGTTCCAGCTCAGCCGTTGGTTCCAGCTCAGCCGTTGGTTCCAGCTC
>CAZPUJ010000638.1:0-3942 GCA_964589725.1 uncultured Planctomycetaceae bacterium
ATCCCCCGACCTTTGCCAGTCTCGCCGCCGGAGAGCGTCCAAATGCTGATCGGTGTTTGCGGGGCGGTGAACGCCAGACTCAAACCATCCGGCGCCCAACAAAGTGTGTTGACCGGCACGCCGAGCGCGGTCGGTTTGACGATCTCGCCCGGCGTCACGTTGTGGATGTTGACCGTGCCGCTCTCGCCACCGGCAAACGCCAGCCGAGTGCCCGTCGGCGACCAAGCCACCAGCGACACGTAACCTTTCTCGTGTTTGATCGTGCGCAGCAGCAATCCCGACTTCACATCCCACAACCGCGCCGTGGCATCCCACGATCCGGCCGAGGCCAGCGTCTGTCCATCCGGCGACCACGCGAGATGGTAAATGTAACTGTCGTGCCCGATCAGCGCTTTCAGAAACTTGCCCGTCTCGGCGTCCCACAATCGAATCGTGCCGTCGATGCCTCCCGTCGCCACGGTTTTTCCATCGGGACTCAGCGCCACGGTGAAGATGGCTCCGCGATGTCGTCGCGCCTCGAGAGACCAACTCATCACGCCGCGAATCGGGATCGGTCGAGCCACCAATGCCCGGGAACTCAGCGGTCCGCCCACCGGCAGTTTCAGTGGTTCCGCTTTGATTTCGACCGGCTCGACTTGCTGCGGTGCCGTGGCTTTCTCAGCCGCTTTGCCCTCGTCGGCAACACTCCAAGCCGGCCAGTAAGCCAAACCAGCAGCGAGCACAACCAGCGTCCTCGGCCAACCATCACGCTGACAAACACAAATCATGGTGCCTCCTTCCGCGGAACGCGGAACGCGAGCGGCTGATCACACCACAACCTTCAGACCGATGCAAGCGGCTCCGGCCTGCCCGACGCGGCAGGCTATTTTTTGAAGATGCGTCGTCTGTTTTTAAGAGGTTGAGTTTGAGCGCGTGTTCTCGGCAGAGAGCCCCGACAGTTTGAGCGAGTCGGTTGAGCGAGTCGGCGGGCGAGGTTGAGGGTTGCGAGGCGAATGCCGTTGAGAGCGCGAGCCGCATGTCCCGTGCGAATGCGGCTGCGCCAAAACCCCATCAAGGCAAATCAGCCGGCCGTAAACAAAAAGGTCTTCTCACGCCAGCGAGAAGACCTTTCGTGAATCAGCTTATTGGCGGCTAAGCCGCCGAACCGAGGTTGATCGTCTCGGTCATGTTGCTCACGTCGATCACAAGCATCGGTGGGCAATCCAGGTAGGACACATCAACCACCCACAGGCCGCCGTCCCAGAAAAACTCATCGCCTCGCGAAGCCAGGACAAAGTCTACAACGTCTGAGGTGCCGACGTACTTATGATCCATCACGCCGGGTTGCTCCAGTCGAACAACTCCAGGCATGGCAACACCTCACAAATAGGAAACGACCAATAACGAAAACAAATTTGGCACCGCCGGGAATATGTCGACTGAAAACTCCACGAGGGCTGAGTGAAAACACGTGGTGATTCGCAATTTCGGGATTGGCCCGGTCACTGGAAGCGTTCGTGGCGATCAGACGGCATCAAAGGCTCGCCAACAAGCTCCGAGTGGCCGACAATTCACGGGCCAGTCCTGTGACCAAGTCCGGCTTGTCGGCTCCGGGAAGCACGTTCCAGGTGTATGTTTCGACTTCTAAATGAGGCGAATCGTCCAGTTTTGCGACCGCCGCGAGGGCTTGCTTCAGTTCGGCGCGCGTCGTCTGCAACGGCCCGATCTGCTCGGCATCGACGGGGACGTGGAAGTGAATTCGCCACGCGTCGGCATTCGCGAACAGGGCATCTGGCGACCGGCACAGATCGGTGGTCAGGTCGATGATTCGCCGGACCTCGCCGGAGGAAGAACGCGCAAATGTCTGATGCAAGTAGCGCGGCTCGACGAAGTGCGACAAGGCCTCGCGCGCGGCGACGTTTTCCGCGGGTCGGCTGACTTGCAGCGCACACGTGATGTGAACTTTGTTGATGCGGATTCGCTCGCGAGACAGCGTGGCGATTGATTCAGTGACATCCTCGAATTCGACCGCTTGATGACAGACGTCGTAGCAGACACCGAGGTATCGTTCGACCGCGTCTAGAGTCTTTTCGTTGGCCGCTCGACCTCGTAGCCGACGAAAGAACTCAACGGTCTCGGCCGTTGATTCGAGCACACAACATGGCTCCGGCTCGATCGCCAGGCGAATCGACTGTCCGGTTTCCATCTCGAGTCGGCTGAGTCGTCGCGCCAGTTCGATAAGGTTGCGGGTGCAATTGCTTTCAAAGTCGGCCGCGGTCGAGAAAGCTTTAAAGCCAAGCGGCACCGTCGAGAGGCTGCCATCCGTGCCGCTGGGCATTGTCGTGCATATGAGTTGGGCGAGCACTCGGGCACAGTCCCACGTGTACTCCAACCGGCTGGTCTGAGTCCAATCGGGGATATAGACGTTCTCTTTGACTCGCTCGCTGTGAAAGTCCCCGAACGGGAAAGCGTTGAGTGTGTAGGTACACAAGCCGAGTTCTCGAACTCGCTCGGCAAAGCAATTCACATGATTCGGCATGGCGAGCAACTCGCGGATCACGGGCTGAGCCAGCCACAAACCTGCGGCCAAAGGCGATCCGAATCGTACTCGCGCAGGCACGGTGAACTGCGTCAGACCATCCTCGACCTCGGCCACCGTGCGACCAGGATGCAAGTTGGTGCAATAGCTCAACGGGAGTGGGCTGAGGCTCATGAGAAACGCCGACTGTGGAGCGAATGAAGATGCCCGTCAACGCGGGGTCGCGATGCTAACGGGGAGTCGAGGCGAAAACTATAATCTTCTCGCCGTTGCTTGCTGGTTGCGGGTAGGCGTCCGGCACGGTCGGCGTAATCGTTCGTGGCCCGAAAGCCGGCTTCACCGAGAAACTTTCGCTGGGCGGTCGGGTTGAATGGGCAAAGGTTGCCAAGTCGCTGGGGAGACGTGTCCGGACGTGGTGAATTCCGAGACCGATATCCGAGCCTACAAACACGACCCGGACGTGCAATTGATGCTGCGCGCCAAGCGGGGCGACGACGCGGCGTTTTCACAGTTGGTTGAGAATTATCAGCACCGGTTGATCGCCGTGCTGTTTCATCTGCTCGGGAATCAAGAGGCCGCCGAGGATTTGGCTCAAGAAGTATTTTTGCGGATCTATCGCAACCGCAAGAAGTACGAAGCCAAGGCCAAGTTCTCGACGTGGCTGTTCCATATCGCGAACAATCTGGCGAGCAATTGGCGGCGCGACACGGGGCGTCGCAAAGACGTGACATTGCCGGCGAGCGATTCCGGCCCGTTGGGTCCGCGTCCGGCCGAACAGTTGTTGGCGGAACGGTCGGCGCTCATGCCGGCTCGCGTGTTGGATCGCCTGGAAGCGCAGGACTTGGTCCGAGCGGCGTTGGAGTCGCTCAACGACCGGCAGAAGATGGCCGTGCTGCTCAACAAGTTTGAACAAATGAGTTACATCGACATCGCCACCGCGATGGATCTCTCGCCGCAGGCCGTCAAGTCGCTGTTGTCGCGAGCGCGAGAGAACCTGCGAGTATTCCTGGAACCGTTTTTATAATTGCGGAGTGCGGATGACGGATTGAAAGGCATGTGCCCCAATCCGAGATCCGAAATCCCCAATCCGAAATCTGAGACCGATCATGTCCGACGACAACACCTCTTCCGGCTCATTCACCGAGAAGCTCGTGGCATATCTCGACGGCGAGTTGCCCGACGCTGGCGTGCGCGATGTCGAACAGACATTGGCAAACGATCCCGCCGTCCGAGCCGAAGTGGAAAAACTGAATCGCGCGTGGGAATTGCTCGAACTACTGCAACAGCCGCGCGCGTCGGAGGAATTCGCCAGCCGCACGCTGTCGTCGTTGAAAGCGGTCGAAGGATCACCCGACCTCGCGCACATGGCAGCGGCGGAGACGAAATTGTTAGAGCTTCGTCGGCCGTCGTCGGCGGCCGCCGTG
>CAZPUJ010000639.1:0-7034 GCA_964589725.1 uncultured Planctomycetaceae bacterium
GACATGCGGATGATTCAGCTTCACCAGAAACTTGGATTCCTGTTTGAATCGCCGGAGTGCATCCGGGTTCTCCAGCTTGTGCTTGCGCGGAATCTTGACGACGACATCCGTTTCCAAACTCCGGTCAAACGCTCGATAGACATGCCCCATGCTGCCGCCGCCGAGCAGTTCGCGCAAGTCATAACGGCCATTTCCAATGATCTGGCCCACCAAGCCCTTGGTGTTGACGGTCGCCGTCGCTGCCATGTCGCCCCCGATTTCTCCCTGTGGAAATCACACCCCGACTCTGATTTGCTGTTCCAGGAGGCCGGATGATGACACGGTTTTATGAAGAAATCGCAAATGTCTTGTTGAGTTCTGACGAACCGTCGCCCGACATCGGCCGCGAACATAAGACCGTCGACAACCTCGCGAAGTTGTATCGCCGCCATGGCATTGTGGTTCGTCCGCTGCGCGGAGTAATGCCGATTCAGCAGATACAACCCAATCGAACGCTGCTGGGGAGTGCTGGAAGAACACTGGAACGGCGCGTTGCTGGACATGATTCTTGGGGTTGATTTGGCGAATGCTCCGCTTCATCTTCTCCCGTTCGCCCAACATGCCACCTGGAGCCGCGACCGTTCTGCCCACGGATTGCCCAAGTTCATCGTTGTGACTCTTAGAAGTGCTGATATAATGCACTCTAACCGATTGCCCCTAATATTCTAGGAGTGCCTGCATGAGCCATCCGAAAATGAAAATGAGCGACGTTTATGCAACTGCCAAGAGTCAGGAAAAGAAGCAATTGTGCCGATTTATGCGGGACATGAAACGGGCGGGGCTCAAGCAACGGTTCTTTCATGGTCATTCGTCGTGGTCAGGTCCAGCCGTAGTGTGCGAGGACATTGAGTTGGTGCTTTCCGAAACCAGCGTTCCCTGCCAGTCGCTTCAAAAGGGGACTCGGTTCCTTGTTCATCCCAAACAGGGACTTTGATGGATTGTGCGGCGTTCAGTGTTGGCACGCTGCGCATCGGCCTGTTGGAATTGGCCGGAAGCGAAGCAGCTTGGACGACCACTTTGGGTGCGGTTGCAGGAGTGGCGAGTCGGGGATCTCGTCTCTGCTCTTGCGGAGTTCGAGACGTTGTCCGCCACGTCTGTAAACCAGCTCAAAAGTCTCCCATGTGCTGCTTAGAATTCTCCGCAGCTCGAAACCCGTGATCAGGACTTCGTGACCGATATACTCCTGAAGTTCCGGAAGATCCGTGGAAACGATCTCAACAAGGTCGTCCTGATAAGACGCCAGCCTCCACGCCGGCATGAAGAAGTGATTGTTGAACGCTCCTTCAGTGCGGAGATTGCTGTACATCGTGAAGCAGGTTTCCGTCTTGAAGCCGAGGTACTGTGACATTCCGTTGAGCACGACCACTGACACGATCAGCCATAGCAGGCCCGGACGTGCAGTGGCCGGCCCAGTTGATCCCGCGTTTGCCGACTTGTAGTACATCCATGCGCAGACTGCGTAGACGGCCCCTACGATCAATGACCAGAGGATCCAGATCACCCACGAAATGCGGAAGATCTTCAGCGGCCCGATGCCGGCTCTGTAGTTTCCAGTGAGGTCGGCGGCGATCAACAATCCGACACCGAGGACGCATATGGCGGTGCCAGCAAAGTACAGCATCCGGCGCCCACTTTGGCTGACCCGTGTTATGAGCAGGCGTTTCGCGGTTGTCGCTAGTTGCACCAGTTCGTTCATGCAGAACAGACCGTATAGGGCGAAGGCGAACGCCGAAAAGGTGCGGTGTCCGACCAGCCCCAGGATGACGTGAAACGGCACGCCGATCAGCACAGCCAGGTAGCGGGTGCGGCGGAAAGTCAGCAGGCCAGGAATGGCCGCTTCGACAATCAGCGTCAGCACGATGACAGTCCAGTCGGCCGCGTCGGAAGCGGGCAAGAAGGGGAACCGCCGCAAGAGCACGTCATTCATGACGACAACGCAACTGACGTCCGGATTGATGAAGTCCCAGTTCAACTTCGCCACGAACGCGAAGTAGTACATCAGGACCACCAAGACAGCGACGACGGGAGCGAATCGGTCATAGACTTGCTCACGAACTTCGCGGCCGAAACGGTCCGGCCCGGCACCGGCAAAGAGCAGCGTGCGGAGTATCGCCGCCAAGATCGTCGCGTTGACGATGGACTCCAGCAAGATGTGATTGACCACGAACGGCCACTTCAGCACGTTGTAGACGATGCTGCTGGTCAGCATTCCGGCGAACAGCCACAATGACGACGGCCGCAACAGCGTCGCCACGGCCAGCACCGTGAGCACCCAGCCGAACGGATTATTTTCATCGAGCCACCGGGAATAGAACTCCTGATGTACCAGCGCCTGGCATGCCCACAGGAAGGCGAAGATCGTGAGTCGGCTTGGCGGGCAAGGTTCCGCGGTCACGGACGTATTTGCCGACGGCGAAGTGACGATTGGACACAGACGTTGGTTCATTGTGCGATCTCTGAAAATCGGTTTTAAATCTGCGCTAGCTTCCATACCGTTGCCAGCGATTCAGGCTCGGCAACAGCTTGGCGCGAAACACGAAGGGCGTGGTGTGCCGGCTGACGTTGACGCGGCGCAGCCGCGGCGGGTCCGCTGTTCGCAGATCATTGATTCCGCGACGGGTGACGAAGGCCAACGCCACGCCCGCCCGCCGCAGCGCGTCCACCACCGCGTCCGTCACGTGCCCTCCCGGATATGTGAAGATCGGCGGCGTCTCAAGGATCTCACGCCGCAGGATGTCAGGTGCTTGATGTTACATTTCATGATTCATTCAATGTGGATTCGCATCGCCGACGGCGATGGGCACGATCCAACGCCCCACAATCGGGAGCCGAGCGAGTTCTGGGAATGTCCGAGACAACTCGAGTTGTCGCCAGAAAATCATCAGCACCGCCACAGACGTTAGGAACGCCGCGATCACGCCGAAGACCGGCGGCAAACCGAGCCGCTCTCGGATGCTTCCGCTGATGACACAGAGCCCGATTCCGACAAAGTACGGACCAATGCATCTGGAGGCAAATGGATTGATATGCGTCGATTGTGCTACCAATAAATGATAGATCAGAGATTGGGAAGCATAGGCACCACAAACAGCCCATGCCCCTCCTAACGCGCCATAACGTGGGACCAGCCAGAAAATCAATGCCGAGGCGACGACGATCATCAGCAAATCGGCGGCCAATAGCGTGCGGAGCCTTGCGCAAGCACGAAGAAGCCTGAGGCTCGTTCCGAACGATGCATTCGTATAGAACCCAATCGCCAGCCAAGCCAGGATGTCTGCGGACGCCTCGTATTGGGCACCAAACAGCGAGACAGTCAGAAACTCCGATGCCAGAAACGACGTCGCAAAGATCGGGAAGGAAAGCAGTGTTATCCAGGTCGTCGTCGTCTCAAATAGCGCCTGCAACACGACGTGTCGATCGGCCGCCGCGAGCTTCGCGGCGCTAGGAAGAAACAGGAGGGAGAACGTGACAAGAACGAATTCATTCAATCTTGCAAGGGGCATCACAGCTTGATATGCGGCGACGTCCTCGCTGGCATAAAGGATCCCTACGACGATGGGAACCATAGCAATTCGCAGCAGGTAGGAGAGATCGCCGCTGAGCAGCGTTGCACTGTAGCTGTAGACTTGGCGAACCGGGAATGTTAGCCGCGACGAAAGTGTGTTTCGGAGGTCGCTCTGTTTCGCGAGGATGCGAAGCAACATCATGAAACAAAGTCCCACGCCCAACAGTCCGGCGATCAGTTGTCCCGCCGCGAACGCGTACACGTCGCCGGAACCGGCGACTACCGCAACGGCAGCCGCCAGTTTCAAGAGCGGGCCAAGGAAATACCGTCGAACGAAGATGGCACCGGCACTGGCGAGCACTGCGAAAAGCGATATGAACAGCGCGTCCAACGCCTCAAAGAGTGCCAGCCCCGCCATAATCGCGAGGATGGTCTGCGTGCGCCGGTCGGTTGTCAGTAGCGGCAGCTCCATTCCCCAAAGGCACACGAAAAGCAATATCGTCAGAGCGCCAAGCCCTACCACGGTGCCAAACGATAGGCCGAGCAGTCCCCAGAATCGGCGGTAGTCTCGGTCCTGCAAATAAACCGGCAGGAACCGTGAGGCCGCCTTGTCCATCCCGAACGCGCTGAAGACGGCGACGACAGACACGATGGAAAGAGCGAACGCGAAGATTCCGTAATCCGCGATGGAGAGATACCGGACCGTCACGACCTGCACGAGGAAATTCATGAGAATCGCAAGTATCCGGCCGCCGACAAACAGAGCTGATCCGCGAAGGTGGCCTTTTATTATGTCTTCGAAGTCCGCGGTATTAGTAGCGTGCATGCGTCGCCTGTTTATGACTGAGCAATCGGCAGTTTTCCAGAAATTCAAAACCGGTGCCGCATCATCTCACACCCACTTCGACATGCGCCGCAACAGACGAACCACACCTGGTCGCGGGTCCGACCACAAGAAGGCAGGAACCAGTTGCGGGCGCAGCACGCTTTTCAGCCAGCCGAAAAGCGTCAACTCGCCACGGCGGCTCAGTTCGCGGTAGGCCCGAAAGTCACGCAGGGGATCCCACATCGTTAGCCCGTCGCGATACTGCACCAGTGGCGGCGGCGGCAGGCCGACCAGTCGATTATAAACCAAGCTGCTGAGGTCGAGCCCAGCCTTTACGATCAGCCCGTTGGCAGCGGTAAAGCGGGCGTTGCATTCGATCAGTTTGAACGTGGCATCTCGGGCATCGTATTTGAATTCGGCGTTCGCCAGCCCGCGCAGCCCGGCTTGGCGGAACAGCCGCAGCGCCGGCTCCTTAACACCTTCAACGTGGTCGGTCACATGGTAGGTGGCCAGGCCCATGTTTGTTGGAAAGCGGCGGACGATTCGCTTGGTGAAGTCGAACAGCGCGTGGCCTTGTTCATCCAGATAGGTGTAATAACTGCACAGGGCGCTGTCCGGCCCGGGGATTTTCTCGACAAGCAAAACGTCGATTTTCTCGTCGGCGGCCACCTTATATGCGTCGAGCAGTTGTCCAAAATTCTCGGCGACGATGAACTTGCTGTGGAATTTCCGTTGAAAAAGATGCGACAACTTAGGCTTGACGATCAGGGGATAAACGAACTCGTTCCGGTACTCATGCATGTCTGCGAGGGATTCGATCTGCCAGAATCGCGGCGTGGGAACCTCGGCGTCGCGGGCCGCTTGGTAGGTCGCCAATTTGTCAAGCATCATTGTTTGGGCGACCGGATTCGAGAGATCTAGGCGGAACTTGCTCGCCAGCGTGCCGTGGTGCTGTGCAAGGATTTCGAGCGCTTCATCGCTGCAGGCCAGGAGTACAGCGCCTTCCAGGAAGCTGGATTCACTGCTCGTGAGGAACTTGGTTGCCGCCTCTGGAAAAGGGAGGTCGCAACCGAGAGACAACCGCCGTGCGTAGCGACTGCATTGCACGTCTGCTCGCTGCTCGTTCAACACATAGACGGGAATCGAGCGGGCGCCGAGGCTGCGCACGATCGATATGGCGTTATCGTTACCACCGAAAACTATGACCGGTGGTAACGACTCGCGGTCGGACGTACGCGACCTGAAAGCCCGAAACTTTGGTGATGCTTCGAGGGTCGGTGAAGCTTCGAGAGCGAGAGTCGGTGATGCTTCGCGAGTTGGTGACATTTACTTCTCCTCAGCTATATAGCCCTCAAACAAGCGACCCCCGCCGACCTTGCGTCGGCGGTTTACGGGTTTTGGCGCTACGAGCGAATTGTTTTCGAGTGACATCCAAGTAGTGCAGAAACCCGCGAGCCACTGAGACAAGTTCAGTGGGGTCGCTTAATTGAGGATCAGCGCAAAATCGCCTTTTGCTGACGCACAGCATTCTGGCGCGACAGTTCCAGGCACGCTTCCAGGATCGGCACGGCGACGTCGCTTGGTTCCGCTTGCTGGCAGTAATAGTGGATGTAGAGCCCCGGCGTCGTGTTGATTTCGAGAACGACTCCGCCGGAACTGGCAAGATCCGCCCGGAAATCGAGAGTCACGATGTCGACACCGGCCAGCCGCACGCCGATGGCTCGTGCCGCCAGTTGACCAACGGCCACAGTGCTCTCGGGGAGTTGGGAGGTCACCGAGACGTTTTCCGCAGCAGCATTGTCATTGACGACCGTCTTTAAGATGACCGGTTGCCCAGCCGCGGGGACTGAACGCCACGAAAGCCCTTGGCTGGCCAAAGTTCTTTGCATGTCCAAGTCGTGTGTCAGAGTCACTTGAGCAACGTCATATCCGCCGTCGAGGCGCTGCTGATTGGTTTTCCGGACGAGCGCGCCAATGGTTGATTTCCCATCTCCAGCGACCGTCGGCGGGCGCCGTTGCACAGCATCGAGCAGTCGGCCGTCCAAATAAAGTAGGCGAATGTTCTCGCCAGAGATCTGCCTTTCGATGAGCAGTTCGGAGCAATGGGCCGCAGCGGCAATCGCGGCCTGAATCAATTGGGCACGTGTTGTGACGCCTGTTGTGACCCCATTACCTGCTCCGGTGCCGGCTGCGGGCTTCACGACACAGATGTGATGGGAATTGAGAAAATCCAACGCGGCTGACAGCGTCTCCAGCGAAAACACGAGATAGTCGGGTGTCGGAATTCCATGCCTACGAAGTGCGTCATGGACATTGGGCTTGTTGCCCGCCACGCGCAACGTCACAGGACCATCTAATTCCGTGTAGTTTCGGAACACTTTCGTTCCGACGCCGTCACGAGCGATGTGCAACCGTTCGCCGTCGATGGCTTCAACTGTGGCACCGATGGCCGCTGCTGCTTTGCGCCACATCATCTGATAGAACCGGCTGCGATGTGCCTTGGCCCCACGCGCTCGTCGGCTAGCACGTCCGAGCAAGACGCTTGCCCGGGATGCGTACACCTGCGCTTGCAAAAGGATTGACATGTATGCCGCTCCGACTTCTGCCTATGACTATGTTGCCGCCCGATGAGTCAGACCATTTCTGGATGGGGTCGTGGGGTCG
>CAZPUJ010000640.1:0-3856 GCA_964589725.1 uncultured Planctomycetaceae bacterium
TCGCGAAGGCCAAAGCCGAGGAACGCCGAGCCATGGCCGTCGCGTACGAACAACAGATGCGCGCCGTCACCGCGGAGAATCGCGCGAAAGTCGTGCTTGCCGAGGCGGAAGTTCCCAAGGCGATCGCGGCCGCGTACCTCGCCGGCAACTTGCGATGCGCCGCGAGGGCGACGGTGTAACGCTGGCGAAGCCGCAACCAAATGGCCGAGGATTTTCGATTGCCGATTTTTCATTGTCGATTGAACAGCAGGATGTGCGAAAAACAGTCTTCGATCAAGCAACCCCACTGGGCTTGCCCCAGTGGCTCGCGGGTTTTTGCACTACTTAGCGAACGTTTCCGGTGCAGGTCGAGTAGTGCAAAAACCCGTAAACCACCGAGGCAAGCTCGGTGGGGGTCGCTTGTTTAAGGACAGCGCGACAAGGGCACCGACGTGAGCTTGGAACTGCAAAAAGCCGACTGGATGGAACAAGCCGGCGACTGGCTGAACCCAATCTTAGTGAAAGAGACTCGCCAAGCACTCAAGAGCCGGCAGTTCATCGTCACGTTTTTGTTGATGCTGATCGGCGCGTGGATGATTTCGGTCTTCGGCACGCTGACCGCCGGAGACTCTCTGGAGTTTGGCTCGGCGGGCCGCGGTTTTTTCGTGTTGTACTTCGACGTGCTGGCGTTGGCGATCTTTGCCGTCATCCCGTACACGGCGTACCGCAGTTTGCTCAACGAGCGTGACCAAACGACGCTAGAACTGTTGAGTATCACTACCTTGACTCCACGTCAGCTAGTATTGGGCAAGCTGTCAAGTGCGATGGTGCAGGTCTTCATCTATTACTCGGCGATCGCGCCGTTCATCGCGTTCACGTCGCTGCTGCAAGGCTTCGATCTCGCGCAGGTGACCTTTATTCTGATGGTGTCATTGTTAGTGACTCTGTGCCTGACGATGCTCGCACTCATGCTGGCGGCCGTGCCGCAAAATCGACACGCTCAAGGTGGCATGACGTTGATGGTCTTTGGCGGCATGGTCTGGCTGATCTTGGTGGTGGTGTTCGGTCTCCCCGTCATGCTGATGGAACCGATCGCCTTTGACCAGCCGTACTTTTGGTATTTTGTCGGCTGCGCGGTGGTCGCCGGGTTGTCGTGCTTCTATTTGTTTCAACAGATCGCGACGGCTCAACTAACGTTTGAATCCGACAATCGCAGCACCGGCATTCGGCTGGCGTGCTCGTTGCAGTTCGTGCTGTTTTGGATCGCGGTGTTCGTCGCGCTCGTTTGGGTGGCTCCCGGCGGCTCTGCGATTTCAGCGGAGGATGTCGCGGTCATGGCGGCGGTCTGTGGCACACATTGTTGCATCGTCGGCTTCTTCACGGCGACCGAATCCGACTTCGTCTCGCGGCGCGTGCGGCGCGGATATCCCCGTCCAGTCCTGCGACTGCTGGCGATCCCGTTCTTGCCTGGCGGGCACCGCGGCTTTCTGTATCTGCTGCTGCACTTAGGCGCCCTGGCTTTGATCGTGCTCGGCGTGCTTGGCGTCCTGGGGCTGCGAACCGGTTCCGCTTTCGACGTCAACTATTGGGTCCTGACGATGATTTTTTACATTGTCGCCTATCTCGGCATCGGAAGCGCCATTGGTCGCTGGCTGCGACGGTTCTCGCCCGAAGTTCGGCCGACGCACGCGCGAGTCATCACGCTCATTATATTTTTGTTGGGTATCATTGTCCCGGTCCTACCTACCGCGTTCGGGATGCGTAAATACCAAGAGTCATTCGACACGCTCAAGGTGACGAATCCATTTTCGGCTCTGTCAGGTTTTAGCAACTATGGTGTCTGGACTCCGCAACCCGGAGCCTTCACTGTTGTATGCATCGCCGCGGTCTTGGCTGTGCTGTTGAATTCGAAAGCCATGTACGTTGGAGCCGCCGAGGTTCTGCGGCAGCCGGTTTTCGCAACGCAGCCGCCCGCGTCTCCAACGGACAAATCCGCTTTGGGAGACACCACACTAACCCGAAGCGTGAGTGAGGGCTAAGGTAACAGTCCCTCGCTTACGCTTCGGGTTAGTGTCAGACTCGGCGCTGCGCGGGCTAGAATCGTGGTTCAATAAATATCACTGACCCGGCAATTCCTCGCCGGTGATGTGACCGACTGGGAAACTGTTGAGATGCGATTCGATCCCGAAGTGCAGCAAGCAACGGCGCGATATCAGTTGGGACTGCCACGGATGCCGGTGTCGGGGAGGTCAGGGGACTTGTTGGGACGCGGAACAGGCAGTTCGCTCGAGTTTCAGGAATATCGGCAGTACCAACCGGGCGACGACATTCGGCATCTCGATTGGGCTGCGTACGCGCGGTCCGATGCTCTGATGGTGCGGCTGTACCGCGAAGAAATTAGTCCGCGCACCGAGATTCTGCTCGATGCCAGCCGCTCGATGACCTCGTCCGATCCACTGAGGCCGCTCACCGAGCGCGGCTCGCTCAAAGCGAACGTCGCGCGACAACTCACAGCCTTGTTCGCGCTGCTCGCCGGAAGTCTGGGAGGCCGGCCGGCGCTCTTGCCATTGACCGACCAAACGCCGATCGAACCGCTCCATTTCGAGTCGCTCGATCGCCTGGACTCGCTGCCGTTTGAGGGCAGACGCACGCTCCGCGAAGCCCTGGATGCGCACGCCGTGCCGCTCAAGCGACAAACGGTCCGCATTGTGATCAGCGACTTTCTATTTCCCCACGATCCCAACAGCCTGCTGCGACGACTCGCGGCCGACGCCAGCGTTTTGTGGATACTGCAAGTGCTCAACGAGTGGGAAGCCCGACCGAGCAAACTCGGCGGACGCAAGTTGGTCGACCTGGAATCACGGGACGAAGCCAATTTGCAGATCGTCGAGAAGACGATCGCCGAATATTCGGTCCGCTTATTGAACCTGCAACAAGAGCTCGCACGAGCGTGCCGCCGAGTGCATGCGACCTTCGCGATCTTGATTGCCGAACGCGGACTGCTCGATTTGTGTGCCGACGAACTCTGCGCCGCGGAAATCTTGCGGCCCAGTTAACTTTCGCGGCGAAGGTTGGCGTTTTAGTCCGAATTGTGCGTCAATCCACACTAGCCCGACGCGCAAGCGAGGAACAAGCAGCAAGTTGTCCCTCGCTTGCGCGTCGGGCTAGTATGAAACACACTGTCACGGAAACCGCGATGCAAACACTGATCGAAGAAAACGAGATTCGCTCGGTCGTGACCGACCTGGGAAGACTGATCGCAACGGAGTACCGGGATCAACCGCTGACCGTGCTGGGAGTTTTAACCGGCAGCATCGTCTTCCTGTCCGATCTGATACGCGCCATCAACATCCCGTTGCGTGTGGGACTGATCCAAGCCTCCAGCTATCGCGGAGCAACCACCACGCCACTCGACTTGATGATCAACGATTCACTGTTGCCGGATATCCGCGACCGAAGTGTTTTGCTCGTCGACGACATCTTCGACACCGGGAACACACTGTTCGGGTTGCTGGAAACGGTTCGAGCGAACTCACCGCGTAGCGTTCGATCCGCCGTTTTGTTGTGGAAGACGGGACGAGCCCAGGTCGACATCCAGCCGGACTATCACTGCTTTCGGATTCCAGATCGATTCGTCGTGGGGTACGGCCTGGATTACAACGACGACTATCGCCACTTGCCGTTTATCGCGGCCCTGGAAGACGCCGACCTCTCGCTTGGCATGTCGGTTCCTCAACCGGAAACGTATTGAGACTCGCTCTCGCCGCGTGACCGCATATCAATTCCCGAAAAACGTCCCCGAAGTTCCTGTTGCGTCGTGGCTCATTCAATTCATACGACTACAATTCGCGGCCCCTCGGCTGGCTGTTGGCGCGAG
>CAZPUJ010000641.1:0-6127 GCA_964589725.1 uncultured Planctomycetaceae bacterium
CAAAGACAGTCTTCGGTCGAGATCGCTGCGTTGGTGCCGGCACAGACGAGGTGAATCGGACGCTTTTCGATTTCGTCAGCCAGCAGCGCAATGACCGCGTGCAAATTGTTGAAACAACCGATGAGCACTCGCTCGGCCAAACGGCAATGCCGCAGAGCCTGAGTGCCGTTCGTGGTGGTAAAGATCATGGTCTTGCCGACAACCACGCTCGGTGCGTATTTCGCCGGCGAGTTGTCGAGATCAAAGCCGGGAATCAGCTTGCCCTGCCGTTCGCCTCCCAAGATCAAGCCGGCCTTCGCACGCACGTCTTCGGGAACCGTCCCGTCGGGCGACGAGAGCTTGAATCCCGCGATCTCGGCGGCGACGGTGTGAGCCTCCTGCACGGTTTGGCACGGCAGGACGGCGGTCGCTCCGCCGGCGAGGGCTTGCGTGATCGTCGTACTAGCTCGCAGCACGTCGATCACGACAGCGACGCCGCCACGGAACGACTCTTCGCCCGCGAGTTGAGGTAACAAGTGAACTTGCAGGGTGCCAGCCCTTATTTTGCAGTGAAAAAAATTGAGGTTTGAAGGCGGAAGGACACACGACGGACGCTCGCTTAGCAAGGGCTGCGGAACGAAGAATTGCGGGCTTGAGCGAGTTTGGTGGGCAGACCGCCGCGAAACGGTTTCGTTTGGTTCGCGCACCGCGTAAGCTTCGTAGCCGATAAGTGCTCTTCAGGCGGGAGTACATGACATGAGTGGTCCGCGACAAACTCTCTCGACAGTCACGGCTGGATCTGGACGGCTGCTGATTGCGCTGGTGGTGGGATTCATCACGGCTCAGGTCGGCTTCGCGCAGAACGCGGCAACGTCCAAGCTCAACGATCAAGACTCCGCGACGCAACCTGATCCGCCGCCGAAGAACGACAGTCCAAAGACCGACGCTCCGAAGACCGAGCCTTTGGATGACGCTCCGCTGCCCAAGAAAGAGGAGTTGCTGAAGAACCTGCCGTCGAAGGCCGACTTGCTCACGAAGCCGCCATTCGATTGGATCGTGCTGCAAAAGAGCGATGAGGTCTTGATCGTGAAACCGGTGCAGCCACGACCGCACACGCTGGAATTTCTGGAGGACAAGCGGAAAGAATTTCTGAAATCGCCGACGCTGAAACGCTTGCCGAATGAATCGCCCGACCAATTCAGAGAGCGGAGCAAGCAAGCGTTCGACGAAGCTCGCAAGCAACGCGAGAAGTTCGAGTCGATCGAGGTCGAACTGCCTGACAGCACAAAGGTCTCGGAGGAGCAGGACGACTCGTCGTACCGACTGAATGTCGAGAAATTAGTCCACGAGATCATCTACCACGAAGACTTGATGCTGAAGCGAGCCGATCTGCTGCTGGAGGCTCGCGAACTGGAAGACGCCTACGAACTGCTGCTGGCTTTGGACCGCCGGCATCCCGGTTGGCCAGGCTACGAGGAACGGCTGAATCGGTTCCTGCTGATTGACGCGCAGGGCAGATTTGCTCGCGGTGAAACCGAACCGGCCTTTGTGCTGCTCGAACAAATGCACGGGCGAGTGAAAGCGGCGATCAACTCGATGGACAAATCGCGGCGCTACCAATCGATGGGGATTGACCTCGCGAAGTGTCAGGCGGAACTCGGCAAGGTCAGTGACGCGCTCATCGAACCGGCAGTGAAAGCTCGTGACTTTCGGCAGGCTCGGTATCACCTCGCGCGATTGCTGCGTTTGGAAGCTGAGCATCCGAATGGAGCGATGTGGAAAGAGCGACTGACAGCGGAAACGAACCAATTGCTGGGCGAGGCGACACAAGCCTCGGCGGCCGGACAGCACCATCGCGCGATGATCCTGGCCGAACAAGCCGCGTTGGTCTGGCCGGCGACTCCCAGTTTAAAGAACGCGCATCGCCAAGTTTGTTCGCGCTGGCAGACGTTGAAAGTCGGCGTGCAGCTTGTACCACCCGCGAGTTTTCCGTTCGCGACCGAAGCCGATCGACGTCGCGAACGATTGACGCGGCTGTCGCTGTTCGAGCCGTCACGAATCGACGGCGGCGCCCGATATCGCTCGCGCTTTCTGGAAAGTTGGGAGCCAACGGATTTGGGCCGGCAAGCCGTGTTCACGCTGCGTTCCAGCCGATCGACGTGGGAATCGTCGCCGATCGTCACGGCATCGGCGGCGGTCTCGGCGTTACTCGAACGACTGCAACCCGAGTCGCCGCGCTACGACGAACGCTTGGCCAGCTTCATCGACGGCATCGCCGTGCGCGGACCGAGCGAGTTCTCCGTGAGATTCTCGCGCATCCCAGTCCGCACCGAAGCTCTCTTCAATTTTTCGCTCGGCACGGATGAGGCTTCGAGTCAGGAACTCGATCAACGCTTCCGAGTCCATTCGCAAGAAGGGCGCACGACGACGTTTCGACGGACCTCTCTCGAACCAGACAAGGTGCTGCAACGCCACGTCGCAGAGATTGCTGAGATCGCCTACGACAGTCCCGAGAAGGCCGTGCAAGGTTTGCTCCGCGGCGAAGTCTCGATGCTGCCTAACGCGCCGGTCTGGCAACTCGACAAGTTGACCAAGGATGGCCGGTTCTTCGTGCGGAAGTACGCCGTCCCGCAAACGCACCTGATTCAGTTTCATCCGCAAAGCCGCCCGCTGCGGAGCGCGGAGTTGCGACGGGCGTTGCTGTACAGCTTGGACCGCTCGCAAGTCTTGCGCGAGATCATACTCCACGACCTCACTGTCCGCACATTGCGCGAACCGCTGAAGAAAACCAACCTGCCCGCCAAGCTGCCTCCGGACACCGGCCTGACGTACGATCAACCCAAAGAGGAGTTGGTGTGGAACGGGTTGTCGATCACCGACGCACAATCGCGGCAGTTCACGCAACTCAGTAACGACGCCGAGTACCGCAAGGCGCTGCAATCGCTGTTCAAAAAAAGCCAGCCGGATCGTGGTCATGTCGTCACCGCGCCGTACGCGACGAACCTCTCGGCCTACGGCCCGCTGGTGTCGCCGCGCGAGGCGGACGCGGCGCTCGCCTTTGCCTTGGCGACGGCGGCCAAAAAAGGACTCGGCGGCCGGTTGCCGACGCTGCGTATGATTTGTGAACCCGAACCGGTCGCGCAAGCCGCCGCCAAACGATTGATCGAAGAATGGAAACGGATCGTCAAAGTGGAACTGATCACGCTGGCCGTTGGTCAACAGGCCAAGCGACCGCGCGACGCCATCGGACCTTTGCCAGCCGATCAACTTCCCGCCGCCTCTGGACAAGATGCCGTGACGACAGCGGAGGCGGCGAATGAAAAACCTCAACCCGCCCTAGACGATGCTCCCTGGGATTTGGCCTATCGCACCGTTCGCATGACCGAACCGATGATGGAACTGTGGCCGTTGCTGTCGCTCGACACCGTCGCCAGTGTGCCGAGCGTCCGCTATTTACCGGATTGGCTGCGACAGGGGTTGATTGACCTCGATCGCACCGCCGACTGGACCACCACCGTGCAGACCTTGCACGAACTGCATCGCCAACTGGCCGACACGGTGCAACTGATTCCACTGTGGGAAGTGGACGACGCTTTGGTCTTCCGCAAAACGATACGTGGCATCCCCGATCTGCCGCTGCACGGCTACCAGGATCTGGAACTGTGGATTTCCGAGCCTTGGTATCCGACGGATTGAATGTGAGACGACAAATGCGAATTGCAAATTGCAAATTGAGAATTGCAAATTGGCGAGGGCCGGCCGGCGCAGCTTTAATTGGCCTTTTGCAATTTGCAATTTGCAATTTGCAATGTACTCCCGCTGCGGCGCAAACGTCCGCCGAGCCGGCCGCTCCCACTCCGGATCAATCCGCGCCGATACCGCCTGCTGCCAACCCCGCCGACAAGCCGAAGGATCCGCCCGCGGAGCCGATGATCCCGATCGAACTGCAACCGTATCGCCTGCGCGTCAGCGTGGCGTTCGACGAACATCCGTCGCTGACAACTCGATTCCGGCAAGAGGTTTTGACCGCGCTATCCGCTTGGTTGGATCGGACCTACGCGCAGATGTGGCAAGCCACGATCGAAGATAATCGCTGGCTGGCCCCGGCGAACGTCGATGGCCTGTCGCGATTGACGTGGCCACAGGTGGAAACGCGACTCGCCGATCCGCTGCTCGACAAGGCGTTCGTTGTATCGATCACGGTCGAGGGAGGACTGCTGCGGTTGTGCGGCCTGGAGTGGGATCGCCTGACGCAAACGTGCAGCGCGCGGCAAGAGCGCGCGATCGCCGACCGCCGGGCGGTGGTCAGCGAGTTGGGAGTCTTGATCCACGACCTGTTCCGTCCGTTGGTGCTGATTGAAAGCGTCGAGGGCTCGCGAGCGAATGTCCGCCTGCGCGCGGGTGAGTTCCCGCCGGGTGATCCCTCGGCCGAACAATTGCCAAAGGGAGCCATCCTGCAACCCATCTTTCGATACCTCAACAAGCAGCGCGAAGTGCAACAAATTCAGCTCGTGCCGTGGTCGTACTTGTCGGCCGAGTCGTCCGATCGAAGCCACGGCGTCTGCACGGTTCAGACCGGACTACGGATTTCGCTGGGACGCAACACGCGCCGCTCCGAAAGTTGGGCGATTGGTCTCAGGCCCACGTTCGCCTCCACGCGGCTGCGATTGACGCCGCACAACAATCCGACCAAAGCATTGATCGGCTATCAGGTCAATCTTTTCGAGCGTCGCTGGGTGCCGGCACTTCCGCCGGATCAATCGGATGAAGCCAAACCAGCCGATGCCAATCCGACAAAGGACGCCAAGCAGGCCGAGACCACAACACCCCCGGCGGAGAAACCCAAGGAACCACGGTTGGTGCAGGAAACGATCAAGCTGGCCGAACTGGTCACCGATCGTCGCGGTCGAGTGACGCTGCCCGCCGATCCCAACGCGCCTCTGATTTGGATGTACGTCTCCAGTGGCGGCAATATGCTCGGTCGGTTCCCGTACATTCCCGGGATCGCATCGGCGAGGACGGCCGAGTTGCCGGACGACACGCTGCGCCTGCAAGTCGAAAGCCAACTGGAACTGCTCCGCAGCGACCTGATCGACTCGGTGGCACGGCGCGCGTTGCTGATCGCTGTTGCGAAAGGAGCGGCCAAGACCAGCGACTGGCCACGATTCGAAGAGACTCTCGTCGAGCTCGAACGCATGCCGATCGCGAAGCATTTTTTGACGCTGCTCGACGCGATTCGAGTCGCCATGCTCAAAACGGCTCTCGATCGCAAGGACCGCGGCAACGAAAAGAAGATCACGAAGCTCTGCCAGGAATCCGCCGAGCTGATTGAACGCCACCTCAACAACGACAAGATCAAGGAACAACGCGACGACCTGATCGAACTCCGCAAGGCCGACGAAGACGCCAACGCCCCCGAACGCAATCCCGTGCGGCCCACACGTTCACCGGCCGCCGCGACAAAAACAACCGAATAGCTGCCGGCCGCGTGTTCCCACGCGGAGGGTGGGACGGCGTGCGACTGCAAGACGGTGGCGAAGGTGATGCGTGCGGCGGGGATTCGGTCGAAGAGTTCGCGGAAGTTCCGCGTCACGACGACCGATTTGAATCACGCGCGCCCGGTGGCCAAGAACCTGTTGGCTCGGGATTTCACAACGGAGAAGGCCAGTCAGAAATGGGTGGCGGACATCACCTACATCGCGACTCTGGAAGGTTGGTTGTACCTGGCGGCGGTGCTCGACCTGTTCACTCGCAAGGTGGTGGGCTGGTCGATGTCAGAGCCGATCGACAGCCGGTTGGTGGTCGATGCGTTGGAGATGGCCGTGTCTCGACAACTTCCCGACATCGGCTTGATCGCGCACTCGGATCGGGGCGTGCAGTACGCCAGCGAGCACTACCAACGCACGCTGACGGCTCACGGCATCGAATGCAGCATGAGCCGCGATTGCTGGGACAACGCCCCGGCCTCCCGCCGAGCCAGTTAAGAGCGTCCCGACTAACCGCCCGACAACCCTTCGGGCGTTTTTTGAGCACCCAGGTGGCCCCCTTTTACTCGCTCACGCTGGCCCCCTTTCTGACGCTCATCACCATACGTTTCACCTAACGACTTCGAGGCCGCCGCATGACCGAGAGGTGACCATTCCAGGGC
>CAZPUJ010000642.1:0-9175 GCA_964589725.1 uncultured Planctomycetaceae bacterium
GTCGAGCTATCGGATCGCGGGCTGCATCAAGGGGGACGAGTCGCCATTCGCCCCGGCTTTGTCACTCAGAGCCGCGACGGTCAGCCGCTCGCCCCGTTGCTCGGCAGCTACACCGAGTACGACGGCGGCATCACCAGCTTCATGCACTTTCCCCTAATCTGGTACGTCGTCAGCAATGACCATGCGCTGCTGACTCGCTTCACGCCGGTCTCACCGCTGGAGACCGAACTGGAGCTGACGTGGCTTGTGCGCGAGGATGCCGTCGAGGGACGCGACTACGATCCCGATGCCGTCTGCTGGCTGTGGCGCGTCACCGCCGAGCAAGACAAGACGATCTGCGAAAACAACCAACGCGGCATTCTGTCGAGCCGCTATCAACCCGGGCCGTACACGACAGCCGAATCTTCTGTGGACGACTTCGTGTCGTGGTATCTGCGGGAGGCGCGGGCATGACGTCCGGTCGGAAAGGACGAAAGGGACCGAAGGGATGAAAGAGACGGGCAAGAGCGTCCATCCTCCGATAACCGTCCGCATGCCGGCCGATGCAAAGCACTTTTTCATTCGCGTCGATTACGAACTGCCAGCCGCATCCGCGAAACAAGACAGCGTCGATGTTCTCTGGCACCGACCGGCGATGGCTTTTTGTCGCTTACGGGGACGATCTCCTACAACCTCGAAGGGAAGCCGATCCCCGCCGAGAACAACTCGCGCCGCGTATTCAATCACTTGTTTCGAGGCGGCCATATTGTGGAACGACATTGAGAAGAAGACACTTTCCCCAATCGTTCCGCTGGTCCTCGTCTTGAAAAAGTCAATTCCCCATCATGCCGAACAATCCCTCACGTCTGGAACGTCACGGTCGTGGTGCTCAGGCCGATCCGGCGAATCGGTTTGCGGCGTGGCAGGTGGAACCGGATTTCGAGCACCTCGCGCCCGATGAATCGCCGGATGAACGTCCGGTGCGGACACAGTTCATTCCTGATCGGACGCGGACAATCGTCAGCGAGAACGACAGCCCGGACATTCCGTTTCGGTACAGCGTGAATCCGTATCGTGGCTGCGAGCATGGCTGCGCTTACTGCTACGCCAGGCCGACGCACGAGTATCTCGGCTTCAACGCGGGACTGGATTTCGAGAGCCGCATTCTGGTGAAAGAGCGAGCACCGGAATTGTTTCGCGATTGGTTGGCTCGCGATGCATGGCGGCCGGAGATCGTCGCGTTCTCCGGCGTGACCGATTGTTACCAACCGGCCGAGCGGCGGTTCGAACTGACTCGGGGCTGCCTGCAAGTCGCGGCCGATTGCAGTCAGCCGATTGGCATCGTCACGAAGAACGCGCTCATTGCGCGTGACATCGATGTGCTGCAACGGATGGCCGAGCGACACACGATTCGTGTGCTGCTCAGCGTCACGACGTTAGACTCGACGCTGGCGAGGACTCTGGAGCCGCGAACGAGTTCGCCGGAGGCTCGACTGCGCACGATTCGCGAGTTGACAGACGCAGGTGTCGAAACATGCGTGATGGTTGCACCGGTGATTCCCGGTCTGAACGACAGTGAGATGCCGGCAATCTTACAGGCGGCGAAAGAGGCCGGGGCGGTCGGGGCGAATTACATTTTGCTGCGTTTGCCGCTGACCGTGCGTCCGGTGTTTCTCGATTGGCTGGCGAAGGCGGTGCCGACGAAGAAGGACAAGGTCGAATCGCTGCTGCGGGCGACTCGCGGTGGCGAGCTGAATGACTCGCAGTTCGGAAGACGTCAACGCGGCGAGGGCCAGATTGCGGAGCAGATCGCGCAGACCTTTCGCGTGTTCGCGACAAGGCTCGATCTTGGCCGCAAGCTGCCACCACTGGAAACGCAATTCTTCAGGCCGCCGCCGCCCCGCTCCGGGCAATTGCGGCTATTTTGAGCGGACGAGTGGATGATATTAAGGAGGAATCACGTGTTCGACATCTTGATTTGCCAGGCACAAAGTAGAAGCTTGACCTGTTGAGGAACGATTGATGGAACCCGCTCAACCGACGAAGCGGCTCGCGCTGCACTGGCAAATTTTGATTGGGCTATTGATCGGTGCGACGGGCGGTCTGATCGCGAGGCGAATTTGGCCAACGTCAGCGTCTGGCACGATCGATCCGACGTTGGAATCGCTGACGAACTTGGGCGACTTCGTGGGGAAGATCTTCTTGAGGTTGATCTTCATGGTGGTCGTGCCGTTGGTTTTCTCGGCTCTGACATTGGGAGTGGCCGAGATTGGCGATGTGCGGCGGTTAGGGCGTCTGGGCGTGCGCACACTGGTGATGACGTTGATTCTGTCGTCGGCATCCGTCGCCATCGGACTGACCTTTGCCAATACCGTGAGACCGGGGGCACGCATGTCCGCGGCGAAACAGGCGGAGCTTCGAGAAAAGTACTCTTTGAAAGACGCGGATGCGGTCAAGAAGGCAGAGAAGTCCAAGTCGGTCCGCACCGCGTTATTGGACATCATTCCGCAGAATCCCCTGCAAGAAATGGTGGGGGCGCTCGACGGCAGTTCGCCGGGCGGAGGCATGCTGGCGGTGATGTTCTTCGCGCTGGTTTGCGGCGTCGCGATTTCTGTTTCTCCCGATCGGACAGCTCCACTGCTAGGGGTGCTCGAAGGTGTCTACGACGTGGCGATGGTCGTGATCGGCTGGGCGATGAAGTTCGCACCGATCGGTGTCGCCGGGCTCATGTTCGCGCTGACAGCCACGTTGGGAGTGGACATTCTGCAGACGTTGATTTGGTACGTCGGGACGGTATTGGCCGCGCTGGCGTTGCACATGTTCGGCGTGTACTCGCTGGTCGTATCGCTGGTGGCGCGGATGTCGCCGCGGTATTTCTTTGGCAGAATCAGTGAGGTGTTGCTGACGGCGTTCGCCACATCGTCGTCGAATGCCACACTGCCGACGTCGCTGAGAGTCGCTGAAGCCAATTTGGGGGTGCGTCGCGAAGTCGCCAACTTCGTGCTGACGGTCGGCTCGACCGCGAATCAGAATGGCACGGCGCTGTACGAAGGGATCACGGTTCTGTTTCTCGCGCAGGTATTCGGCGTCGAGCTGACCTTCGCGAAGCAGACGCAGGTCGTACTCATGTCTGTGCTAGCGGGCGTCGGCACGGCCGGCGTTCCTGGCGGTTCGTTGCCGTTGGTGGTCCTCGTGCTCATATCGGTCGGCGTGCCGGCGGAGGGAATCGGCATCATTTATGGCGTGGATCGGTTGCTCGACATGTGCCGCACGACACTCAACGTCACGGGCGATCTGGCCGTGGCAGTGTGTGTGGACCGAGGTGAGTCAGTGGTTTCAGGTGGAAAGGTGTTCGGAAATTCGTCGCAGATCGACGAGCGGTAGACGACAGAAGCACCATTTGTTAGATGAAGTGCGCTACGGGAACGGTCGAATCGGCGATGTGGTCCCGATCGACTTGCGGCAGGAATGGGACAAAAGGCGTCACCCATGACTCGGGTATTGATTGTCGAGGATAGCCAGGCGCAGGCGGCGCTCCTGAAGGGGATGCTGGAATCGCAAGGCTACGACGTCATCGTCGTGCCCAATGGAGCGGCGGCCTTGACGTGGCTGAGTCAGCAGACGCCGCACCTCATACTGGTCGACTGGTTAATGCCCGGAATGAATGGCCTGGAGTTGATCGAGCTTGTTCGGCAACAGTATCCGAAAGTTCCGTCGGTGCTGATCACGGAATTCGGAAGCGAGGAAGTCGCGGCCGAGGCGCTGCAACGCGGAGCCGTTAGTTACATCCCGAAACGCCGTTTGCAGAATGACTTGTTCCGCACGTTGGACAGTATCTTCAGCGTGGCGAATGCCAATCCTCGGCACCAGAAATTGTTGGAATGCTGGGCCGGGAATGAGTCACGATTCATGCTCGACAACGACGTCTCTATCGTGCCGCATTTGGCGTCGCACCTGACGGCCGGCCTGACGTTGATGCATCTGTGCGATGAAACCACATCGCTGCGAGTCCACTTGGCTCTGTCCGAAGCGCTGATAAACGCGATCTATCACGGGAACCTGGAACTGAGTTCCTTGCTGCGCGAAGACAGCGGAGTGAGTTGGCGAAAACTGTCACCGCAACGGATCCACGAACAGCCGTATTGCAACCGCAAGGTGTTGGTGCATTCACAGCTCGCGCGAGACAAGGCCACATTCGTCATTCGCGATGAGGGACCGGGGTTCGACCCGACCAAGCTGCCCGACCCGCGCATTCCCGGAAATCTGGAGAAAATCAGCGGCCGCGGCATGCTGCTCATCCACAGTTTCATGGATGAGATTCAACACAACGCCGTCGGTAACGAGATCACACTCATCAAACGGCGGGCTGGGTAGGTGCTCATTGCGGATTGGCGATTTCGGATCGCGATGAGCTGCTCACTCAATCCGCGCTCCCAAATCCGAAATCCGCAAACGGCCGTCAGTCTTTCTTCACCGTTGCCGCATCCTTTACCCGGCTGATGCGGGTCGACGATGTCGCAGTCTTCGCGTCTTCGGTTTGCTCATTTACGCGAACCACCGCGGTCGAGAAAATCTGCTGAGCGCGATGGAGCTGTTCGGGCGAGAAGTACGGTGATGGCGCTCGACCCCCCAAATGCGGAATCGACTTCGCAGCCAACTGCTCCCAGCTCATCTTGTCGGTGAGGTGCCACGCGGCGGCTTGAGCACTCTGGGCCTCCAGTTGCCCATTTGCGACCTGCGTCAGCAATTCCTTCAATATCGGGTCTTCGCTGAATTCCTCGACCTTCGCGATTTGATACGTCATGCCAGGCGAAGGATCGGGCTTGCCGTGTTCCAGGCAAACCGACCGATACGCCACTCGCACAATCCGATCCGGAGGAACAGAGAAGAATCCGCCACCCTGACCGCCTCCACCAAGACCACCTCCGCCAAGACCACCACCGCCTTGGCCGCCGCCGCCGAGACCGCCCCCTTGCTGCTGATTACCGCCACCGCCTTGGCCGCCGCCGCCTAAGCCACCTCCACCCAAACCTCCGCCGCCTCGGTTTCCGCCGCCGAAGCCGCCCTGCCGCAACACCTGCTTGCCAATGAATGCCGCGGGGAACTCCACATTCAGCGGTTTATCGCCTTTGTTCTCAATGAACAGTTTGCCTCCCAAAGCGTCCTTGGGAACCATTTTCACTTCGAGGATCCCTCGCTCGATGCCTTCGAAGACATCCATCTGTTCGGCGGACGCGTCGAACTTGACGGCCGGAACAACCTTCTTGGGCTTCTTCGCGTCGGCCGAAAGGCCCGGAGCCACAAACGTCAAAGCCAACACCCCAACCAATGCCCACGGACGCCAACGGCAAAACATGACTGTGTTCCTTTGCGAGAGGGAATCAGGCTTCACGAGTTCTGGGCGGTGCCTCCGGCGCGCCGCCAATGTGGAACTTATCGCCGCTCGGTGGGGCGAATTCAACAGAAACTTTCGACCATCGGCCAAATTCGCCGATGACCGTCCGAAGCCGCCGAGAATTCAGGCAAGATTGCCGGAAGCTGAAACGATCGTTCGCGGCGTGCGATCTCCGCAAACTTGCCGCGTCGCGCCGTGCGTATGGATCGCTGAGACACAAAGGGGGGAGACGCCGTCAAAAAAAGGGCGGCGGCTTTCTCGGCGGGCCCTCTGACTGTTTGCCGCGTTCGTTCGCCCGGATATTCTCGCGGCATGCTCGAACTCGATTCCGACAACATCATCGGCTATTTGAGACAGGCGGGCCGGCTTTCCGAGGAAGAGGCCGGCGGTGCGCGCGCGGAACTCCTTTCCGGCGGAGTTTCGAACGCCGTGATCCGTGTCTCGCCGCGGAGTGGTCCGGACTTCGTTGTCAAACAGTCGCGAGCACAACTACGGACGAAAGCCGACTGGTTCAGTCAGCCGGAGCGAATTTGGCGCGAGCGTGACGTGATCGAAGTCTTACGACAGATCGCCCCACCCGGGCTGATACCAGGATTGCTGTTCGATGATCGCGACAATTTTTTGTTTGCGATGGAAGCCCTGCCGCGCAAACACGTCGTG
The DNA here is from genome assembly GCA_964589725.1 of uncultured Planctomycetaceae bacterium. Taxonomy (GTDB): domain Bacteria; phylum Planctomycetota; class Planctomycetia; order Planctomycetales; family Planctomycetaceae; genus CAYSHJ01. Next base: position 6,035 of record CAZPUJ010000642.1, read on the forward strand.
TGGAAGAACTGCCTGTTGCGAGGCGAGGCCGATGTGGTGCTGGGACGCGCTCTGGGTGAAATTCTGGCGACCATTCACGCTCGCACGGCCGACCGAACCGATCTGTGCGAGCGGCTCGATGACCGCACGATCTTCGACGAGTTGCGGCTCGACCCGTTTTACCGCTTCGTCGCCCGGCAACACCCCAAACTGCGACCTCCGCTCGAACGGCTGATCGACGAGACGTTGACGACCTCGGTCTGCCTGGTGCTTGGTGACTTCAGCCCGAAGAACATTTTGATCATGCGCGACGAGCACTTCCCCCCTCTGGCGCCCCATTCGAAAAGGGGCGAAGGAATCCCGTCCGCTGCGGAAGGGGGGGAAAGAATGGCATCCGCATGTCGCGGGTTCGCCCTCGCGCCCGGCGAGTCGCGCATCGCATTGGTGGATTTCGAAACTGGACACTTTGGCGATCCGGCGTTTGATCTTGGCTTTTTCCTCAGCCATCTGTTGCTCAAGACGATTCGCAACGCACTGCGGTCGGACGAATTCTTGATCATGGTGCGTGAGTTTTGGACGACTTATCGGCGGAGACTCTCCGAGTTTCCATTGCCCGTCGTTCTGCAATTCGCTTCGCTGGATCGGCGCACTGTCTCGCACCTCGCGGCGTGCCTGAGGGCTCGCGTCGACGGCAAGAGCACGGTCGACTACCTGAGTTCGGTCGCGGAGGATTTCGTCCGCGAGGTGACCGACGATTGGCTGCTGGCGTCGCCAGCGAATGTTGAAACAGCGTTGCATGACCTGCGACGGCGGCTGAAGTCCGTTTGCTCGTGCTGACTGGAGATTCCGTGATGATGAACTCTCGATGCACCTGGACCTTCTGGCCTGTGTCCCGATGGCTTGGCTGTTGTCTCGTGGGACTTTTGATTCCCGGTGTCGTGCATTCCGACGATGCCACAAACGCGCGGCGGCCGAAGGATGATGCGGAGTTGAGGTACTGGCTGGAAAACATGGTTTGGCGGCATCGCTTCTCGACCGAAGAGATCGTCACGGCGACAGGGTTGTCGGCCGACGAGGTCGCGGCAACAAAGGCTCGGCTCAACATTCGCGACGACAACCGCCCTGCTCGACCGGCGAATGGGCCGTTGCTGGTGTTGCCGTATCCTGGCGGTCGGCATCCGCGGATCGGATTCCTCGACGGTGCGGTGAACCCGCAACGTGAAACCAAGATGAGCGTCTTCACCCCTTGGAGTGAACGAGACTACGTCGTCGTCGATGTGCCCGAGGCGATCTGGTCAAACCTCGGGCTGACATACCTCGCACACACGCACATCGACACGGTCTGGACCAAGCAGGGAATCACGATGGACCGATTAGAATGGAACCGACGCAAAGACGGTTCGTTCGACTTGCAGCGCCGGCTGCCGAACGGCGTCGAGTTCGGAGCGGTTGTCGTTGGGCACGGCGACGCCGTGCGCATGGAACTGTGGTTGAAGAACGGCTCGCCGGAGAAGTTGTCGGACCTGCGCGTGCAGAATTGTGTGATGCTCAAAGGAGCGTCCGGTTTCAATGCCCAGACGAACGACAACAAACAGTTTCGCAAACCGTACGTGGCCTGCCACGACGAGTCGGGACAGCGTTGGGTCATCACCGCTTGGACACACTGCCAGCGAGCGTGGGGAAACGCCCCCTGCCCTTGCTTGCACTCCGATCCGCAGTTTCCAGATTGTGCTCCCGGCGAGACGAAGACCGTTCGCGGATGGCTCTCCTTCTTTGACGGCGCCGACATCGACGCTGAACTGCGGCGACTGGAATCGCTCGGCTGGGAACAGCAGGCCGTCCGGCCGTGAGCTAAAGTCCCGAGTTGTCAGTCCCGTGTTCCATGCGCGCGATTGGTTCCCTCTTGGTGTCTCATTTCGTTTTCGTAGCCGGCGAAAATTGGCGTCATCGCGTCATCGGCGCCAGCCCGCATCTGCGGTGACAGCAGACTGAGACACAAGATAATCAACAGTCGCTTCAGACACCGCCGTCGCGGAACCAACCGCGGACGAATGAGTGTCATGGCTGGCCTTTCGATTCTTCCGCGAATTGTCTAGCGATCCAGCTTGCCGCTTCGTTATGAGCGGTCGAGTGAATACTGTGGCCAAGGCTCGGCATGACATGCAATTCCACATTCGCGGGCTTCTTTTGCGCGATCGAGACCGCGACCACTTTGCGGGTAAAGGCGATCAGATCGTCCGTGCTGACTCGCTCGTCGTTGTTGCCGATGCAGACCCAGATCGCCCGTCCGGAAAGTTGGTCGGAGCGATTGACGATCGAGAGCGCATTGGCGGGAGCGGGATTCGCCATTCCGTTGAATTCGCTCAGAGCCAGCGGATTCGTCACTGGCGCGAAGGCGGCCGCACAACGAAACCGTGGCTCGGCTGCCGCCAAGTGCAGGGCGATGAAGCCGCCGCGCGACGTGCCGCACACGGCCACGCGCTTCGGATCGGTGTAACCTTGCTCGACGAGATGATCCAACACCTCCTTGACGCTGGCGGCGAAGTCACCGACTAAATCGTCTCCCTTTTCGATTCGCGCCCGCCAACCGCTGAGTCCCTCGGCTTCGCCCGCTTTCGTGTCCTCGCCGTGACATGGCACGTCCAACGAGACGGAAATCACGCCTTGCTTCGCCAGCAGGCGACCGACTTTGTTGTAAGTGTCGTTTCCCAGCGAATCTTCAATTCGACTGGCGAAAACAAACAGCGTCGCGGCTGGAGACTTTCCTTTCTCGCCTTGCACGCCGAAGCGAATGCCTTTCGGAGTTCGCAACACCGCAACGGCGGAGTGCTCCTCATCCGCCGCCGATATCGACGTTGTTTCCACCAGCGCCGACAGCGCGAGTAGTACGACCACGAATGATTTCTGTGGAATGATCTTCAGCATGACAGCGTTCTCCGTGTGGAATGATTTCGACGACGGTGATTCGAACACGAGCAGCGTCGAAACTATTCCAACTCATGCACATCATGAAACACGCCGCGCGGGATGCAGACGGTCAGGACCGTGAGCTTCCCGATCGCCTTGTGCTTGACGCCGCGTGGCACGTAGACGACGACTCCCGTGTGCAGTTCGATCTCTTCATCGTCGAGGATCATCGTGCCCTGGCCGTCGATGATGTAA
>CAZPUJ010000643.1:0-12153 GCA_964589725.1 uncultured Planctomycetaceae bacterium
ATCCTGCCGATTTTGATGAAGTTCGAGCCGCACGTTCGCGTGGAGTTCTCGCTGGAAGCCCCAGACCCGGAAGCCACAGCTCGCTGGATTGACGATCGGATAATGGACTTTGTGAAAACGTACTTGTCGCTGCATCAAAACGAGTACTACCTCAAACCCTACATGGTCGTGGACCCGATCAGCTACACGCGGTTCCCAAAGTACGCAGCGGCCGCAACGCTCGAATGGCAGGGGACGAAGTACTACTTCGTCGGCGAAGAAACTCGTCAGGCATTCGCGAAGAAGAACGGGATTACGCTGTGAGCGTGCTGTGCGGACGGGCGCGCGTTGGTGGCACAGGTGGGGCGGTTTGTTGCGCTCGGATCGCGCGCGGGCGAGTAGGTTGGGACTCCGTCCCGACCTGATATGAAAAATTCCGACCTGAAATGAAAAATTGGTCGGGACAGAGTCCCAATCTACGCGACTAAGAAAGCACAACATGAAGCTCAAAGAACTGCTCGAACGGTCACACAAGCTGGCGGACGACTACTGCATCACGGACGGGAAAAAGTTCCGGCTCAAGGACATCGATCCCGGTGACACAGCTTGGCTGAAGGAGGAGCAGAAGCCACAGGCGAAAGAAGCGTTGCAGGAGGGGATCGCCGCACTCGCCGAATTGCAGGAGATGCTTTATGCGCAGGACCGCTGGTCGGTGCTGTTGATCTTTCAGGCGATGGACGCGGCCGGAAAAGACGGAGCGATCAAGCATGTCATGTCGGGAGTCAATCCGCAGGGTTGCCAGGTCTATTCGTTCAAAGCTCCGACGAGCGAAGACCTCGATCACGATTATTTGTGGCGCTGCATGAAGTGCCTGCCCGAGCGTGGCCGGATCGGCATCTTCAATCGGTCGTACTACGAAGAGACGCTCGCCGTGCGCGTGCATCCGGAGTATCTCGGCAAACAAAAACTGCCGCCAAGAGTCGTCACGAAACACATCTGGGACGACCGCTTCGAGGACATCAGCAACTTTGAGAAGTACCTCACGCGCAACGGCGTGATCGTGCGAAAGTTTTTCTTGCACGTTTCGAAGAAGGAGCAACTCAAGCGGTTCCTCAGCCGGTTGGACGAGCCGGAGAAGAACTGGAAGTTTTCGTCTGCGGACGCTCAGGGACGCGACTTCTGGAGAGATTACATGGACGCCTACGAGGACACGATCCGCCACACCGCGACCGAGGACTCGCCGTGGTATGTCGTCCCGGCCGACAACAAGTGGTTCACGCGGATCGTCGTCGCGGCGGCAGTGATCGACACGCTCGCGTCGCTCGACCTGCACTTCCCGAAAGTGGACGCCGCTAAACGCAAAGAACTGGCCGAAGTGCGCGACATGCTGCTGGGAACGAAATAAACTCATGGCCAATGTTGCCAGCATCGACTGCGGACGAAGCAAGATCGCAGGCGAGCCGGAGGGCATCAGCCCCCGGACGATTTATTTTAGTTCGCGATGGTCCGGGGGCTGACGCCGCCCGGCTCGCCAAGAATTTCAGATAGCGGACGCGGGCAGCGTTCGACACGACAACAATTTCATCTAATCACCAAGGAAATCCGAATGGCCACAGCCTCGAAGGACTCGAAGCATCGAACGACAAAGGAAGTTACCGGCCCGCTCGCGGCGAGCGAGTTGAAGTTGATGGACGCTTACTGGCGAGCGTCGAACTATCTTTCGGTCGGGCAGATTTATCTGTTCGACAACCCGCTCTTGAGAAAGCCGCTCAAGCGCGAACACGTCAAGCCGCGGCTGGTCGGGCACTGGGGCACGACGCCCGGTTTGAATTTCATGTACGTGCATCTGAATCGGGTCATCAAGCGCGATGACCTCAACATGATCTACGTGATCGGGCCGGGGCATGGTGGGCCGGCGCTGGTCGCGCATGCGTATCTCGAGGGGACGTACAGCGAGTTTTATCCCAACATCGGGCAAGACGAAGAGGGGATGAAGCGGCCTGGCCATCGCCGCATGAGCGACAACCCGCACGCGAACGGCGGCCTGCTGCTCCGCGACCTGAAGATGCCGGACTTCCGTAACTACGCCGTGAAAGTGCCGAAGCCCGGCGCCGTCAACGCCGAATCGACACGCTCGATGGGGACGTTCCTCCGCGACGTGATGAAGTTGAATCTCGACGCGAAAAACTTCCGGCTCTTCAGTCCCGACGAGAACAACTCGAACCGCTGGCAGGACGTGCTGGAGGTCACGAACCGCTGCTACGTCGCCGAGATTCTGCCGGAAGACGATCACCTCGCGCCCGACGGCCGCGTGATGGAAGTGCTCAGCGAGCATCAATGCCAGGGCTGGCTGGAAGGCTATCTGCTCACCGGCCGCCACGGGTTCTTTTCGTGCTATGAGGCGTTCATTCACATCATTGATTCGATGTTCAACCAGCACGCGAAGTGGCTGAAGGTCTGCAATCACATTCCGTGGCGGCGACCGATCGGGTCGCTGAATTATCTGCTCAGCTCGCACGTCTGGCGGCAGGACCACAACGGATTCTCACATCAAGACCCCGGCTTCATCGACCACGCCGTTCGACATGGTGGTGCTCAACGAACTGGATCGGTTCTCGCTGGTCAACGATGTGATCGATCGAGTGCCGAAGCTCGCCTCGCGCGCTGCCTACGCCAAGCAAGCCATCCGTGACAAGCTGCTGGAGCACAAACAATACATCGCTAAGTACGGCGACGACGTCCCGGAAATCGCTGGCTGGAAGTGGGGCCAGCAAGGTCCGACTGGGAAGCGCGGCACATCCACGGAAGGGGACAATGTGTAGCGAAGTTTTACCGCAATTTGTTTGGAGTAGCCGAAGTCGTGAGACTTCGGTGGGTAGATGCCGAAACACCGAAGTCTCACGACCTTGTTGAAAATCACCCCACCCCGCTTGTCGGGGTGGCTCGCGGGATTTTGCACTACTCGAAATCATGGGGAAAGGAAGTAGTGCAGATTCCCGCGAGCCACTGGGGCAAGCCCAGTGGGGTGAAATTCAACACGCTCTCACGACTTCGGCTACTTGGCCTTGAGTGCGATGAGTCGATCATGACAACCGTCAGGAACATGGGGAGAAGCTCACCGCTGGGAGCCACGGTCGTGGACGGCGGTGTCAATTTCAGCCTGTTCTCGCGCAGTGCGGCGGGTGTCGAGTTGTTGTTCTTCGATCAGGATGATGATGATGATGCTCCGGTTCGGGTCGTGACGCTCGATCCGGTCGCGAATCGCACCTACCACTATTGGCATGTGTTTGTGCCCGGCGTGCGTTCGGGACAGCTTTATGGCTATCGGGTGCAAGGTCCGACGGCTCCCGAGCAAGGATTGCGATTCGACTCCCAGAAAATCTTGCTCGACCCGTACGGTCGTGGCGTGGTTGTTCCGAAAAACTACTCGCGCGAAGCCGCGCGCCTGGAAGGGGACAACGCCGCGATGGCGATGAAGAGCGTGGTGGTCGATCCCAGTGCCTATGACTGGGAGGGAGACCAGCCGCTGCAACGACCCTCGTCGCGGACAATCATCTACGAGATGCACGTTCGAGGGTTCACCTGCCATCCCAATACCGGACTCGGCGAACAGACTCGCGGAACATACGCCGGTTTGATCGAAAGGATTCCGTACCTCGAGCAACTCGGCATCACGGCGGTGGAACTGCTGCCGGTGTTTCAGTTCGACGCACTGGACGCCCCGCTGGGTAAGATCAATTACTGGGGCTACGCACCGGTCTCGTTCTTCGCGCCGCATCAGGCTTACAGCTCGCGTCGGGATCCGCTGGGCGCGGTTAACGAATTCCGAGACATGGTGAAAGCCCTGCACTGCGCAGGGATCGAGGTCATTCTTGACGTGGTCTTTAACCACACGGCCGAAGGGGACGAGCGCGGACCGACGCTCAGCTTTCGCGGCATCGACAACCCGGCCTACTACATACTGGAAAACGGCGGCGCGCGGTACGCGAATTACACCGGCTGCGGCAACACACTCAATGCAAATCATCCGATTGTGCGCCGCCTGATCGTGGACAGCCTGCGGTATTGGGTCGAGGAAATGCACGTTGATGGCTTCCGCTTCGACCTGGCATCGATTCTGACGCGCGATGCGTCCGGAAGCGTTCAGCCGAACCCGCCGGTGCTGTGGGATATCGAATCCGATCCGGTTCTCGCGGGAACGAAGCTCCTGGCCGAAGCGTGGGACGCGGCCGGGCTGTATCAGGTCGGCAGCTTTGTCGGTGACGCCTGGAAGGAGTGGAACGGCCGCTTCCGCGACGACGTGCGTGACTTCTTCCGCGGCGCACCAGGAGCCGTGCGGCGCATCGCCGATCGGATGGTCGGCAGCCCGGAGATTTTTGGCCACGAGGAACGCGAAGTCGAGCAGAGCGTCAACTTCGTAACGTGTCACGACGGCTTCACGCTCAACGATGTCGTTTCCTTCAACCAGAAACACAACGAAGCGAACGGCGAGGGCAACCGCGACGGTGCCGACGACAATCGCAGTTGGAATTGCGGCATCGAAGGCCCGACTGATGACCCGGCGATCGAAAAACTCCGCAATCGCCAGGTGAAGAATTATCTGACGGTCACGCTGCTCTCGCTGGGCGTGCCGATGTTCGTGATGGGGGACGAAGTCCGGCGCACTCAGCGCGGCAACAACAACGCCTACTGCCAGGACAACGAGCTCGGTTGGTTCGACTGGACGCTGCTGGAGAAACATGCCGACATCCATCGCTTCGTCAGTCTGCTGTGCGCTCGGCGTGGCTTGCGCAACGTCGAACACGAGCGTCAGCGAATCAGCGTCAACGCCATGCTGCGGGACGCCAAGAAAGCTTGGCATGGCGTCAAGCTGAACCAGCCCGACTGGGGCGATTCTTCGCACAGCATCGCGTTCGGTGGCGAAATGCGCCGTGAGGGGCTGATGTTCCACTTCATCCTGAATGCACACTTCGAGCCGTTGGAATTCGAACTGCCGAAGTTGGAGACCGGCCAATGGCGGCGCTGGCTCGACACGTCGCTCGATTCGCCGAACGACATCGTCTCTTGGGACCAGGCACCCAAAGTGTCCGGCTCTACCTACCGAGTCGCGGATCGTTCGGTGGCGATGCTCTACACGAATAGCAAAGGATGAGCGGCTCATGAGTGCATCCCGCGGGACAAATCGAGGCGGCGTCTTGGTCAGCGACTTTGACGGCACACGGTTTGAAACCGGCAAGGGACTGCTGATGGAGATACCGACGAGTTCGCCGTACTGGTCCCCGACGCTCGGCGTGGACAAGACCGGCGTGGTGCGCGACTTCTTGAACCAAGGGCTGACGGTGGCGTTTGCGGGCGACGGATTCCCCGACGCAGAGCCGGCGCGGCTCGTGCCGGCGGAACGCCGGTTTGCTCGCGGTGATCTGGCCGGCGTTTTGCGTGGCGAGCATCTGCTATTTTATCCGTACGATGTGTGGTCTGACATTGCAAGTCGCCTTTTGCAGCGTGGCGGATGCTGCCAGCATCCGCTGCCGACGCAAGCTGCGTCGGCCACGATGGAGACCTGACATGCTTCGGCCAACACAAATTTCAATTCCGACGCTGGTCCGCGTGAAAGAGGGCGCTTTGGACCGTCTTGGGACTTATCTCGGCCGAGATGAACGTCGCGCCGTGGCTGTCCTGGTCAGCAAGGGGCTTCAGTCGCCAATCCCGGACCGAGTCGCCAACACCCTGAAGGGGGAGGGCATCGATCCGGTCGCTTGGATCGAAGTCTCGGACAACGATCTCGAATCGACAGCTCGAGTGTTCGCCGATCTGCCCGGCAATGTGTCCGCAGTTGTCGGGGTGGGCGGCGGCAAGGCGCTTGATGTGGCGAAGTATGTGGGCTTCCTCGGCCGGCTGCCGTATTACGCGGTGCCGACATCGCTCTCGAACGACGGCTTTTGCAGTCCGCAGTCGAGCCTCACGATCCGTGGCAAGCGCCGCTCGCTTCCGGCGGCTCTACCGTTCGGCGTCATCATCGACACGGCCGTGTGCCTAAATGCGCCGCGCATCTTGACGCTCTCCGGGGTTGGCGATCTGGTCGCGAAATTCACGGCTGTTCGCGATTGGAAGCTCGCCTTCCACCAGACCGGCGAGCCGGTCAATGACTTCGCGGCACTGCTCTCGGACGGGTCGATCCACGCGTTTGTAGGATGGGCACTCTTGCCCGTCCCGAATTCAGAGACAAGCAAACATCCCTCAGAGACGGGCAAGAGTCCCCATTCTACGAATCGCAGTGATCGGAGCTTCGACCTGGAGGGCGTCCGACTCTTGGCCACGGCCCTGATGCTGAACGGCATCGCAATGGAGATGTGCGGATCATCGCGTCCAGCCAGCGGCAGCGAGCACCTGATCTCACACGCACTCGATGCGATCTCCGCGCGGCCGCGATTGCATGGCCTTCAGGTAGGGGTCGCGACGTACATCGTCAGCATTCTTCAAGGAACGCACACCGACCGGATCGCCGAGCTGTTCGACGCCATCGGCTTTTGGACCGCCATCGCCGAAGACCCGTTCTCGCGGTCGGAGTGGTTGCAGGCGATCCGAGCGGCACCGTCGATCAAAGCCGGTTACTACACGGTCCTGGCGAGCCGCGATGTCCTGCCGGAGGTCGAGCGCATTTTCACTCAAGACCCGCGATTGAAGGAGTGCTTTCGAGATTGAACGTGGCCGACGCAGCCTGCGTCGGCATGGCATCCAACAACAACCTGATGCGGACGCTGGCAGCGTCCGCCACCATGTATTCACCGAGGAGACCATTCCATGACGACAAAGAAAGCACCGAAGAAACTAGAACAGTACGAGTGCGGAGCGTTCCGCTTCACTGACAAGGCCGATCACGAACACTACGACCGGCATCTCGTGTTCGATCATGTGGTGCCTGCGGAAGAGGCCAGCCAGCGAGAACGCTTTGAGGCGGTGGCTCGCTCGCTGCGCGATCTGCTCACGCAGCGCTGGCTGTTGACTCAGCAGACGCACGACACGGAAAACCCGAAACGGGTTTATTACCTCTCGATGGAGTTCCTGATCGGCCGCACTCTGGTCAACAACATCATCAACCTGGGAGTCGAGAAGTTCGTTCGCGACGACCTCCGCTCGGACCCGCGACAGGATTGGAAGGAAGTCATTGAGACAGAACCGGACGCTGGCCTGGGCAACGGCGGCCTGGGGCGGCTGGCGGCCTGCTTCATCGAATCGCTGGCCACGCTCCAGATTCCGGCGATGGGCTACGGCCTGCGGTACGAATACGGCATCTTCCGACAGTCGATCGAGAACGGCTTTCAGGTCGAGCAACCGGACCACTGGCTGGCTCAACCCGATCCGTGGGAAGTCACACGCCCGCGCGAAACGGTCCAGGTTCCCATGGGTTGTTCGTTCCATTTGGAGAATGGTGCCCTGCGTGCCACTCCCGGACACTCGACGCCGTTACTCGGCATACCGTATGACCGACCGGTCGTCGGCTACGGCGGACGCACGATCAACACACTGCGACTGTGGAGCGCGGCCACGCCCGACTTCTTCGACTTCGGCGAGTTCAGCACCGGCGATTTCGTGGGCGCCATCGTGGACCGCGTGCTGGCCGAGACCGTCACACGGGTGCTGTACCCCGACGATTCGACCCGCGCCGGTCAGGCGCTGCGCTTTGTCCAAGAGTATTTTCTGGTGTGTTGTTCGCTGGGTGATATCGTGGCTCGCTTCCGGCGCTCGAACGACGATTGGCGACTGCTGCCGGACAAAGTGGCGATTCAACTCAACGACACACACCCGGCGATGGCGGTCGCCGAACTAATGCGCATTCTGCTGGATCAAGCTCATCTCGGCTGGGATGAGGCCTGGGATTTGACCGTCCGCACGCTGGCCTACACGAATCACACGCTGCTCCCCGAAGCTCTCGAAAAGTGGCCGGTGCTGTTCTTCGAGCTGGTTTGTCCGCGGCTGTTAGAGATCGTTTACGAGATCAACCGCCGCTTCCTCGACAACGTGCAGCAGCAATTCCCCGGCGACGAAAGCCGCGTGCGGCGAGTAAGCCTCATCGAGGAAGCGACGGAACGCCAGGTCCGCATGGCCAACCTCGCCATCGTCGGCACGCACAGCACGAATGGTGTGGCGCAGATTCATTCCGACCTGCTACGGACTCGCGTCGTCGCCGACTTCGCGGAGCTGTTCCCTGAGCGCTTCAACAACAAGACGAACGGAGTGACGCCGCGCCGCTGGCTGCTGGCGGCGAACCGAGACCTGTCTGCGTTGATCACCGAAGCGATCGGCGACCGCTGGGTGACAGACCTCAGCGAATTGCGACGCCTGCGACCGCTCGCCGACGATGCGGCGTTTCGCACTCGCTTCCGCCAGACGAAGCAAGCGGCCAAAGAACGATTCACGACCTGGCTAAAGACAACGACAGGCCAGATCGTGGAACCGAGCACGATCTTCGACAGCCAGATCAAACGCATTCACGAATACAAGCGGCAGTTGCTCAACGCACTGCACGTGATTGTGCTTTACAACCGGCTGCGAGCTAATCCGTCGCTGACGATCCCGCCGCGCACGTTCTTCTTCGCCGGCAAGGCGGCCCCGGCGTATCGCCTCGCCAAGCTGATCATCAAGCTCATCAATAACGTCGGCCGAGTGATCGACGAAGACCCTGCCACGCGAGGGCGGATTAAAGTCGTGTTCCTGCCGAACTACAATGTGTCGCTTGCCGAACGGCTGATCCCGGCCAGCGACGTTTCGGAACAGATCTCGACGGCCGGCTACGAAGCCAGCGGCACCGGCAACATGAAGTTCATGATGAACGGCGCTCTGACGATCGGCACGCGCGACGGAGCCACCATCGAGATGGCCCAGGAGGCCGGCGAAGAAAACTTCTTCCTGTTCGGCCTGACCGCCCAGCAGGTCTCCAACAGCCGTAGCGTCTACTTCTACAGCCCGCGCTGGCACTACGACAACGAGCCGGAGACGCGAGCCGCTCTCGATCTGATCTTCAACGACCACTTCAGCCGCGACGAGCCGGGAATCTTCGCGCCGATCCGCGAGTCGCTGCTCGATCGAGGTGACTACTTCATGCACCTGGCAGACCTGACGTCGTACGCTCAGGCCCAGCAGCGACTCGGTGAGTTGTACGCCGATCCCGACGCCTGGACGCGCAAGGTGATCCTCAACGTCGCCTGCTCCGGAAAATTCTCCAGCGATCGGACGATCGCCGAATACGCCGCAGAGATTTGGAATGCCGTGCCTTGTCCTGTGGAATGAAATCGTGAGTGGCACGCCCTGAGTCATCGAAGGGCGTGGTTCTCCGCCACGCCCTTCGGAAAGCCTCAGGGCGTGCCACCCAACCTGTCCCATGGAATGAGCTCGCTCCGCCAGGGCCAACTCAGTGAGGTGGTAAAATGAAAGTCGGAATCGTCGGGAGCGGATTTGTTGGAGCCACAGCCGGATACGCTCTTGTGATGCAAGGCGTCGGGCGCGAGATCGTGCTCGTGGATAAGAACGCTGACCGCGCGGCAGCGGAAGCGGACGACATTCGTCATGCCGTGCCGTTCGCACATCCGCTGGAAATCCATTCGGGCGATTACGACGCCTTGGCGGGCAGCCGAGTCGTCGTGCTGTGCGCGGGTGTCGGACAGAAGCCGGGCGAAACTCGGTTGCAATTGTTGCAGCGTAACGCGGCCGTCTTTCGCGAGGTTGTGCCGACGGTGCTCAAGCACGCTCCGGATGCGGTGCTCGTCGTGGCGACGAATCCAGTGGATGTGATGACGCATCTGGCCGCGCGATTCGCCGCCGAGTGCGGCGTGCCCGCCGGCCGAGTGCTCGGATCGGGGACGACCCTCGACACGGCCCGCTTCCGCAGTCTGCTTGGCACGCATTGCGGCGTCGACCCGCATCACGTTCACGCCTATGTGATCGGCGAGCACGGCGATTCCGAAGTGCTCACTTGGTCGCTGGCCACGATCGGCGGAATGCCGCTCGAATCGTTCGCCCGGCTGCGCGGCATCGAAATCACTGAGGCGATTCGTCAGCAGATCGACCACAACGTGCGGCACGCAGCCTACTCGATCATCGGCGGCAAGGGTGCCACCTACTACGGCATCGGCAGTGCATTGGCTCGCATCGTCGATGTGATTCTGCACGACCAGCGCTCGATCCTGACAGTCTGCGCCCCGGCGGCGGACGTCGTTGGCGTGCCTGATGTCACCGTGGCTTTGCCACGTTTGGTGGGAGGTGCCGGCGTCCTCGAGACATTTCCGCTGCCGCTCAACGAACAAGAGTCCGGTTTGTTGAGCCACAGCGCGGGAGTGATCCGCCAAGCGCTCGATGGGCTAACACCTCAGACGATACAGTCCGGCAAGATGGTTTAGCCCCGACGAAGCCGCATCAAAAAGTAACCCGAAGCGTCAGCGAGGGCGAACGCTTCAAGAAACGTGGAGCTCAATGTCGTTCGGAGCGCCTGCCCTCGCTGATGCGTCGGGTTACTTTGTGCAAATGTCAACCTGTGCTCCAATCAACGAGTGGAATCGGCGACTCAACTCATGGCAACAAACACAGACAACACTCCCACCTCACGATGGCCGTCGACGCTGCCAATCGCGCGATGGCTTGCAAGCTACCAACGCGAATGGCTCGCCAGCGATGTCGTGGCCGGAGTGACTCTGGCAGCCTATGCGATTCCGGTGTCGCTGGCTTATGCGACGTTGGCCGGGCTGCCGCCTCACTGCGGCATCTATTGCTATTTGCTCGGCGGACTGGCCTATGCGTTGTTCGGGACTTCGCGACAACTGGCGGTCGGGCCGACGTCGGCGATTGCCATGCTGGTGGGGACGACCGTCGCGGGGATGGCGGACGGCGATCCGGCTCGCTGGGCGGGAATTGCCGCGCTCACCGCGTTCGTCGTTGCCGGATTGAGCGCGCTGGCGTGGCTGCTGCGGCTGAGTGCTCTGATGAGCTTCGTCAGCGAAACGATTCTGCTCGGCTTCAAGGCCGGAGCGGCTCTGACCATCGCGCTGACACAATTGCCGAAACTATTCGGCGTGTCGGGCGGCGGAGAGCATTTCTTCGAGCGACTGTGGATTCTCGCCGGGCAGATTCCGGAGACGAATCCCATCGTGCTCGGCTTTGGATTGGTGGCGCTCGCGCTGTTGCTGGCCGGCGAAAAACTGCTGCCCGGCCGACCCGTGGCCTTGGCGGTGGTGGTGCTGTCGATCGTCGTGATGTCGCTGAGTTCGCTCAGCGAACACGGACTGAAGATCGTCGGCGAGCTGCCACAGGGGTTGCCGGCGATCGGTCGTCCTTCGCTGCGGCTCCGCGACGTGGACGGGATCATTCCGCTGGCGTTCGCCTGTTTTCTGCTGTCGTACATTGAAAGCGTTTCCGCCGCGCGAACTTTGGCGGCGAAGAACGGCTATGAAGTCGATCCGCGTCAGGAGTTGCTGGGGCTGAGCGCGGCTAACTTCGCAGTGGCGTTCGGCCAGGGCTTTCCCGTCGCGGGCGGTCTGTCGCAATCGGCCGTCAATGACAAGGCGGGGGCGAAGTCGCCGCTCGCGTTGGTAATCGCCTCGGTCACCTTGGGAGTTTGTCTGCTGTTTTTGACGGAGTTGCTGCGAAACTTGCCCACTGTGGTGCTGGCCTCGGTCGTGCTGGTCGCCGTGAAGGGTCTGATTGATGTGTCGGCACTGCGTCGACTGCGGCAAGTCAGCCGATTGGAATTCCGAATCGCCGTGGTGGCCCTGGTGGGTGTCTTGCTGCTGGGCATTCTCAAAGGAGTCTTACTGGCGGCGATCGTTTCGCTGCTGATGTTGATCAGCCAGGCGGCTCGGCCACATGTCGCGTTTCTCGGCCGCATTCCCGGCACTCGGCGGTATTCCGACATCGAACGTCACCCCGATAACGAAGCCATTCCGGGTGTGTTGATTTTTCGCGTTGAAGCGTCGCTCCTGTATTTCAACGCCGATCACGTGCGGAGTGCCGTGTGGGAGAAGATTCAGTCCGCGACACCGTTGAGGCTCGTCGTATGCGACCTTTCCAATTCGCCCTACGTCGATGTCGCCTCCGCTCGCATGTTGTCGGGATTGCAGAAAGATTGCGCCGCTCGAGGCATCCAATTGCGGCTGGTGGAAGCTCGCTCGAATGTGCGCGATTTGC
>CAZPUJ010000644.1:0-18405 GCA_964589725.1 uncultured Planctomycetaceae bacterium
TCGTGCCGTTCGTGTTGACGTGGACGCTGACTGGTTCCGCCACACCGATCGCGTAGGCGAGTTGCACTTCGCACTCGGACGCCAAGCCCGCCGCGACAATGTTCTTCGCCACATAGCGAGCCATGTACGCCGCCGAGCGATCGACTTTCGTCGGATCCTTGCCGCTAAAGGCTCCGCCGCCGTGACGTCCCCAACCACCGTACGTGTCCACGATAATCTTGCGGCCGGTCAGACCCGTGTCGCCATGCGGACCACCAATCACAAAGCGTCCGGTCGGATTGATGTGGTACTTGGTCTGCGACGTCAGCCACTCTTCGGGAATCGACGGACGGACCACTTCCGCCTTCACGAAGCTGGCGATCTCCTCTTGCGAGACTTGTTCCGAATGCTGCGTGGACACCACGACAGCCGAAACGCCGACCGCCTTGCCATCACGAAATTCGACGCTGACTTGGCTCTTGCTGTCGGGTCGCAGCCAATCCACAACTCGCTTCTGACGAACTTCAGTCAAGCGGTTGATGATCCGGTGAGCCAACGCGATCGGCACGGGCATGAACTCGGGCGTGTGATTGCAGGCATAGCCGAACATCAAACCTTGGTCGCCAGCCCCGTCGCGGTCGACACCCATTGCGATGTCGTCACTCTGCGAGTGCAACGCCACGAAGCAGCGGAACGAGTCGGCGTTGAAACCGATGTCGTTGCTGGTGTACCCGATGTCGCGAACGACATTGCGAGCCACTTGCACGAAGTCGACTTTCGCTTGCGAAGTAATCTCACCGGCAAGTACGACCGTGTCCGTCGTGCAGAGTGTTTCGCAAGCGACGCGCGAACGGGGGTCTTGAGCCAGCAGGGAATCGAGGATGCCATCCGAAATCTGATCCGCCACCTTGTCCGGATGCCCCATGCTGACCGATTCACTCGTGAAGATGTTGCTCGACATAGCGCGTAAGTTCCGTGTTCCCTTCCAAAGAACAAGCCGGCATTGTTCCAGAAAAAATGCTGGCAGGTGAGAACGTCCTCACGAGCTAGGGAAGCCGGCGAAATCAGGGGGAATTGTAAACAGCGTCTCGGATCACCACAACGGAAAAATGAAGGAGGCTCCCGTAATGAGTGTATAACAGCAATTCCCAAGTCCGGACCCCTGGCCGTTGTGGCCTGAGTGATTCGGCCTCTACCGTGATTCAATCAAGCCACAAGGGCCTGGACGACAGGCGTCATTTGAGCCAATTGCTGTGATGCAACTCCGGCGGTTCTCTGGCGATCGCCTGGGCCACGACTTTTGCAATCGAATGATTGGACGCCAAGTTGGAAACGTGCCCCATGTGAGATAGCCTGCGTTTGTTCTTGTTCGGTTGCGGTTTATCTGGGAGTCCCTGTCATGCCACTCCGCTTGTCCACTTCGTCCGACGAAACCATCCGCGGCGTGTCAGCTCAAATTCGAGATCGACGTCTTTCCTGTCGTGTTGTTTTCGAACGCTGCCGGTCGGTGTTTCAAGAACTCGAACCGAGCGTGAAGGCGTGGGTGCGGTTCGGTGGCGAAGAGGTTGAGCGATCCGTCAACGATCTGGACGCCGAATTGAAAGCCGGGAAATGGCGAGGACCGGTGCATGGAATTCCGATCGGCGTGAAAGACATCTTCAACATCGCGGGACAAGTGACAGGAGTCGGTGCGCCGCGGCGCGAGGTCTCGGTCGCGAGTCGTGATGCAACGCTGGTACGTCGGCTGCGCGAGGCGGGAGCGGTCATCGTCGGCAAGACTGTGACGACGCCGTATGCCTACTTCGACCCGTCGCCGACACGCAATCCGTGGAACCTCGACCGCACGCCGGGCGGCAGTTCGAGCGGTTCTGCCGCAGCCGTCGCGACCGGCATGTGTTTGGGAGCACTCGGCTCGCAAACCGGCGGCTCGATCACTCGCCCGGCGTCGTTTTGCGGCATCGCCGGCTACAAGCCCACTTTTGGCTCGCTCAGTCGCGACGGCATCTTTCCGTTCGCCCCGAGCCTCGATCACCCCGGCCCTATGGCGCGGCCGGTGGCTGATCTTGTGCACCTGATGACAGCGCTGGCTCCGTCGGCGAAGCGCGACCAGTTTCGCGCGTTGCTCAGCGCGCCGCTGGATAAAGGCTTCCAGGGGCACCGCTCGATACACGGTCTCATCGGTGAGAATCCGAACAATCGGCTCGACCTGCACCTGTTAGAGCATGGCTTCTCGGAAATGACCGAGCCGGCGATGAAAGAGGCGTTGGAACAGGCGGAGAGCGACCTGATTTTTCACGGCGCTTGGGTCGAACGATTATCGTGGGATGTGCTCGACCTGCCCAGGTTGTGGCGTCATCACCGGGCGATCATGGCCGTGGAGATCGCGGCGTCGCAGGCCGAGCGCCTGAAACAACACCCGGAACAATTCACTCCTGCCGTGCGCGGCTTGATCGAAGAGGGCCTCGCCGTGCGAGCTATCGACTACGCGGCGGCGCGGCAGTTCCAAATCGAACTGCGTCGCAAAGCCCGAGCCGCCATCGGCGACTCGATCTGGCTCTGCCCCGCCGCACGCGGACCCGCTCCGACGCCCGAAACCACCGGCGACCCGTGCATGAACTCGCCGTGGAGCTTTCTCGGTTTTCCGACGATCACGCTTCCGATGAGCCTTTCGCCCGACGGCCTGCCGCTGGGACTGCAACTCATCGCCGCCCAGTCTGGCGACGTTGACCTCTTTCGTGTGGCGCTCTGGTACGAGTCGATCTTCGGCAAGCAGTCATGACCGAGTTTGGATTTTCCGGCCTAACGCTGTGGATCAGACGCGGCTAACCGATCGCTTCTTCAGAAGGCTGCCTTTCGCGAGGGCAGGCATTCGACTTGCCAGTTCTTCGATCGTAGGCGATTCCAATCGTACTCGATGAGTGGAGCAGGAAATATGACTTCGCCAGCGAGTTGAGCCTTGGTGAACCAAGCTGCTTCGATGATTCCTTCCATTTCCTTTCCCTCCGTCTCCTCCAGCGTCTCTTTGACCGGCTTGGACGACGTTCTCATCATCCTCCAACACGCCCCCGGGGACCAACCAGATATGTTTCTCCCTTGCCGTCACGGTATCTGACAAGCAGGACTGCGTCCTCCTTGAATGTGATTCCGCCTGCCGTTATTCACGGCCGGCTAATTGGTCCGGTTGCGTGGTCTGTGGAGGCCTACAAGCCCGAAGCGCAAGCGAGGGAATCCGCAGAAATCCCTCGCTTGCGCTTCGGGCTTGTATTTCAACCAAGACGCAGATTGAAGAATTAGCCAGCCGTGGCCGCTATTCGATGGGCCTTGCTCATATCTTCATGCTCAGGCAAGGGGCCGCTGCAAATGCCGTTTGAGAATGTCCGGCAGCGTGGCGGAGAACTGGCTGCGGGGCATGACCTCAGCGCCGGCGTCGCGGGCGGAGTCCAGAATGTCGGTCGCGACATGCGAGCCAAACGCGATCACGGGCACTCGCGAAGCGGGTGGCAACGCGGCCATGACGGCATCGACCGAGGCTTGCGGGGCCGCCAGGTCGACGAACACACACGCGATACCACCTGCTTGCAGCCGTGTGACTGCCGCTGCAGGGTCGTCAACACTGTCGACTCGCAGGCCCAACGCCTGCGCGGTGCTCGTGACTTTACTGGTGAAGAATAGATCGGAGGAGACCAGCAGGCCGATAGGGGGTGGGTTGTAGGACGCGTCGTGCATAATCTCCTGAAAATCTCAGCCTTGCGTGGGAACCGAGCGGTGGAAATGGACGTGTCTCCAAGTGCCGCTTTGTTTCTGCCAGACGCGCGTTTCTTCGCTGGCGAATGTTGCGGGGATTCCGTCGGCTTCGACTCGCTGGGTCAGACGGATGTACGAAACGATGGCCGTGTCGCCGATGACTCGCACGTGCGGCGAGGCCATCGTCGATTGCTTCGGGCGGCCAGAGCTTTGAAGTTTGAAGTAGAAATGGTGGAAATCCATGCCGGCGACCACATGGCCGAGAGCTTCCGGCTCGAAGGCGGTCAGGCTGGGGTCGCACAGTTCGGCGTAGGCGTTCCAGTTTTGATTGTCGATTGAGGTGAGCAATGCTCGGTTGGCCTTGAGGACTTCTTCAGTGGCGTCTGCCATGAGAGTATTCCTTGGTGTGCCGAGGAAACCAAAAAAGAACTCACGCGGCGGCCGAGCCGTCCTGTGGGAAGAGGTGGGTGTCGCCGCGGACGACTTCGGGGGTGAGAATGTATTTCTTGCCCGGCTCTTGATCGGGAAGCTCGAACAGGATGTCGAACATCGCTCCCTCGATCACGCTGCGGAGTCCGCGAGCGCCGGTGTCTTTTTGAATCGCGATCCTGGCGATTTCGCGGATCGCCTCGTCGGTAATTTCCAGATGAGCTTCTTCCATCTCGAAGAATTTTTGGTACTGACGGACCAGTGCGTTCTTCGGTTCGGTGAGCACTCGGACAAGGTCCGGCTCGGACAGCTTGCTGAGCGTCGTGTGGACCGGCAAGCGGCCGACCAGTTCCGGAATCATGCCGAATTCGAGAATGTCTTCCACGTTGACCTCGTGGACCAGGTCATGCCGACGCAGGCGATCGTCGTGAGCCGTGTTGTCGTGTCCGAAACCAATCATCTTTCGGCCTAGCCGCCGTCCTACGATGTCTTCCAGACCCACGAATGTGCCGCCGCAGATGAACAGAATGTGCGTCGTGTCGACTTGGATGTATTGCTGCTCGGGATGCTTGCGGCCCCCTTGCGGCGGGACATTGGCGACGGTGCCTTCGAGCATCTTGAGCAAAGCTTGCTGCACACCCTCGCCCGAAACGTCGCGGGTGATCGACACGTTGTTGGACGTCTTGCCGATCTTGTCGATCTCGTCGATGAACACGATGCCGCGCTGTGCCGAGTCGATGTCGAAGTCGCAGGAATGCAGCAGCTTGAGCAAGAGATTCTCGACGTCTTCACCGACGTAGCCGGCCTCGGTCAGCGTCGTGGCATCGCCGATCGCGAACGGTACTTGCAGAAACTTGGCCAGCGTGCGAGCCAGCAAGGTTTTGCCCGAACCCGTCGGGCCGATCATCAGGATGTTCGACTTTTCGATTTCGACGTCATTATCGACATCGTTGTTGAGCATCAGCCGCTTGTAGTGATTGTGAACCGCGACAGCGAGCACTTTCTTCGTGCGCGACTGCCCGACGACGTAGGTGTCCAGGTGCTTGACGATCTCGCGCGGCGTCGGAACTTTCGTGAAGAGCTTGTGCGGGGTGCCTCGGCGACGTCGCTCTTGATCGAGGATCGACTGGCACAGCTCGACGCACTCGCCGCAAACGTACACATCCTCCGGTCCTTCGACCAGCGGACCGACTTCGCGATAGCTCTTGCGGCAGAAGGAACAGGACGCGTTCTTCTTGCCGCTGGCGGCGCCGCGCTTTCCCGAGCCGAAATCTTTTCCAGAAGAGGCCATGTGAGTTCCTTCAACGCTGTCGTTCAAACCTCAAAACCACCTAAGTGACGGTCGGGCGAAAGGCCATTTCCGCCACTTGAGGAAGAGACAGCGTCCGTGCTCTCTCGGAATACACATTCAGTTGTCGGCTCGCCAGTTGTGAGTCTCCACCGATATCGGCTTCCCCTGGAGAGGGGCATCAGTCCTTGCCCGCAGACGAGGTTCCGGCTGAATCACCCGCAGAAGGCCCTTGCGCCGCATTGTCCACGCCGTCGGATTGACCGGTCTTCTTGGCCAGCCGTTCACGAATGTGGCGATATTCGTCTGGCGACAGTTTCCCTTGCCGGTGGATGTCCCGGAACTCCAACAATAGCTGCTCGGGCGAATTCTCCGCCAGCCCCTTTGAGCGCAGCCACTCCTTCAATCTCAAGACGATCGCAAACAAAACGACGAGGGTCACCGCGAGCACCACCCAACTCCAACGACCCTCTTGAAGGAACTCCAACACCGACATGGATCGCCTGGCCGCCAGAATCACCGCGAGATTCCTCTTTTAAGTAACTAGAACTGATTGCCAATCCGTCCCACGACTGCGGACGAATTATCGAGATCTGCGTCGAACGGGACAAGACCGTTCGATGGCGGGTAACGTATTGATCACACTTTCAGTCACTTCAGCCACCCGAGGCACCGTGCGGACGCTGGCAGCCTCCGCCACGGGCGGCCTAGAATTCTGCCCGTCTGAGCCAGTGACCGACTCTCGTTTGAGGATGCCTGATGAGTTCCCCGACCGATCTGCAGCGTGTGCTGGATTGTGGCATTGTGGCCATCATTCGAGCGACTTCCGGCGATCAACTGGTCGGCGTCGCGCGAGCACTTTTCGAAGGGGGCATCGACGTCATTGAAGTGACGTTCACTGTGCCCAGGGTGCTCGAAATCCTGGCCGCCGTTCGCAAAGACTTGGGAAACAAGATTCTGTTGGGAGCTGGCACGGTTCTCGACCCGGAAACGTGTCGCGCCGCGTTGCTGGCTGGAGCAGAATTCATCGTGTCGCCGTCGCTGAACTTGCACGTCATCCAGCTTTGCCGACGCTACAGCAAACTGGTGATGCCGGGAGCCTTCACGCCCACCGAGATCGTCACCGCCTGGGAAGCCGGAGCCGACATCGTCAAGGTCTTCCCCGCCGACTGCGTCGGACCGAACTATTTGAAAGCGCTGCGCGGTCCGCTTCCCCAAGTCCGACTGCTGCCGACCGGAGGAGTCGACCTCAAGACACTCCCCGAGTTCTTCAAGGCCGGAGCATGTGCGGTCGGACTTGGCAGCCAGTTGGTCGAGAAGTCCGCCGTCGAGTCGGGCAATATGAGTCGTATCCGTGATTTGGCCACTCAATATGTCGCGCTCGTCAAGCAGACTCGGCAGTCGCTGGCGAGCTGAGTAAACCAAAGAGACCGCTCGACAGTAGCCGGTGAGAGTTCGGAGCCTGAAGTCTCACGACTTTAGCGACTCGCTGCTCTTCCCAAACTGCCTCGTCGCTCAGCTCAACACTTTTGCTCCCTGCGGCAAACTCTCGCTGATCAGCAAGGTCAGCGGTTTCCTGACATTCGTTTCAAGTCTTACGACGGTTATCGCCGATACGGACGAAAAGGCTCGGTGCCTTGCGCGGATGCTCTGCCCGATGGTGATTTCAGCAAGCCCATCGGCGGAGGATCGAGCACTTGGGCGTGGGAGACTTCGAGATGCAGCCGCTAGTTCGCTGGGTATTGAGTTTGGTTGTGGTTCTGGGCACCGCCGAAGCCTGGGGGCAAGGCCCCGCCACGCAGGTCACGAATCAACCAAACTTTTCCATTCCGTATCGCTTCGATCAGACCGAAATGCGTCGACTGGCGGCGCGCGAGATCCGCCTATTTCTGTCTCGCAACGGTGGTTTGGATTGGCAGCACGCGCAGACCGTTGCTCCGGAAGCCGGTCGCTTTAGCTTCAAGGCGCCCTCAGACGGTGAATATTGGTTCGCTGTGCGAACGCTCGACGGACGCAACCAACTGCATCCCGACTCGAACGTGGTCGAGCCCGGTTTGATTGTCATCGTGGACAGACAAGCTCCTGACTTGCAGTTGTTGTTGCAGCAAACGGAAGCGGGGCGAGTGCAGTTGTCGTGGAGCGCCTCGGACGTGAATCTCGATCCCACCAAGCTCGTGCTTGAGTTTTCGCAGCCCGGCTCCGACTGGCAGCCGGTCAACGTAAAGACTCAAACTGCGGGACAGACCAGTTGGAGCGTTCCGGCCGGCGGACAAGTTTCGGTTCGCGGTTCGGTCGCCGATCGTGCAGGAAACGTCGGTTCGGCTCAAACGGGGGTTGTCGTGCAGGCGGTCGGACAAGGCAACCAGCGACCCGGACAAGGCAACCAGCGACCCGACCAGGGCAACCAGCGGCCCGACGCGGCGGACTACAATCAGCCAATCGCGACCGGCGGTTCCTCGAATCCCTTCTCCTTCGGCCCGTCGACAAGCACGTCCGGCGCACCGAAGCCTCCGAGTGGACCATTCTCGAACTTCAACGCGCCGCCGAACGGAGCGGCGGCCTCGTTGCCTTCCGCCGTGCAATTTCCGACCGAGGCACAAGCGGCCAACGCCTTCCCACCGACTCAGATTTCGAACTCGGGCGGACAGCCACGCATGAACACCGCCGAGTGGGGCTCGAATCGCGTCCGCACCGCGCCGAACGGACGCTTCCGCGCCGTGAAGTCGCATCGGTTCGAGATCAACTACCGTATCGACGACGTTGGTCCGTCGGGCGTCAGCGCGGTCGAACTCTTCGTGACGCAAAATAACGGTGGCAAGTGGTGGAAGTACGGCGACGACCCGGATCGGCAAAGCCCGTTCGTGGTCGATGTGCCTGAGGACGGCCTTTACGGCTTCGTCATTCGAGTTCGCAGCGGCGCCGGATTGGCCGACGATCCGCCGCAATCGGGTGAAGAGCCGTCAATCGTCATCGTCGTCGATCGCACGCCGCCGCAGGTGCAGCTCTTGCCCGCTCAGCAAGGAACCGGCGGGCAAATGAACAAGATCACGATCAACTGGCGAGTCAGTGACGACAATCCCAGCGACAAGCCGGTCTCGCTGGCCTACTCGGCTCAACCGAATGGCCCGTGGGAACCGATCTGCGGCTGGCAAGCGGACACCGGCAGCTTCGTTTGGAATGTCAACCACGGCGTGCCATCACGCTTGTACATTCGCTTGGTCGCTCGTGACGCGGCCGGCAATTTCGCTTACGTCGATTCGCCACAGCCGTTGCTCGTCGACTTGTCCAAGCCGACCGCTCGCATCGTGGATGTCGAATCGAACAGTCCGCAATAGGCCCATCAGCCGTGCCGCGAATGTCGTTGCGATCTGACCATGCGGCTCAGGACGGGATTCTGACTTGGTCGAGCTGCCACGGTCGTAACGCGAGCAGAGTCGCCGAGTCACGGAGTGACTTCTGACGGTAGCCGTGGGTTTCAACCCACGGACTCGGATGGCGCTCGGATGGCGCGAAAATCATTTCGTCGCGGAGCGACGATTGAACGTGTGGAGTGTCAGCACACATGAAATGGGTCATCCGCGCGGCGTGGTTTCAATCGTCGCTCCGCGACGAAATCGGTTTGCCGATTCATCGACCGTGGGTTGAAACCCACGGCTACCTTCAGCGGTCGCTCTGCGACCAAGGCAAAAACGAAAGTGCGGCCGGTAAGGTGTGAGCAATAACTCGGCACACGCTCACGAGTGGTTTTGAGATTCCACGAGGAGTTCTCCCGGCACGTTCGGCGTTGCTGCGTGCATACGACATCACTGAGATCGTCCCGGTGCAGCCTGCATCGCACCTCACTTCTGACTGCTTTCGATCGCGCCGCCTGAACTCATCCGTAAACGACCGACGACCACGCTTCGTCTTTGAAACCACTTTCCGTGACATCTTGAACTCCCTTCTGGATCCTCCAGATTAAGGAGTTGAGCTGTCCGTGAAACCGACAGCACCTCACTGCTGAGTTCTTCGAGTAGTTCCAGTGCCGGTCATGTCCGTGGCTGCCGCTTCTGCCAAGCCAGCACTTCGTGACGAAAGACCGTCCAGAGCCAGGCTCGAAAACTACGTGACGGCTCATAACGAAACTCTGGTACTCTCTGAATCAGCAGTACGAACAACTCTTGCAACAGGTCTTCCACTGAGCTGTCAGCCACACCAAACCGCGCTGCCCATCGTCGCAAGAGCGGAGTGAGCCGGCGGACGAAACGCTCCCAATCGCCGGAGACCGGTTTTTCACACAGGCGATAGAGCAATGTGGCAGGCGTGACGAACATGAGAAGGGACGCGGAGAGTTTGTCGTCAAACAAGCGACCCCGCCGACCTTGCGTCGGCGGTTTACGGGTTTCTGCACTACGAGGCAGTCAGGTCGAGTGGAGTTCAAGTCGTGCAAAAACCCGCGAGCTACTGAGACAAGCTCAGTGGGGTCGCTTGGTTGAGGGTTAGTTGTTTTTTTTCAATGGCATCCCTGAATTGAAATCGGATGCGTCTAGGTGACTCCACATAACCTAACCCTCTCCCCCGATGCGGATGAGAGGGAACCAATTGCGCGCACGTCGCGCATAATTCATGATCGGAGACTCTAATCGGTTCCTGTTTTCATCACTACGTCGCGACCTGGGTGACGCGGATCGTCACGCGTCGCAATGCCGCCTCATCAACTTGCACACCTAGCCCCGGACCGGACAGTGCTGGGGCGAGGCCTCCGCGGCCGAACGTGATGTCTTGTACGGTCAGTCGTTCGCGCACGAGATGCCGGTCATAGCTCCCTTCCAAGTAGCGAATGCCGCCGACCGAACAAGCGAAGTGACGTCCGGCCGCCGACAGGATGCCGGTTTCACCCACTTGGCAGCCGAGTTGATAGCCGAGTCCCGCTTGATGCGCGAGCGCGGCGAGACGGAGCGACGACACGAAGCCGCCGCATTTCGACAGCCGGATGTTGAACAGGTCGCACGTGCCGGATTCGATCGCTCGGTGAGCGTCGGTCAGGCTGCACAGTGACTCATCCAGCATCAATGGCACGCCGATGCTGCCGCGCAGTTTTGCCAAACCGGCGAGCTGCCTGTGCGGCACCGGTTGCTCGAGCGATGTGATGTTGAATGGAAGCAACGGAGCGAGGCTCGATTCCAAGTTCTCGCACGTCCAGGATTCATTGGCGTCGATGCGCAGATCGACACGTCCGGCGGGCAGAATCGCTCGAATGCGGCGGAGTTGGTCGGCGTCATCGGTTCCGTCGACGCCTACTTTGACCTTCGTTTGGTGAAAGCCGTACAGCCGAATCTTCCAGCTTCGCACGGTCGTCTGCCACGGCGACATGGCCGTGATCACCGAACTGTACCGCACTGGCGATTTCGGCTCGCGAATCGCGAACGTCTCGGACAAGAGTTCCGTGACTCGCGATAACGGCACGCCATCCGATCGAGCGGCGGCGTCGAGCAAACTCAACTCGATCGCGCATCGCACCGAGTTACCGAAACAACCTCGTTCGACAAACGGGCAACCGCTGTCAGCGATCTTGAGCTTGATCCGATCGGCCAACGTGATCGCCTGCGAAAGGTTTTCGAACGGATCGGCCAACTGCCGCGCAAGGTCACTCTCGGCCAGCAAGCTCCAGGCGTTTTCGATCGTCTCACCGGTGACGTACGGCCTCGGCAGCCCCTCGCCCCAACCGATCGCTCCGTTGTCGAGTTCGCAGCGCACGATGAGCGAATCGGTATCCTGCCGCGCGTGTGACGCGTGTCGCACGATGTGCTTCAGCGGGATGCGGACGTGATATGCGGTCAGGCGGGAGAGTCGCATGGGTTATTGACGAACGTCAGTCACAAATCAAACGTCTTCAACAGCGACTCCAGCGCCCGTTGACCATCTTCGGGCGACACGACGGCGCTGATGCGGATTTCGCTGGTGCTAATCATTTGGATGTTGACGTTGGCGTCGGCAAGGGCACGGAACATTTTCTCGCCGACGCCGGTGTGGCTGCGCAGGCCGATGCCCATGACGGACAGCTTGGCAATGTCCCTTTCGAAACTCAGCGCGGCGTCGCGCCACGGTTCCAAAACCTCGCGGACCAACAACAGGCACTGATCGAGATCGTTCCGCAGAACGGTGAACGACAAGTTCGCGTGACCGCGCTGGCTGATGTTCTGCACGATCATATCGACCATCACATCCCCTTCGGCGACGGCAGAGAAGATCCGCGCCGCGACACCCGGCTCATCCGGAAGATTGCGGACGGTGACGCGTGATTGGTCTGTGTCGAGCAGCACTTCGCTGACCACGATGTCTTCCATGTGCGAAAGCCGCGAGACGACATCCCTCTCCAGTTCGTCGCGCGAGTGGTGCGAGACCGCGTCGTACTTTTGATTCCAACCGACCGGTGGCGCCACGGCGGTTTCCTCGTACAGTTTGAAGCCGTCATGCACGGCGAGCAGTGCCTCTTGGCAGCGGCTGCGATCGACGAGGCAGGAAATCTTGATGTCACCGGTGGTGATCATGCCAATGCTGACGCCGATGTCCGCCAATGACTGAAACATCGTGGCCGCAACGCCTGTGTGGGTCCGCATGCCGCTGCCGACGCACGACACTTTCGCCAAGTTGGTGCCGTGCTGCACCGTGCCCGCACCGAGTTCGGTCACGGCTTCGTGCGCCGCCGTCAACGTTTCGGCGAGGTCGTTCTGCGGGACCGTGAACGACACCTGAGCCAGTCCGCCGCTACTGACGTCTTGCACGACCATGTCGATCGGAATTTTGCGCTCGGACATCTTGGCGAAGATCAGGCTCATCACGCCTGGCCGGTCGGGGATGTCGCACAGGCTGACGCGGACTTCGTCTTTGACCAATGCCAGTCCGGTCATCACCGGCCCGCCCTCGTCGGCTTCGGGACAAATCAGCGTGCCCAGTGTCTCGTTGAACGACGGCCGCACACGCAGCCGCACGCGATATTTCTTGGCGAACTCGATCGACCGCGAGTGCATCTTGCCACCGCCGAGGCTCGTGAGTTCGAGCATTTCATCGTACGAGATGTGCTGCAGCTTGCGTGCGTTCTTCACGATCCGCGGGTCGGTTGTGAAGATGCCTTCGTCGTCGGTGTAGATCTCGCACTCCACGGCTTGCAGCACGGCGGCCAGCGCGGTCGCGGTCGTGTCGCTGCCACCGCGGCCCAGCGTTGTGATGTTGAAATCGTCGTCGACTCCTTGGAACCCGGCTGCGATGACGATCTTGTTGTGATCCAACGCTCGCCGGATACGCTCCGTCGAAATCTTGCGGATGCGAGCTTTCGTGTGCGTCGCGTCGGTGATGATGCCGATCTGCGCGCCGGTCATGCTCACGGACGGTTCGCCCAGTGCATGCACGGCCATCGCCACCAGAGCGACCGCTTCCTGCTCGCCGGTGGCCAGCAGCATATCCATTTCACGCATCGGCGGGTTCTTGGAAATTCCGTTGGCCAAATCAATCAGTTCGTCGGTCTTTTGCCCGCGAGCACTGACAACCATCACCACCTGATGCCCCGCCCGCTTGGCGTCGACAGCTCGTTGAGCCGCCGCCAGGATCTTGTCGGGGGTCGCCACGCTGGTTCCACCGAACTTTTGCACAATGATCGACACGATGCGGCCACCTCGCTGCCATTCTTCAAACGCGGCGGTTTTTCAGCGGAAAACGCCGGTGCCAAGGTCTTTATCACGACACGCCTGGCTGCCGATATTTTCGCTCAAAGACGCCTCAAACGAGCGAGGCAAGATAACAAAAGCCCATCATGTCCGAAACAAAGCCGGTCACGGTTGCCACCGGCTTACGCGCAAAGTGCGTCGTGCGCCCTGCACCGGGCATTCCGCCGAACACATCTTGCTCCGAAACCGGTTTTTGCAATACACACCCGCTGCCCTTCGGGATGTCGGTCGCAACCTTCCTGTCTGTCTCTCATCGTCAAACCCCTGCATTTCCACTCGGAATCTCCCCGTGAACAACGGTGTCAAGGACGGCACCCGTCGTGTTGAGCGTGTGCTTTGCAGCCGTGAGCGGACCTCGCGTTTTGTTTTCGGACGAATGCGCGTTGGTTTCAGTGTCACGTTGCTGGCACCGATGCTGATGTGTCTCGTCGCAACCTCGGGATGTCAGACACTTTCGATGCCCAGCGTGCGTGGCCAATCGCCGGCATGGGATCAGCCGGCCAAGAGAGAACTGGTTCGCGGCTCGAATCGTCGTGCTCGACAGGTCGACGACGAACCGTTGCCGGACGAGGAACAAGTTCCGGCGGGACTGGATGAGGGACTGCCGCTGAATGACGACAACCCGGATGCGTTGACCGATCCGATTGTCGACATCGTCATCGAGGGGAACGACACGATCGAGACGGCAGCCATTCGCAAACTGATTCGCTCGCCCGTTGGCCGGCCGGCGGTGCCGCAGCAGATTCGTGAGGATGTGCGAGCGCTTTTCAGCACGCGCTGGTTCTTTGGTGTCGAGCCGCGCTATCGCCACTCCGACGCCGGACTGGTGCTGGTGTTTCGAGTGATCGAACGACCGATGGTCGAGAAGGTCGAGTATCGCGGAAACAAAAGGATTGCCACAAAGTTCCTCGAAAAGCTCACCGGCTTGCGCGAGCAAAGCCCGTACGATGTGAGCGTGAATCGCGAGGCGGCGCGCCGGATCAAAGAACACTATGACGAAAAGGGCTTTCCGTACGCGACGGTTAAGTTGCTCACGGGCGATCGGAAGGACGAGCGGGAAGTCGTGTTCGAGATTCAGGAAGGCCCGAAGGTGATCGTCGGATCGGTGAAGTTCAGCGGTAACGACGCGTTCAACGGCAGTCTGCTGAAGACGAAGCTGGCGATGAAGCCGGCGTTTCTCGGACTGCCTTTCCTCAGCAAGTATAAGCCCGAGCGAGTGCCCGACGACGTCGCGGCCTTGAAGCAGTACTACCACAGCTTGGGTTATTTCGATGTCAAGATCGAGAAGGAAGTCGACATCAATGAAAACCCACTGAACCCGCTGAGCTTCAAAGTGGCCCACGCGGTCATCACTTATCGCATCACCGAAGGCCAGCGGTTCCAGATTCGCAATCTGGTGATCGAAGGCAACAAGATCTTCTCTCACGACGAATTGGCGAACAGCCTGAAGCTGCGATCCGGCCAGTTCTACAACGCTCGCTGGATGAACAAAGACGTGGAGGAAATGAAAGGCCGCTACGGCAAGTTGGGCCGGACATTCGCCAACGTCGAGCCGATTCCCAGGTTCCTGGATGAGGCGGGCAAGATGGATTTGGTGTACCAAGTCAACGAAGACCGTGTGTACACGATTGGAAAAATCAACGTTCACATCCAGGGCGACTACCCGCACACGAAGGAATCCGTCGTTCGAAATCGGCTTCTGGTCCATCCCGGAGATCTAGCGGACCCCAAGAAGATTCAAATGAGCAACCGACGACTGGAGGGAACAATCTTCGAGCGTACTGGACAAGGGGCGCCCCACGTACAACTCACCAAGGTGGAACCGCAGCGTCGTCCCGAGTCGCCGAAAATTAGCCAGACCGCGAATGCCATTCGCGGTCAAGATCCGGATCGCCACAACGAGTCGTCGTCATTTCTGTTGGCGCAAAGCGATCCTGCCACCGCTCCATTCGGCGGCGCGGCCACGGATCCGCTGATTTTTGAGCCGCCGCCTGGAATTCTTCAACCGGACTTCTTCGCCACCGAGACGCAAACGGGTCGCTTGTCGTTTGGCGTGGGAGTGAACAGCAACTCGGGACCGGTCGGGTCCATCGTACTGGAAGAGAATAACTTCGACATCCTGCGGCCCCCCACCAGCTTGCAAGACATCTACAACGGCACGGCTTGGCGCGGCGGCGGGCAGCAATTTCGCATGGAAGCGGTGCCGGGCACGGAGGTCAGCCGCTATCTGATGAGTTGGACTGATCCGTATTTCCTCGACTCTGATTACAGCGTGGGCGTCAGCGGTTTCTTCTTCAATCGATTTTATCAAGATTGGAAAGAAGACCGGCTTGGTGGCCGAGTCAACGTCGGCAAGCAGTTGACGCAAGAGGTCTCGCTGATCGGTGCCGTGCGACTGGAAAATGTCGACATCTCGCGACCGCACCTCCCGACGCCGGCCCTGCTGACAGCGGCGCTTGGCACCTCGTTTCTATCGACCGGACGTGTGGGGATTGCTCACGACACGCGCGACTCCCAGTTCCTACCGTCCGAAGGGCATTATCTTCTCGCCGGAGTCGAACAAGCCTTCGGCGACTTCACCTATTCTCGAGCCGACGCGGAAGCGCACCAATACTTCACGATTTACAGTCGTCCGGACGGTGGCGGCCGACACGTGCTGTCGCTGGGCGTTCAAGCCGCTTGGACGGGCAACGACACGCCGATCTACGAGCGTTACTACGCGGGCGGCTTCCAGTCGTTTCGCGGGTTCTCGTATCGTGGTGTCAGTCCGATCGACACTCCCACCGGTGTGCGTGTCGGTGGTCAATGGATGTTCCTGGGCGGTGCCGAATACAAGATTCCTTTGACGGCCGACGAGATGATCGCGGCCGTGGCTTTCACTGATTTCGGAACCGTTGAAGACCGCAGCGTCAACTTCAGTAACTTCCGTCTGACCGCCGGTGCCGGCCTGCGAGTCACGATCCCGATGATGGGCCCGGCCCCTATCGCCCTCGACTGGGGCGTGCCGCTTATCAAGGAGTCCTTCGATTCGACGCGAATGTTCAGCTTCTCCGTCGGATTTACGCGGTAAACTGCCACGCATGATCCTCGAAGGCATTGTCACCAGTCTCAGCTCAACTGGCGAACTGAACGTCGCGCCGATGGGACCGCTTGTCGACGAGTCGCTGACATGGCTGCACTTCCGGCCGTTTCAGACGTCGCAAACGTATCGCAATTTCGTCGAGCGTCCTGGCGGAGTCTTTCATGTCGTCGACGACGTGCTGCTGCTGGCCAAGGCCGCGATCGGACGACTCGACGTGCCGCCGGAAACATTCGCCGCAACGCAGATCGACGGACAAGTGCTGGCCTCCGCCTGCCGCTGGTACGAGTTTGAAATTGAGTCGATCGACGTGACTCACGACCGCAGCGACATCCGCGCGCGAGTCGTTCACGTCGGCCGCCTGCGAGACTTCTTCGGATTCAACCGCGCCAAACACGCCGTTCTCGAAGCCGCCATCCTGGCCACACGACTGCACCTGCTTCCTCGTGACGACGTCGAACGCCAACTCGCCGCGCTGCGCTCGCCCGTGGAAAAGACCGCCGGCCCTGATGAACTGACAGCGTTTCAGGCCGTGCTCGATTTTGTCAATGAGTCTTACGCGACACCCCAAATGCTCATGGCTCACAAGCGATGACGACGAATGACGATGGCTGCGGCGGAGTGAACCGAACCAGCGCTGTCAAATTCTCGCGGCGGATGCGCACAGCAAGACTATTGCTCAGTCAGTCGGTTCGCGAAATCGTCGCCAGCGGTCTTTCCAAATCTTAGGATCCCGCTTTGCGTGAATGACACCAATGCCTTGCCGCTCGTACCAATCGTACGACTGTTGCAGGTCGGCTTCGGCTTCCGCGGTGAATCTGACAGTCCAACTCATGACTGTGTTCGCGTCTGTATCCGAGCCACAACTTCATCCCATGTTTGAGACCGTTCCGGGTGGGCCTTGAGGGCGGCGCGTCTGCATTCAAGTTCCTGTTTCAGATCATTGGTCAATTCCGGAACGAAAGGTTCGTCCGCGAGGCTGAGCCAGAGCTCTTCAATCAGCACTCGGCGATCCTCCGCACTGAGTTGCTTGAGCGAATCGAGCGTAGTGACATCGACCATGACATGGCTCCGCGAAATGCAAGGTGAGGTCCACGTGAACTCGCCACAGACACAATCCAAAAATCATTTCAACAGGCTACCCCGGCAACAGGTCGCGGACAACGTCGCGTTCCGTCTTCAACTCATTGACCGAGATGTTGATCTTCTCGCGAGCAAACTCGTTGTGCTCTTGGCCGGGGATGATCTTCCAGGTCGTACCGTTGCTGGTCAGGGGGAAGCCGACGATGAGGTCGGCATCAATGCCATAATCCCCTTTGCTGCACACGGCGGCAGAAAAACTGTCGCCGACTTCGGTCGGGCGGACGATGCTCTTCACGCTGTCGAGCGCGGCGTTCGCGGCCGACGCGGCGGACGAGGCTCCACGCGCTTTGATCACTGCCGCACCGCGCTTTTGCACGATGTCGATAAACGTCGTCTTCAGCCACGCCTCGTCCTTGATGACTGACGTCACCGGCTGGCCGTTGATCCGCGCGTGGTAGACGTCCGGGAATTGCGTGGACGAGTGATTGCCCCAGATGTTACAGCCTTTAACCTGTCCGACTGGCACGCCCGCCTTGTGAGCCAACTGACTGTGAGCGCGGTTCTGATCCAGTCGAGTCATCGCGTACCAGCGGTCGCGCGGCACCTTTGGAGCGTTCCGCATCGCGATCAGGCAATTCGTGTTGCACGGGTTGCCGACGACCAGCACTCGCACGTCCTTCGCGGCGGCGTTCTGAATCGCCTGGCCGGTCTTCGTGAAGATCGGGCCGTTGATGCGGATCAAGTCCGACCGCTCCATGCCGTCCTTACGCGGCACGCTGCCGACGCACAAGACGAAGTTGCAGTCTCGGAAGCCGTCCTCCAGGTGATCGCTGTCCGCCTTGACGACTCCGGCGAGCGTTGAGAACGCACAGTCATCCAACTCCATCTCGACGCCGTTGAGCGACGGCATCACGGGCGGCACTTCGACCAGATGCAGAATCACCGGCTGATTCGGCCCGAAGACCTCGCCAGACGCGATGCGAAAGATCATGGCATAACCACTCTGGCCGGCGGCACCGGTCACAGCGACACGAATCGGGGCATTCATCTGATCAATCTCCTCGGTGAGTGGTGGCCGCAAGCCGGCCGATCAAAATTCA
>CAZPUJ010000645.1:0-9401 GCA_964589725.1 uncultured Planctomycetaceae bacterium
CTGGGGCAGCGATTCGAACGTGACGACGCGGACGATCGACAACTTTGTGCTCCGGCTGCGAAAGTTCATCGAGCCGAATCCGTCGGCGCCGCGTCACATCTTGTCCGTACGCGGGACCGGCTATCGGTTCCTCGCGAAGCCGGAGGAATGAACGCTTGGAATCCAAAGCCACGACCGACTTGGCCCACGGCCCGCTGTTCACGAATCCGGATCCGGATGTCGCGCGGCAATTTTTCCGTAACAAGCCGAAACGGCTCGTTGACAAGGTCATGTCCGTGCCGGAAGCGATTCGGCAATTTGTTCAGGACGGCGATTATCTCGCGTCAGGAGGCTTCGGAGCCGATCGCATCGCCACGGCGTTGCTGCACGAGATCGTGCGGCAGCGAAAGCAGAATCTCAGCTTCGCCGGGCACACGTCGACGCATGACTTTCAAATCCTCGCGGCCGGCAATCAAACGGGCCGAGGCCAACTGCTGAAGCGCGTCGACGTCGCGTATATCATCGGCTTGGAGGCTCGCGGTCTGTCGCCGCACGCGCGGCGCGTGGTCGAGAGCGGCGAGGTCGAACTCTGCGAATGGACGAACTACACGTTGGCACTGCGGTTTCAAGCGGCGGCGATGGGCGTATCATTCTTGCCCGTGCGGAGCATCGCCGGGACCGACACGTTTCGGCACAGCGCGGCGAAGCAGATCACCTGCCCGTTCACGGGAGCCTCGTATGTCGCGATCCCGGCCTTGTGGCCCGACGTGGCCGTGATTCACGTGCATGAGGCGGACTGCTTCGGCAACGCGCGGATTCGTGGGACGTCGGTCGCCGATGTCGAACTCGCGCGGGCGTCGAAGCGACTGGTCCTCAGTTGCGAGCGTCTTGTCTCGAACGACGAAATCCGCCGTGATCCGACCGCAACGGTGATCCCATTCTTCTGTGTCGACGCCGTCTGCGAAGTCCCGTTCGGCAGCTTCCCCGGTAACATGCCCTACGAATACTACTCCGACGAAGAACACCTGCGGCAGTGGCTGACCGTCGAAGAGGACATGGCGACGTACCTGCCGTTTCTCGATCAGTACCTTTTCGGCTGTCGCGACTTCAGCGAGTACCTTGAACGCTGCGGTGGCCATGCTCGGTTGCAGGAACTGCGGCGGCAAGAACTTGAGCCGGCAAAGACAGAGTAGTGCCACCGCCGTTCGCAATTACCCCGCGATGAAGGCTAAGTAACAGAAATTAACTCCAGACAACGCACGCTTCACTTCAAAAACTTGCCGAACTGGTCGGAGGCGGGCCAGGATTTCACCTTGTCCGCTGCCTCGTGCATGCGTCCGTCGATCAGTCCAGCCAGGGACTTGCCGTCTGGTGTTTGGTGGGTGTTGAAAAGCACAGACCAGTTCAGCCCATCCCAGCGGCGAACTAGGAGTGCTTCCGTACCGGCAATGTGACCCGTGTGCCAGGTGTTCGATTTCCCTGTCGTGCCGACGGGGCGGACCGACCATCCGCACCCGTAGTATGCCGCCTTCGGATTGCCGTCTGCCTCCTTTCCCGCTGCCCCGTCCGGCCGTTCCCACATCTCTCGAATCGCCTTCGTACCGAGGATGGGGCACCTGGCCGGATTATCGAACGCGGCTGCGAACTTCACGAGATCAATCGCCGACGCGATCCACCCGCCATGTGCTTCGAAAGCCTCCAGATTGGCGGCCCCGTACTGAAACGGTACCTGCTCCCCGAGTCGGGGCGCGAACAAGGCCGGCCCCATCCACTTTTTTGCGTCGTAGTAACGAACCTCCCCATTCGCTCTATTCTCGAACAGCGCTCGGCCGAGCTGCGGCGTCTTGACCCTGAGCGGGGCGAGTACTGCTTTCTTGACATACGCTTCGTACTCTTTCCCGGTGAGCGCCTCGATGATCCGTCCGAGTACCAGATATCCGAGGTTTGAGTACGCGTGCCGCTCGCCTGGGTCGAAGTCGAGTGGCTGGCCCATCATGTATTGGACGATGTGGACCGGCGTAACCGGAGGCGGGATGCCGAGAGCTTTGGCAATTTCCCACGGCCTGACTATGGGATCGTAGGACTTGTCCCGGTCCCACCCGCCGGTGTGCTGAAGGCATTGGCGAACCGTGATCTGCTTCCACCTGGGATCAGGTAACGCGCCCGGAGCCATGAAAGGCGTCAACTTTATACAATCCATCGCCTTATCTTCGAGCTTCAAATTGCCCTTCTCGACGAGTTGCATGACCGCAACGGCGGTAATCGGCTTGGAGACGCTGGCGATGCGGAATAGGGCAGCGGGCTGAACGGACTCCTTCATCTCCACGTCGGCATATCCAAATCCACGGGCGTAGACCAGTTTCCCGTTGCGAGTGACGGCCAGCGACGCTCCCGGCACCTCATTCTCCGTGATGAACGACATCATGAGTTTGTCGAATGGCTCGAGACCAGGATTGGCGATGCCGGTGATGGGAAGTTTGCCATCGCTTGGCTGGAAGAATACAGGACAGCGCGGCGCAAACCCAGCAGCGGCAGCGGTCGTCAGCGCGAGAAATGCCCGTCGTGTCGGGTGTTTCTCGACGAACGAAGGAGTGATCTCAGGCATGGGGTTATCCTCGGAATCCGGAAATACGCCGATTCTGGCTGGGACTGTGCTTGAGGGGCTAACAGGCAATGTGCCCTTTTGCATCCGTGTTCATGTCGACTCACGCAACCTCGCACGTTTCCGACAGGATAGGCGAATCTTCGTCAATGACTCGGCGGCGGCCGGGGAGGTCGTCGTGATACCACTCGGCGAGCACGGCGTCCCATTCGGCGAGGCTGCTGACGTGGACGAAGGCTTCGCGGAGTTCCAAAAACCGCGGATGCAGTTCCGAATACTTGATGCCGAACTTGCGGAGCATGATCGCGGCGTGCTTCTCGTCATAGACCTGCATCGCCAGATGAAAGTGTTCGCGCAAGATATCCCGTTGCTCGTGCAGAGTCGGCGGATCGGGAATCGGCAGTCCGGCGGCGAGTGCTCGGGCTTCGCGAAAAATCCACGGATTGCCGATCGCGCCGCGAGCGGCTGTCACACCGTCGACGCCGGTGTGACGCATCATCTCCAGGCACGCTTCGGCCGTGAACGCGTCGCCGCTGCCGAGCACGACTCGGCTGCCGGCGTGTTGCTTGATCTCGCGGAGAATGTCCCAACTGCTCGGGCCGTTGTACCGCTGCTCGACCGTCCTGCCATGCACGGTGATCGCCGCGACGCCACGCTCGAACGCGCCATCGAAGATCGTGAAGAACTTGTCGCGACTCTCGGCCGAGTCATCGAGTGCGCGCCGCATCTTCACGGTCACGGGAACATGCGGCGGCACGGCCTCGCGAACTTTGCTGACGATCTCGAGTGCGGTCTGCGGCTGACTCAGCATGTAGCCGCCTCGGCAACGACCGAGCACTTTCTTCACGGGACAACCGAAATTGATGTCGATGACGTCAAATCCGGCCTCGACCAACTTCAGCGCGGCCGGTCCGAACTGCTCCGGAACGGCTCCCATTAACTGACCGCCGACCGGATGTTCTTCATCGCTGATCCACAAGAATCTTCGCGTGCGGTGTCGCTCTTTCAGCTCGATCAAGAACTGGTCGAGCATCACTTCGCACAGCGTGTACGGTGCTCCCAGCCGCTTGGCGATGACGCGCATCGGCCAATCGCTGTAGCCGCTGAGCGCCGCTTGCACGACGGGAAAGTCGAGTTCAATCGGGCCAAGGCAAAGGCGTGGAAGCTCGGGCATCGGAACTCCAGGCACGTTCACAATCGCTTCAACGCCTCTTTGGCCGAGATCGACTTTTCCTTCAACCGCGCCGCCAGCAGCTTGCGAAACCGCGGGTTGTGCTGGATCAACTGGTCGATCAAGTCATCGTCTTCGTCGAGCGGCACGAGTTCAAAAGCCGGCACGCCGTTGACCGTCACGACAACCGGTTCCTTTTGGCAAAGTTGTCCGTATCGACTGAGATTTGCTTTCGCTTCAGTCAGCGGAATCACTTTCATGATGAGCTGTAAACTCCTCTCCTCGAACGAACAGCGCTTCGCCGCGTTTCTCTCCAACGACGATGATCGTGACCTCACGTTCGGCGACGTCCAGACGGAACAAAACTCGGTACTTTCCGAACAGTCGCAGTTCGCGTTGAGCGATCCGGTTGGGCCGCATGGTCTTCATGTCTCGGCTCACTTCGAGCGGATTCGCAGCGAGACGTTCCTGCGCTGTCGCCAAGATCAATCGTCCCGTGGGGCGACCAAAGTAGCGAAGGTCATCTAGCACCGACTCTTTGACCGACACCTTCCAAGCCATGCATGGAACTTATCGGAAACTAGAATTCTGGTCAACGAGTCCGTGGGTTTGCTCACGGCCGGTTAATTCACTGCCTTGGGCATTCTGTAGCTCCGGCCCTTGTGGCCGGGATGGTTCGATAATTACTGAAAAGGCGCGGACTCATCCCATCGACCCGGCCACAAGGGCCGGAGCTACAGATTCCACCGATTCAACAATAAGCAAACCGTGGGGTTTCCTTGCGAGCCGGGGACTGGAGTGGTCTTCGGTTCGGTTTACGGCAGCGCGATCGTACGCAGATCCTGCGAGCCGCTCGGCGACTGCACGACGATCACGGCATGTGTACTGTTCAGCTTGTCGAGCTGCACGACGCCTTCAAGTTCCTTGATCGTCTCGTAGGTTTGGCCGGCGACTCCGCCACCTTTCACCGGTTCGGTGAGGCCCGTGTTCTTAGTCAATCCCTCGGTGCTGATCTTCATCACACCGCGCGGGTTGTTGGCCATCAGCAAGAAGTCTTTCCCGTCCTTCTTGTAGACGATCATGTCGAGCGGCCGGTTGCGATTCCCCAATTCCGCCACGGTCGTGCCGCGAGTTTTCTCGCCTGGTTTCAGGCTGCTGACCGGGAACTTGACCAGCGGCGTGCATGTGAAGCCGGCCAGCAGGCTTGCTTCGCCCTCGATGTTAATTGGCACAAACGTGCGAACAGTGGCATTGTCTTCCAAGCGGCCGTGCGCGGCGTGATAGATCTCGACGCTGGTACCGGCACTCGCATCCGAGAACGGGAACGGAATCTCGCGCACGTTCGACGGAGATGCTCCGCCAGCGACTCCGGACACATAGACTTTCCCTTCGGCATAAGCGATGTCCGTGATCGATTCACCTCGTACATTCCGAGGCCCTTGCTTTGTCGCGACTTCTTTGTCCTCCGGTGCGTTCGGCAACTCGACCTTTTGGAACGCCACCTTCTGCAAACTGACCTGACTGAGCTTGCCACCGGCGGCGATCTTCACGACCGCCGCACTGCCTGCCTTCGATACCGACAAGAAGACATTGCCCGTCAGTGGATTCACCGCCAGATCGTTGATCGTGATCTTGTCCGCGTTCACGCCGAGCAACTCGGCGACTTTCGCGTTCAAGCCGGAAACGTTGATCTCGACCTGTGACGGGTTGCCCTTCGTGTCGCCGGTGCCGACAGCGAAGACGGTCGCGGCCTTCGTGTCGCCGACGAACAGAATTCCATCAGGGCCGAACGCCAGCGGCCCGGCGGATTTCAAATCGGGAGTTCCCTCTTTCAGTCCCCACTCCGCCGCGTTGACCGCGGCCAGCGACAACTGCCAACAAACGACCGCACAGGAAATGAGACGTCGGGCTTGCATGATTCACTCCTTCAACTGAGTCCTATTCCGGCACTGCTCGACACGCGAGCGAGACACCCGGGCACCACGGGTAACCAGTATGCAAACCATCGTCACGATTGGGAACTGAATGAGAGCTCCTCGTGGTATTCTTAAGATCACCGCGCCGAGAGTCAGTTGAAATCCAAAGCGGTGGCCCCCAGAATCCTATTTACGTCGGCGACGCTTGGAACCCCCGCATCGTCCCCGTGGTGATTTTCGAGGGGACACACTGTTGACTCGAAACCGCAGCGCCCCATGTCCGATCAGAATCCAAAGAATATTTCCGCATTGGCGATCAACACCATTCGCACTCTCTCGATGGACGCCGTGCAAAAGGCGAACTCGGGGCATCCGGGTACGCCGATGGCGTTAGCTCCCGTCGCGTACACGGTCTGGCAGGACTACTTGCGGTTTGATCCAAACGATCCGATTTGGCCGAATCGCGACCGGTTTGTGTTGTCGGTCGGACACGCCTCGATGCTGCTGTACTCGATGCTGCACCTGACGAAGGTGAAGGCCGTCAACGCAAAGTATGAACACCTCGGCGAGTTGGCTGTGCCGCTCGACGATATCATGAGGTTTCGGCAGCTCGACAGCCGTTGTCCGGGTCACCCGGAGTACCGCTGGACGTCGGGCGTTGAAACAACCACCGGGCCGCTGGGTCAAGGTGTCGCGAACAGCGTGGGCATGGCGATCGCCGAACGCTGGATGGCCAACTACTTCAATCGGCCCGGCTTCGAGCTGTTCAATTACAACGTCTATGCCGTGTGCGGCGACGGCTGTTTAATGGAAGGTGTCTCCGCCGAAGCGGCGTCGCTGGCCGGGCATCTCAAACTGTCGAACTTGTGCTGGATTTACGACAGCAATCGCATCACGATCGAAGGCAAGACGAGCCTTGCGTTCTCCGAAGATGTCGGGACGCGGTTCCTCGGCTACGGCTGGAACGTGGTGCGAGTCACCGATGCGAATGATCGCGCGATGCTCAAGCAGGCCATCGACCGGTTTCATCAGACGACGGATCGCCCGACGCTCATCATCGTTGAAAGCCACATCGCCTTCGGAGCACCCACCAAGCAAGACACGCATGGTGCTCACGGCGAGCCGCTTGGCGATGCCGAGATCACCGGGACAAAGAAGAATTATGGCTGGCCGGAAGACGCGAAA
Source organism: uncultured Planctomycetaceae bacterium (assembly GCA_964589725.1). Classification (GTDB taxonomy): domain Bacteria; phylum Planctomycetota; class Planctomycetia; order Planctomycetales; family Planctomycetaceae; genus CAYSHJ01. Next base: position 6,854 of record CAZPUJ010000645.1, read on the forward strand.
TTCCTCGTGCCGGACGGAGTCTACGATCATTTCGAACAAGGCATCGGCCAGCGCGGCCACACACAGCGAGCGGCTTGGATCGCGTTGTTCAATGAGTACCAGAAACAGCATCCGCAACTGGCCGATCACCTCAACCGTATGCAGCATCGCCAACTGCCGGAAGGTTGGGACAAGGATTTGCCGACCTTCGCAACTGACGCGAAGGGGCTCGCCACGCGCGAGTCATCCGGCAAAGTCTTGAACGCCTTGGCCAAGAACTATCCGTGGCTGCTGGGCGGTGCGGCAGACTTGGCTCCATCGACGAAGACGCTGCTGACGTTCGAAGGAACCGGCCATTTTCAAGCGGACAACTACGGCGGTCGCAACTTTCACTTCGGCGTTCGCGAGCACGCCATGGCGTCGATCGTCAACGGCATGAGCCTTAGCAAGGTTCGAGCTTACGGTGCCGGCTTCTTGATCTTCTGTGATTACGCCAAGGCCGCGATTCGGCTGGCGGCAATCATGGAGATTCCGTTTATCCACGTCTTCACGCACGATTCCATCGGCGTGGGCGAAGACGGCCCGACACACCAGCCGGTTGAACAGCTCGCCAGTCTGCGAGCGATCCCCGGCATGATCTCGCTTCGACCCGGTGATGCCAACGAAGTCGTTGAAGCGTGGAAGGTGATCGCTCAACTGCGGCACGAACCGGCATGTTTGATTTTGACTCGGCAAGCGTTGCCAACGCTCGATCGGTCAAAGTACGCGCCGGCGTCTGGTCTGGCGAAGGGAGCCTATGTTTTGGCCGATGCCGCCGACGGCAAGCCGGATGTGATCTTAATCGGCACCGGTAGCGAAGTCTGCTTGTGCGTCGAGGCGTATGAAAAGCTGACGGCGGACGGTGCGAAAGTTCGCGTCGTCAGCATGCCGTCGTGGGAACTGTTTGAACATCAGTCGCAAGCGTATCGCGACAGCGTGTTGCCTGCGCACGTGACCGCTCGCGTCGCGGTCGAAAAAGCTTCGACCTTCGGTTGGGAGCGCTACACGGGTACGACCGGCACGATCATCGGCATGAAGACCTTCGGCGCTTCGGCTCCGTTGAAAGACCTGCTGAAGAAGTTCGGCTTCACTCTGGACGGGGTGATCGCCGCTGCTCGGGGTCAGTTGACGAAGGGAACCCGGTGATCGACTATCGGCCGTTCCGAAACAGCGACACACCGCAGCTTGTGCGACTCTGGCACGCTTGCGAACTGGGACGGGGAGCGGCCTCGGGGTTTAGTTACGAGGCGTTCGACCGGCTGGTCTTCTCGCAACAGTATTTCGACGCGCGTGGCTTCATCGTGGCAGCGGACGGCTCCGAGGTTATCGGCTTCGTGCATGCCGGTTTTGGCGTCGACAGCTCCGAAACGTGGATTGATCACACCACGGGAGTCCTCTGCACGATCTTGGTCGATCCGCGTTATCGCCGACAAGGGATCGGCCGTCAGCTCGTGCAGCAGGCCGAGAACTACCTGAAAGAGCTCGGGTCACGGACCCTGCAAGCCGGTTCCGCACGTCAGTGCGATGCGTTCTATTTGGGTCTGTATGGTGGTTCGCAGGTTTCGGGCTTTCTCGAATCCGACATCTTGGCAGCTCCGTTTTTGGCGGCCCTCGGCTATCAGCCCATTCAGCAATTCACGATCTTGCAACGCCGCATGGAACAAGGCGACCCGATTACTTTTCGGCTGAGCCTGATCCGCCGCAAGATGGAGACGCAGATCTTTGCCTTACCGGAGCAGCCGACCTGGTGGTGGTTCAGTCGCTTTGGTCGGCTGGAGAACGTTCACTTCCGCTTGATTCCCAAGAGTGGCGGCGCGGACGTGGCGGGAGTCACCGTCAGCGGGCTGGACCTGTACGTCAACCGCTGGGGCGAACGAGCGATCGGGATCAGTGACCTCGTCGTGAAGGACACGTCGCGCCGTCAAGGACATGGCCAGGCGTTGCTGATCGAGGTGCTCCGCCGCATGCGACAAGAAATGGCGACGCTCGCCGAGGCTCACGTGGCGGAAGACAACCCCGCCGCGCTGGCGATGTTCCGCTCCGTCGGCTTCCAGCCGGTGGATCGCGGCGTGGTCTATCAAAAGAGTGAAGGGTGAACAGAGACGGGATAGTGCGGCGAAGCCGCAAATCCGAATCTCGAAATCCGAAACAAGCACGAAATCCGAAAGCACAAACGGACCAATCCGGCACGGCGGACAGTACCGTCGCTTTGCGGTGCTGCGAGTTTTGTTCATTCGAATTTGTTTCGGAATTCGGATTTCGTGCTTCGGACTTATTGCTGAAAAAACAACGCCTTCGGCGTTAACGATGTCAAGGGGAGGCTTTTTCAGAGTCACGGCCGGCTAGAGTTTGGTTTGCGTTGAGTCTGCAACTGTAGCCACGCTCGCCAAGGGCCTGTTGAATTAATCCGCCGCCGAGTTCACCTCGGCGGTTCACGCGTTTCTGCACTACGTTTTTCCCGAGGAATTCGAGTAGTGCAGAAACGCTTGAACCCCTGAGGCAAGCTCAGGGGCGACTAAATCAACAGGCC
>CAZPUJ010000646.1:0-6395 GCA_964589725.1 uncultured Planctomycetaceae bacterium
ATTTCTGGAAAACTCGCAGCCGTCAGTTCTCGGGAAGGCAATTGCGTTCGCGAAAACACGGAGCTGAACTGGAGTCACGTGAGACTCCAAAAGGAGTTTTCACGCCGTGAAAAACAATGTCTCATCGGATGCCAGCGAAACTCAGTCGCAGACAGTGCCGTCGCAATCCCCGCTTGTCGACTCCCACTTCATGGGGAGTTCGGACTCGGCAAGTGCTTACCAACGATGGCCAGCACGCGCTCATGCAAGGCGGTGTTCGTGGCGAGGATGTGCGTCTTTGTCAGCGGCAGCGCGTCGCCAGCGCACGTGGTCACTCGGCCGCCGGCTTCTTCGACGATCAGACGGCCGGCGGCGAAGTCCCACGGGGAGAGTTCGTATTCGAAGTACGCTCCGAGTTGTCCGCTGGCGACCATGCACAGGTCGAGCGTCGCCGCGCCCATGCGGCGAATGCAGTGGATTTGCTCGCGAAAAAGATCTCGCATGGCGGCGAGCGTCGCTTCCATGATGGCGCCACGGTCGTAGTAGAATCCCAAACCGATCAAAACTTCATCGAGTCGTGTGTGAGTCGCGACCTGCATGCGGCGACCGTTGTGAAACGCTCCACCGCCATGTGTGGCAACGAACCAATCGTCGCGAGCCGGATTGAAGATCACACCGCACTGCGGCTGACCAGCTCGATAGTACGCGACCGAGACAGCGAACTGGGGCAGGCCGTGCAGAAAGTTGTTCGTGCCGTCAATCGGATCGATGATCCACAAGTGCTCAGCGTCGGCCGACGCCGTGTGAGCTTCCTCGGCGAGGATCGCGTGATCGGGAAAGGCTTGGAGAATCAAGTCGACGATCGCGTGCTCCGCCTCAACGTCCGCGACCGAGACCCGATTGTACGACGGCTCACCTCGTTTGACCTCGCTGGCAACGTTGGCGAAGTCGCGAAAGTACCGCGTAACAATATCACCTCCGGCGCGCGCTGCGGCTCGGGCGAGATCCAGTTCGCGACTCATGGATGTGGCCTTGCGTTTCTGAGGGGAAAGCCGAGTCGCAAGTCGTGTACATTTTATGGGGACAGATTGGCCATCCGCCCTAGGTTTAGCCACGCTTCACTCACGCGACTTGCGGTTCGATGGCTCTTGCCGCAACGACACCGGCAGGCCATAGGTTTCCTCGAACAGACCGCCGTTTTGCTTCAAAGCCAGTTGTTCGAGCGACAAGTCTTCAACACTGGGGATCAGAATGACCAGACGATCTTCCTCGCGCGTGCAATGCAGTTCGGAAATACGTTGATTGTATGACCGGTCGAGGGCGATGGCGACTCGCAGAAGCGCGGCCAGTTTGCTGACGGTCACTCGGCTGTCGCGGTCGAGCGACGCGTAGCCGGGATGCGTGGGCTTGGGCGACGCACGGCGCTGATACCGAGCGACCAGAGCTACCAACAGTTGATCGCGACGGCTGAGACCGAACAGCTCACCATTCTGAATCAAGTACAGCGAGTGTTTGTGATAGCTGGTCGTGTTGACGTATAGGCCGACCTCGTGCAGCAAGGCCGCGACGTGCAGGAGCAACTCGAAGCGCGAATCGAGTTGATGTTCCTCACGAAGTTCCTCGAAGAGTTTTTTCGCCAGCAAGGCCACATGCGTGGCATGGGCTTCGTCGATGCTGAACTTCCGACTGAAGTCGAGAGCCGAGCGGACAACCTGTTCGGCAAATTCTTCCGACCAAGCGCCACGCACGGCGAGATCCTTGAGCAAGCCGTCCCGCAGGTTCACGTTCGTGACCAGGATGTGGTCAAGGTGCAACGTGCGAGCCAACAGGCTGTAAGCGATCAACGCCGGGCCGAGCGTTTCGGCGTCCGGGTACGAAATGTGGTACTTGCTGACGAGTTCATCGTTCGACAACTCCAACACCTTGTCGGTGAAGCGCTCGAGTGATGCCGTCGACACGCGGCCAAGATGCTGCAGTTTCTTTTCGGGAAGAATCTGCGCCGCGGCGAAGCGGACGTCGCCGCCGAGCGCGATCAGCTCGGTCGGGCCTTCGGTCGGCACGTGAATCACGATCTCTTCGACGGTGTGTTCGATCTGGCTCTTCATCATCGTCCGCACCTTCAGCTTCGGAGCGCGGTACTCTTCCAGCATTTCGCGCAGCCGCAGCGAGCCGAGTCGGTACGTGTGCGAATAGGCCACTTGCTGGTTTTGCACGAGCAAAACTTCAGTGCTACCGCCACCGACCTCAACCACCAGAGCCTTAGCCGACGCGAGAGCAGGTTCGGCCTTAAGATACGGCTTGATCCCCAAGAACGTGATCCGGTTGACCTCCGCCTCGTCGAGCGGTTCGCCGGTCAGGCCGGTCGCGATGTAGATGCGGTCGATGAATGCCAGATTGTTCGTCGCCTCGCGCACGGCGCTGGTCGCTACGATGCGAATCTGATCATTGCTCACAATCTGATATTCGCACAGCAACTGACGATAGCTCTTGAGGACTCGCACGCAGTCTTCGATCGTCGCGCGGCGGATCATGCCGCGCGTGAACGTGTCCTTGCCGAGGTTGACTCCTTGCGAGACTGTCTCCAGCGTGCGGATGCTGCCAGAGCCGTCGATCTCGGCGATCGCCATACGGATCGCCGTCGTACCGATGTCGATGACCGCGACGGGGCGGACCGATGGTGTCGCCGGTGAAGCCTCGCTGGTTGATTCAGTCAGAGTGGTCGGCATTGGGCGTCCATCATTGGTCATTGGCGGCTTTGGCAAACATGTCTTCCGCCCACGCGGCGGCCCCCAGCGCGACGGCGTCGTCGCCGAGTTTGGCCGCGACGATATCGTAGGTCTTGGCGAACGAAGGCAGGATCCATCGCTTGACGGCCGCGGAAACCGTTTCGACGTACAGTTCCGGCATGGCTTCGACGAGTCCGCCGCCAAGCACGATGACCTCCGGCGCGAGCAGATGCACCAGTCCGCCGATCGCCGTGCCCAGGTGGGTCGCTGCGTCTTTGACGATCTGCTCGATGACTTTGTCACCTCGCTTGATCGCTTCCGCCAGCATGCCGCTGCGGATGCTGGCCAAATCGGAACCAGTCAGCTGCGCGAGCATCGGAGCCTGTCCGCGAAACACCGCTTGAGCGGCCGCCGCGGAGATCGCCAAGCGGCTGCTGACCGCTTCCAGACATCCGCGCCGACCGCACGAGCAACGTGGCCCATCCATCATCACGGGGATGTGACCCACCTCCAGGCACGAACAGATTTTTCCGCGAAAGATTTTCCCTTCATAGACGCAGCCACCGCCGACGCCCGTGCCGGGAAAGACACCCAAAACACAATGAACTCCCTGCGCCGCTCCGAAGCGGTATTCACCGTACACGCCCGCGTCGACGTCGTTCAGGATCACCACGGGACAACCGAAGGCTTTCTCGAGTTCGACTTTGACGCCTTGGTTCTGCCAACCCAGGTTCGGGGCGTCCAACACCACCCCACGATCGAGATCAAGTGTGCCGGGACATCCAATGCCGATGCCGGCCAGCGACTCTTTCGCCAGGCCACCTTCTTCGAGAACTTTCTCGATGGTGTTGATGACACGGTTCATTCCCACCGTGCTGTCTTCGTCGCCACGCGTCTTGCGGCGCTTGCGAAACAATGGTTGAAATCTCGCGTCGACCACGACGGCCACCATCTTGGTCCCACCGAGATCGAACCCGACCCAATAGCGATCGTTCGTCACGTCTGGCATGGAAAGTCCCTTCTCCGCCGCGAGCAATTCGCCAGCGACCAAAGCAGCTTCGTGGCCAATGTCAACAGCGTCAAGGAAGTGGCGCATCGCAGCCGTGTGCGGGCGGCCCACAAACATGGCTGGCTAATTCTTCAATCTGCCTCTTGGTTCAAATACAAGCCCGAAGCGCAAGCGAGAAAACGGCAGAAGTCTCTCGCTTGCGCATCGGGCTTGTATGACTGCACAGACCACTTAACCGGACCAATTAGCCAGCCGTGGGTGCATAAACGCTTGGCGAGCGGCGACCGCGGGCACTATAGTTTGACGCCATATTCCCAGCGCGTCTCCCCAACGCGCCGGTCGGTATCCTGGCATCTCGCGTAGGAAGGGGCACGAGGCAACATGAGCAGCGGCAGTCCCGGCAAACTGGCAATCGGATCACGCGTGCGTGTGAAGGCGGGAGTCATGTCTCCGGATTTTTCTGATGTCTCGTTCGCCGGCTGGACGGCCACGATCATGGAACTCAGCGGCAAGAAGCCGAACGTGAAATTCATCATCGAATTCGATGACGACGCCATTGCCGCGATGCCGTCCGATTACCTCCACCTCTGCGAAGAGCAGCGTCTGCTGCACACGATGGCCTGCCTGGCGGCGGATCAGCTCGAGGTGGTGTGAAGGTCGAATCGTGGCGTGGTACGACATGTCGACGGCCAAGGCTCGTCAGCGATTTGAAACAAAGGCAACGACCACGCCGATCAGCGCAGCAATCCCAGCAAACATCCCGACCAGGATCCAAGTGACCAAGGCGCCTTGCGACATCCCAAAGGTAGTGCGATACGGATCGCGAGAGGTGTCACCAGAACTGGCGCTGTTTGGAGCGACCCGAGGGCGTTTCAGACGGACGCGGCCGTCGTCGAATTTCTCGACCAACTGCCAGCCGGATTCGGATTCCTCGGCCAACATCTGCCGGAAGATATCGGGCTTGCGAAATGAGCCCGTTGTCGAACGGATGATCTTGAATTCCCAGTTTTCAGCAAGTTCCTGTCCGGTGTACGGAGTCATCTCTTCCTCCTCCTCGCGCATTTGCCGAGCAGCTTCCGCAGCAGCAGCAGCAGCAACGGCCGCATTGACAACGACAGCATTGATCACGATGGAACTCCTGGCCGTTCCGAGGCCACTTTCATCGAATCAAGTCGCCAGTCATTCGTCAATGCTCGCGGTTCCTTTGTTTCGTGAGCAACAAACTCTCCTCCGGCACCGCGCGGTAGAGCGCGGCGGTGAGCCCACGATTCCTTGGCCTTGCACCCGCGTCGATGAGCGGTTCCGTCCTTTCGCATGAGTAGACTCTGATTCTGCACCGAACAATTGCAATTCACAAACATGCTTTCGGCGTGCCTGCGGACTGCGTTGAGTTGTGAGGATTGTGCCGGTTTTGAATAGCGAGTTGTCCGATGCCGTGCGGATTGGATACGCTGACGTCACATCTCATTAGACGACTTGGTGCGCCGGCGGGCGTGTGCCCCCGGATGACTCACGAACATTTCACATCGTCTGGGGCCTCAGGTCCTCTGGCTTGCAAAATGCGCGCGAGCCGACAAGACGCGGAGAGCTAGCACGATGGACTCGGCAGCAGACTCTCAATCGGGCGATTCGACCCCGACGACCAGCGGCAGCCAACTCGCGGAGTCGCTGTCCGGATCGAGCCAAAAGGTTTGGCTTAATCGCATCTCGACCCGTTGGACGGCGGTCAACAATCCGACGTTGTTCGTAAGGCGTTACGGTCGAGCGATCCGAAAATACATCGCGACCTTGATTCGCGACCCGAACGACGCCGAAGAAGTCGAACAGGACTTCATGCTGCGGATGGTGCAAAAGGGCTTTCACACGGCCGACTCGAACAAGGGCAAGTTCCGCTATTACCTGATCACGATTGTGCGGAACGCGGCGATGCAGTGGCTCTGCCGCCGCAATCAAATGCCGATGTCGGCCGAGGGGATGGAATTGGTGCCGGCGTCCGTCGAGGCTCATACGGAATGGACCAGCGACTGGCGCAAGTGCATAATGAAGTCAGCTTGGAAGACGCTCGACAAATACCAGAAGCGAACGACCGGCAACCTGTTCTGCACCGTGCTACGAGTGTCGGCGCAATACCCGGAAGTCGATTCGACGACGTTGGCCAAAAAGGTCTCAGAGATGACCGGCCAACACCTCACTCCGGAGGCGTATCGCAAGCAACTCAGTCGAGCTCGCAAACGCTTCGCCGACCTGATCGTGCAAGAGGTCGCCCGCACGCTCATCGAACCAACGCTCGAAGGAATTAAGGACGAGCTGAATTGCCTCGACTTGATGAAGTACGTCGAAGGGTATTTGCCGGATTAGCCGAAGTTCGTCATTAAGGACTCCGCGCCTTGCTCGGCTACTTCTTGGCCGCCTTCTCCTTCTCTTTCTCCTCGCCTTCCTCGGCGGCCTTCTTTTCTTTCTTGATCACCTCAGGCTCGGCCGGTCCTGGTGTCTCCGTGGCCGTCGGTTCCTCGATGACGATCGGTTGGATCACACGGGCAACGATCGCATCCGGGTTGTTATGCACCTTGATCCCTTCGGGAATCTCCAAATCGCGGACGTGAATCACGTCGCCAATCTGTAGACCTTGCACCTTGACGATGATCCCGTCCGGAATCTTGATCGCCAAGCAGTCAACTGAC
>CAZPUJ010000647.1:0-4856 GCA_964589725.1 uncultured Planctomycetaceae bacterium
GGCAAGAACGACGTCTGGGCAGGTCTTCTGGCTCCCGGATCGATCTACTGGCCGCGCCTTCCCAAGCATGCGCTCAGTGGCAATGGCGGCTTTCGTCCCCGGTTACAGCGGCGGGACCGCGACGGATTCACACCGTCTTCCCTATTCTCGTGGCGGCCACAAGCCGCCAAGCACCCATGTCGTCGCGGAATGCTATCGCTCGGTTTTAGAATTGCAATGAACGCTGCCAGAGGCAGATTGAGCGCGAGCTACGCCTTTTTTGGATTTCTCTGTGACCGGCTAGCCAGGAATGCGGAACACCTTCTTCGCGTTCTCGTAGAGGATCTTCCGCTCGGCGGACTTGTTGGGGGCGAGCTTTCGAATAGCGGCGATAGTTTGCGAGCCCTGGCAACCGGGGCCGGCTCCCACGCGATCGTCGCAGTCGCTGCCGAAGAGGATCTTGTCTTGATGGCGATCGAGGAAGCCGCGTGCGTGATCTTCGTCGCGAGTCAACGCATTCAGGCCCGAGCCGGCCGACATGTCGGCAAACATGTTCGGGTAATCGGCCAGATAACGGTCCGTCAAACCGCCGGCCGTCACAATGCCCTTGGGATAGAGCACCTTCTGATCGGTGTGGTTCTTGTCGATGTTGGCCCACCAGGTCTGAGCGTGACCGATGAAGATCGTCTTCGGAAATTTCTCGAGCATCTTATGCAATCGCTCGAAGCCCAGGTTGTAGGTACCGTGCTGAATGTGCATGAGAATCGGCACTCGGTACTCGCCGGCCAGCTTGTAGAGGATCTGGCTTTCGGTCGAGCCGCAGTCCACTCCGAACTTTTGCTCACCGATGATGATCGCGCCGAGGTCAAGGTACTTGGCAATCTCCACGCGGGCTTCCGACAGATCGGTCACTTCGTTTGCACCAAAGAAAAACTCTTTCGGAAGCTGTCGAGCCATCGTCAGAGCGGTCTCATTCCCCCCGGCCCCAACGCCACCAAGTCCATTGTGCTTGCCATCGGCGGTGGAGGGACGTTTGACGGTACTTCCCGCTGGCAGCAGGATCGACTGCGTGACTCCCATCGCCCGCTGGTGAGCAATCAACTGAGCGCTCGTCCGCTCGCGATAGTTGGTGTGTTGGTGGATGTCGATGATCGGCTCAGCCGCCGCGCCCTCCACCCCGCGCGCGAACGACGACAGAGCGACCACGCTGCCCGAAAACGAAGACACGAGGAAACCACGACGAGACAGACGGCTCATTGCGAACTCCGAAATAGGGGCGCGAGGCTTGTTGGTGATTGAGTTCCGCGAATAGAAGTTGGCATACCGCAAGAATGATCCGACGATCTCTGGGATGCAAGCCGCCGCCGTTCGCGAGTATCCCGCCGAACGTCCCGAGAGGCCATGACGATGTTGCCGAACCGGTATTATTGATGCCTTCATAGTCTTGCGCCCAATCTCTGGCGAGATTGTCTACGACACCCTGCCGCCGGGAAGCATTGCGAAAAACGTGACGCAGGAACTCTTACACCGTCAATCTGTGCCTGGAAAGGATGCCTGATGACTATTCCACTGAACCGAGTTCGATTGAACTCATTCTTGAGTGCCGTTCTCTTCGCTGTGGTCTCACTGACCATTGCCAGTGCAAACGCGGCCGAGCCGGCGGGGGCTGCTGAGGAGCGCATCGCCAAAGTCAGGGCGGATCTCAAGAGCAACGATGCCGATCCTGTGACTCGCGTCGTGGCGCATGGAACATTGGCGATGATCGACGTCGAAGTGGCTCAGCCGTCACCAAATCAACTTGCCGAAATCGGTCATAGGCTTCTTGGCAAACTGTTCTCACAGCAGTAGTTTACTCCGCTGATTCGCAAACCGCCTCACCCGCCCTTGTCGTCAATGGCCGCGCACGGGTGAGTTCACTGTGAGATAGCTCCGGCAAACTCTTAATGTGCGGCTACTTACTCCTGGGCAGAATGACGAGAAGACATCCTCATGGACGCTAAACACGGCATCATCCGATCGATGTTTTGTGGTGTCGTCATCAGCGTGTTCTGGTTGCTGTTCCCTGCTTTGGCGTCGGCATTGGAAATTCGCCTGGACCCGCCTGGGGACCGTGAATTTGTCCGTGACCTCGCCGGCATGCTTGACGCGGACGCAACAGACCACATCCGCAAGTTGTGCGATGGTCTGCTGTCAGACAAGGCGACTCCGATCATCGTCGTCACGATCGACTCGATGGCCAAACACGGTGGCGAGGGGATGCGTATCGAAACTTTCGCGACGCTGCTTTTCAACCAGTGGCAGATCGGGCATGAGAAGTTGGGAGAGCAGGATTGGAACACGGGAATTCTGTTGCTTGTTTCCAAGGAAGATCGCAAGGCACGGATTGAACTGGGAGGCGGATGGGGGCGACGTGAGGACGCCCTCTGTCGGCAGATCATGGACGAGCAGATTATTTTCCACTTCAAACAAGGTCAGTTTTCCGCAGGGATTGTGGCTGGCGTTGACGCTCTGGACAAGATGGCTCGAAAGCTGGAATTGCCGACGCGTCCCCGACCCTGTTGGCATTATGCGCTGGTCGTCGGTTTCATCGGCCTGGGCATTTTTACCATCGTGTCTCTTGTTCGCCGTGGATCCAGCGGGTGGGCTTGGTTTTTTTGGGGCGTCGCCTTCGCCGCCGTGGGAGCGATCCTCTATCAGATGCTGACCAGTCGTGGCGGTGCCCGTGGTGGTTTCAGTGGTGGGTCGTTTGGCGGCGGTTCTTCCGGTGGTGGTGGAGCCACGGGATCCTGGTGATCAGCCGCAGGCGGTTTCTTCGAGCGACCGCTCCATGACGCAAAGGAACTTGACTGCCCAATTCGGAGGTCTGGTTTCGGAGGAGGAGAAACGCAATGCACCGAGCATCTGACTTCTTTAACGAGGAACAACGTCAACAGGTCGAACTGGCGGTCCTCGAAGCGGAGGCCAAGACCTCCTGCGAAATCGTGCCTGTCGTTGCCACGACGTCAGGGCGGTACGACCGACCGGAGGACATGATCGGCCTCTGGCTGGCGGTTCTCGCCGCGATCACCGTGTGGCTATTGTTCCCTCGGAGATCCGACGAGTTGGGTAGTTGGGACGGCGCGCCGCTTTATGTCGGATTATTGACGATGGTTGCAAGTGTCGTGCTCGCGTTTATCGTCGGCGCGGTGGCCGGAAGTCGTATCGGCTGGCTCCGGCGGCTGGTGACTCCACGCCAACAGATGTTGGAGGAAGTTGCCGCGCGAGCACGCGAGATCTTCTTCGACAAACGCGTGCATCACACCCGTGGTGCAACCGGGATGCTCATCTATGTTTCGCTCTTCGAGCACATAGCCGTCGTCCTCGGGGACCAAGAGATCCTGGACAAACTCGGGCAGACGTTGCTCGATCGGCTTTGTCATCAACTGACTGAGGGTCTTCGTCAAGGTCACTCAACGGACGCTCTTTGCAGAGTCATCAGAGAAGCCGGAAAACAACTTTCGGGTCCCTTACCTCGCGCCGAACGTGACGTCAACGAATTGCAGAATACGCTGGTCCTGATCGATTGATCGTTTACGTCGACCGCGAAGCACTGCGCCTTCTACCTCATGATTGGTTCCGCGGTGGAAGCTCACAAGGACGAACTCAATTACCTCGACACCAGCAAGGGCGCCAGCCGCTTTGGTGCGGAAGCTCGTCAAGGCTCGGATCGCGGAGAGCGGCGGTTGCCGGTCACCGCTTCAGTTCCCCGAGCATGTCCACCAAGACGTCGCTGAGTTTATCGGACGCAGTCTCTTCGAGGCGGTTCGTGCCGAGCCAGGTTTCGTAGCCGCCGAGTTCATGCTGTGCCGGCGTCGGCAAGTAGCCGTAGTAACCGTGCGCCAACTCGATGGTGAAGTACGGTTGCAGCGGGCTGCGGCGTTTCAAGTCCAAGCCGATTTCGGTGAAGATTTCGCACGGCATCGTGGCGATGCCCAAGTCACCGATGCGCAGCACTTGCAGCGAGACGGGGACACGCTCGGGCCAATCCGCCAACTTGGTGACGCGGTCGGCGTAGATTTCTTCGAGTGTCGTGGGACGCTTCGAGTCTCGCGGCTGCGCGAGGATCGCTTTTGCACGTTCAAGCTGGACGCTTGAAACCGTTCGCCGCGCGACGTCCACTTCACGAAACGATGCCGCCAGCGGCAACCATTCGTGCCACTTGGCGTCGCGAGTGGCTTGGACCGCCGCTTGCGCAATGTCGTCGGCGACTTGCCGCATCTTGCCGTACGGAGGCAATTTTTCACCCGGTTTGCGGAAGTCGATGTTGTTCACGTCGCCGCTGGTGCCGTTTGACAACATGGCCACGAACGGTGGGTCTTGATGCTCGGCGTCGAACTTCCGCGCCACCTGTTCCGCGAACACGCCGAAGTAATCGGCCGAGATGTGCCCCGACCCAACTCCGCCCACATAGTGCAGCGAATAATTGGCCAACAGCGCCAGCGGCCGTCCTTCCCGATTTTTGACGAAGATCACCGACACCTGCGGATCGGTCGGCCCCGCCGGTTGCAGGAGGTCGGCACTGGCTCGTGGCGGATTCATCTTCACTTGGTCTTGGCTACCCAACGGATTCGTCGCGATCGAGCCGGGCTTCATGTGCCAGCGGCGATTGAAAACGTGCTCCGGCGCTTCCGCTGTGCCAAAGCCCAGTTCGGCCGGCCGCAGATTACTCGCGGCTCGCCGCACGCCGTCGGAAATTCGCCGAGCGACGAACCGCTGGTAGTCGTCCAGCTCCTGCTCGTGCTGGAAGCGGTCCTTGCCGAGCGCGCTCGACGCGGAATGCGTGTGCGTAGCAGAGATGAGCACGTGCGACGGCGGAATGCCGACTTGTTTCTCGATCA
>CAZPUJ010000648.1:0-7074 GCA_964589725.1 uncultured Planctomycetaceae bacterium
GACAAGCTCAAACGCGCGTTGCGAGCCGACATCGACGAAGCCGCCTGGTCCGCGCTTTACTCGACCACCAGCCAACCGTTCGCTGAACCCACCCAAGGCAAGATCGCCGTCAAAGTCATCAACCATTACGGCGACGAAGTGTTGAAGGTTTACTCGATCTAACCGCCCCTTGGCCGGACCTGGATGAAAAACTCGACGGGGGGATGCCTGCCGGCTCGCTCGTGATTGTCGGGGGTCGTGAGCGAGTGTTTCAGCGGTCCCCGCGAAAACTGCGGGCGTGATTATTCCTGAGACTTGGCACTCGACCAGCATGTCGGAACGATATGAGGCGGACACTCACTCTTCGTCCTCATTTCCGACAGAGATTCACTGATGGCGACTCGCAAGAACACACAACCTCTGCTGCCGCGTGTGAAGGTTTGGTTGGAGATCGACGGCGAGTACGTCTTTGGTTGGGGGATTTGCGAAATCCTCGAGGCGGTGCGTCAGGCTGGCTCGATCAAGAACGCGGCGGCTCGACTCGTCAGTTGGTCTTCTCGCCGCCGGACATGAGGACCTCGTGTGATGCCCATTGACCGCGACTCCTTTCAGTCAATCCTGCTGCTCTCGCTGAGAGTCTCTGGGACCGCCACGCTGATCAGCGCCTTGATGGGCGTTCCATTGGGGACGTGGATTGGCCTTTCTCGTGCCAGGTGGAAATGGATTCTGACGTCGCTCGTTCACACGGGGATGGCCTTGCCACCGGTGGTGATGGGTTTGCTTTTGTATGTTTTGTTTTCGCGAAGCGGTCCACTCGGAGCGTTCGGCTGGTTGTTCACTCCGCGAGCGATGATCGCGGCCCAAATTTGTCTCGCGTTTCCGTTTGTCGTGGGTATCACGATGTCAGCCGTTGCCGCGGTGCCCGAAGAATTGGCGGTTCAACTTCGCACGTTGGGAGCCAGCGCGGCTCAATGTCGATGGACGATTCTTCGCGAGGCACGACAAGGGATGTTGCTGTCGATCGCAGCGGCGTTCGGCCGCAGCCTGTCGGAAGTCGGAGCCGTGCTGATCGTTGGCGGAAACATCGAGGGTCACACGCGAGTCTTGACGACGGCAATCGTGCTCGAAACCGGCAAAGGGAATTTCGACTTCGCCCTGGCGCTTGGCGTCGCGTTGCTGCTCGTGGCGTTCGGAGTCAATGCGGCGATGGTCCGCTGGTGTGGAGGACGGGTCCCGACATGACATCCACTCCGCTGTACCGGTTGCGAGAGGTTCGCAAGTCCTACGACGCGACCTTCCAATTGGAAATCGCTGCATTGGAGATTCGCACGGGCGAAGTGCTCGCACTGTTGGGGCCGACCGGTGCCGGCAAGAGCACGTTGTTGCGGCTGCTTGCCGGAGTGGAGATCGCCAGTGGTGGTCGCGTCGAGATTGGCGAACCGCGTCTCGACGCTGTGAATCTACCGTTGGTCTGGCGGCGGCGGATAGCGATGGTTCATCAGCGACCAATGCTGTTGAATCGCGACGTGCGGACGAACATCGAGTATGGACTGCAGCTTCGGGGGATTTCTTCGTCGCGCAAGAGGTCTGACATCGATCGACTCCTCGATCGCTTTGGACTCACGAAGTTCGCCTCGCAGGCGGGACGAACTCTGTCAGGCGGCCAGACGCAACTCGTCGCATTGGCCAGAGCATTGATCGTCGAGCCAGACATCCTGTTGTTGGACGAACCGACTGCTCACCTCGATCCGGCCCATGTGGAGATTGTCGAGGCCACGCTACGCCGCGTTCAGGCCGAGCGACAAGTCACGGTGGTCTGGGCGACACACAATCTGTTTCAAGCACGCCGTGTTGCCGGCCGAGTCGCTCTGTTGTGGAACGGTCAATTGATTGAAGCGGCCGAAACGAACTCGTTCTTCGAGACTCCGGCCGATCCTCGCACGGCTGATTTCCTTCAGGGAAGGATGATCTACTGATGCCCTCATCATTTCGCCAATTGGCGTTTGCGGTCGTCGTGCTGTCGTTTGGCTGTTCGCACACGGCCAAGCCGACGGGCGCGATCACTCTGGCCACCACAACCAGCACTCGCGATAGCGGCTTGCTCGAAGTGCTCGTACCGATGTTTGAACGCGAGTCCGGCGTCGCGGTCAAAATTGTTGCGGTTGGCAGCGGACAAGCCTTGGAACTCGGACGACGCGGCGATGCGGATGTCTTGCTGACTCACTCGCCAAAAGCGGAAGAAGAATTCATGTCGGCCGGTCACGGCGACTCGCGACGGCAGGTCATGCACAATGACTTCGTGATCGTTGGCCCCGCCTCCGATCCCGCCAACATTCAAGACGCGAATTCGGCTGCCGAAGCCTTTCGCCAAATCGCTGTCACGGAATCGACGTTCGTTTCGCGCGGCGACGAATCCGGCACGCACGCCAAGGAACTCACGATCTGGAAGACAGGGGAAATCACGCCACAGGGAGAATGGTATCTCCGCGCCGGAACTGGCATGGCGACGACATTGCGCATCGCCAGCGAAAAGAGAGCCTACACATTGTCTGATCGAGGAACATTCTTGGCACAACGCCAACAACTGGATTTAATGATTCTGAGCGAGGGAGATTCTTTGCTGCGAAATCCGTATGTCGTGATCGTCGTCAGCACCGCGAAGCACCCACACTTGAATCAAGCCTCCGCCAAGCGATTCGCCGATTTCCTGTTGTCGCCGACCGCACAAGAGTCGATCGCGACATTTGGAATCGACCGCTACGGACAGCCGTTGTACTTTCCGAATCCGTCGCAGTGACGCAACGGCCGTGAACGTCATCCCGCTCCAGGCGGTGACACGTCATTCCTGCCGCTTATCGTTTGTTAACGTGACGGACGAGACGCATCAGAAGGAGTCAAAAGTCCGTTGCGACTTCTTTTCCTGCCTTGGTCGACAGGGCCTGAAACAGACTGAGATTGATGTTCAGGCTGATAAACCGCACGGTGCCGTCGGCCATCAAGAAGTGGCCTCCGCCAGTGTGATAAGTCCAAAAGTGTCCGTTGTGGGCACCATCGGGTGCGCCACGGCTGAGCCCGATCGTTGTAGTCATCAGGTTATCGCCGTAGCCGGTGGCGTCGAATCCAGCGCCGCAGATCAGCCAGCCCCACCAGAGATCGTTGGGAATTCCACGTTCTCCCATCATCAACGTCTGGGACGTTCCGTCTCTGATACTCGCCATCGAAGTATTACTATTGCTGTAGAGCACACCTTTTGTGTCGGTGCTGGTGAGCCCCATCACTCCCAGGTAATTTCCGGGTGCGTAGCTTCCAATACCGGGAAAGGTTCCAATTGTTCCCGCCAATGGATCATTGGGGCAGTAGCTCACCGACAGTTGCTTGGCGGCAGGCTGCATGTCGGATGGCACCGAGGCATTGAAACTGAAGCAGTCGCCCGGATAGTTGAAATTGCAGAGTCGATGGACCGGAACCTGGTCTAGTTGCGGCAAGATCATGGCCTGAAATCCCCACATTCGGGTGGCTACGTTCCCGATGGGAAAGACCCTGTGCTGGTCATGGTAGTTTTGGAGCGCCAGTCCCCATTGCTTCAGATGATTGCGACATTGCGAGCGGCGGGCCGCGTCACGCGCTTGCTGCACCGCCGGTAAAAGCAAGGCGATCAGGATCGCGATGATCGCGATCACGACCAGAAGTTCAATCAACGTGAATCCCCAGCGATGGCGTTTCGCGAGTGTCATGGGAATCGTTCCTGGCAGTTCGAGAACAAGGAAAAATCTGAGTATTACGCTCTCTCAAAAAAACGTTGCAACCACTGACGACCTTGCGGGCGTGAGCGGATTCTGAGCTACAAACCGACCTGGAAATTCAACTCGAAGGGACCATCGGCGGGAACAGTGACTTCCTGGCGAAACTCCGTGGGTTCCGACTTCGAATGCGTCTTCGTCGCCGATTCTGGCTGCGAGATAGGTTTGGTGATTTTCGGCACGATGAGCACTTGATACTTGCCCGGTACGACTCCATCTCCCGCGACAAAACGATACTTGCCCTGGATGATGGCCGTCGTTGCAGATGGTCCTTTGGTGTCCGCCGTAGGAAGAAAGCTGATTGCTCCGTCCAATGTGTTGGAGGCGGTGCTCACAGTCCCGAAAACCGGCTTGCGAGGAAGTTCGTCGCCTCCCGAGCATCCGCCGATGATCGTGACAGCGAAGAGCGCCGCGAACGACCATTGTCGGCACTGAGACAGCGCGAACGGCGTCATCGAATCGCAGACCATCGCAAATCACCTTCGATTGCCTCATCAACGGCGGTCTCAAAACTTGTCGCTGACGACACCAGACTTGAGAGATAGGGCTAAACATTGTCAGTCTAGGGCCAAAACAGGTTTCGAAACAGCCAATTATGGCGGAATTGGAATTCTCAACCATGCTTCGTACTCTCGGAAATACGAATCTTCGCATCACCGCGCTTGGCATGGGCTGCTGGCCAATCACGGGCATCAGCAGCATCGACGTCAACGAGGCCGGCAGCCTCGCCACGCTGCGAGCGGCGTTTGAGGCCGGCCTCAACTTCTTCGACACGGCCTACAACTACGGCTTCGAGGGTCAGAGCGAGAAGATGATCGCGCGCGAACTGGGGTCGCATCGAAAAGAGATCGTCCTCGCATCGAAGGGAGGCTTCCATTGGATCGACGGCAAGCAGGCGCGATGTGGCCGGCCGGAGACGCTTCTCCGCGAGTGCGATGAAAGCCTGCAACGACTCAAGACGGATCGCATCGACTTGTACTATTTGCACGTTCCTGACCCACGCGTCCCCATCGCCGAATCGGCTGGCGCGATTTCTCGGTTGATCGAGCAAGGCAAAGTTCTCAGCGCTGGCCTGTCGAATGCCAACGTTGAACAGCTTGTCGAATTTCACCGAGCCTGTCCGCTCACGGCGTATCAGCCGCACTTCAACATGCTGCAACGCGAGATTGAAGACTCGCAGGTGCCTTGGTGCGTCGCGAACGGCGTGTCGGTCGTCGTGTACTGGCCGCTGATGAAGGGTTTGTTGGCCGGCCATCTGCCGCGCGAGCATATCTTCGATCCGAAAGATGGACGGCACAAATACCCGATGTTCAACGGCGACGAATGGCAGAGAAATCAAGACTTCCTCGACGTCTTGCGAGCGATGTCGGCGGAGGTCGGCCGGCCGGTGTCGCAGATCGTGCTCAACTGGACAATCCAGCGAGCGGGCATCACCGCCGCACTGTGCGGAGCCAAACGCCCGCATCAAATTCGCGAGAACGCCGAAACGCTGAGTTGGTCACTGACGGCCGAACAGATCGCTGGCATCAATGCCGCGATTACCGCGCGTGGTGCGGCCGTGTCGCGTGCGGCGGTGTGATGGTTGGTGCTCGGACACAAGCTCTGGATCGCGCATACTCGAAGCGGAACTTCGGTGAGGCATTTCCAAGTGGAGGTTGAGAACGAGCGGTGAGCGTCGCTCACTCACGACCGACCGGGCGTCGCTCTTTCGGACGGTCTTCTTCAAGCAAGACTTTCGGACGTTCGCCCTCGTTGCGGTTCTTCAAGCGTTCGTCGCCCGGTCGATTGGGCGGGCGATCAACTTCCGGTCGGCGATCGGGGCGGCGAGAGCCGTCGAGCGGTCCGAACGGCGGTTGCCCATTTGGGCGGAAGCCGCGAACGCCGTCGCCGCCTGGGGGACGGCGCATGAAATCGTCGGGGATGGACTGTTGCATTTCCGCAAACATGACACGCAATTCATGGATGCCGGGAATGCTCTCTTCCAAGTAGCGCAATTGCAGTTGTTCCAGCCATTCGTTTTCCGGGAGGTTCAAAAGACTTTGCCTGTCTGGCAGAATTTCGAAATACCGACGCAGATCGTCGTCGTCGGGGAAGTGTTCGTCGATGGTCAACACCAATTCGCTCGTGAGTCCGCGCATCAAGACCATGTACAAGGCGAAACGCTGTTGGTCCACGACCCTCCGGTTGAGAACGAACTCCTCCGCAGCGCCACCTTTATCCAGCGTGCCAAGCATCTCCGGGAAGACATCCTTCTTGGCCTCTTTAGGATTACCGAAAAGCTTGAACTGTGGCGGCAGCCCGCGATTTCGTTGTCGCGTCTCCTGCACGACCTCCACCATACGGGTGAATGGATCTCGCGTTTTCAGTTGATCCTGTCGAGACGTCGGCAGTTGCCGTTCCAAAACGTCAATCATCGCTTTGGTTTCGCGCGCCGTGGAGGGAGCGATGTCGCGCATGCCTCCGGTCCGTCCAACGATTTGCTCAAATACCTGCCGGCGCCCCGGTCGCGCGAAGGCTTTTGGTCCGCCTTGATGCGATGACGGAAACAGCAGCGGGTCCGGCTCGCCGCGGAACTCTTCGATCATGCGTAGTCGAGAATTGGGGTCCGACTGCTGTCGCAGCTGTTTTCGCTGCCAGGGGGAGAGGGAATTCGCCAGGGCTTGATACGCCTCCAAGTCCGCTTTGAGTTCGGCGTCCTGGTCGATCGCTTGCTGCAACTCGCGCAGCTGATCTTTCCGGACCGCGGGCAGTTCCTGGAACTTTTGCCAGTTGTCTTCGAGCCGTCGCCGCTCGGCCGGAGTCATTTCGGCGACGCGGCGCTGATTCGCGTCGCGACGCACGGACTCCGCGTCGTCAGCTCCGATCACCAGCGGCAGCAAAGTCAGAGCGAGCAATGTGCCCGCGAAACCGCTGGCATTAACCCGATGCGCCCGGATTAATGTCGCGCAGTTTTGACCCGCGAAGCAGCGACGGGGTGTCGCCATGGGCGAAAGCGCACGCGAGGCATCGAAAGCTCCGGCCGCGATCGGCTCTTTCTGGTGTCTCTGATTCGTATTGAAATCGCCTCTAGCGTTGTTCCCGAGGTCGTGGTCCATCGAGCAGCCCTTGTTGTTTCAAATCTTTCAGGAATTGCACATCGCCAATCTCAGAGTAAACGTCAAGTTTCTCGATCAGTGGCAAATCATCCAGCAACGGATCGGCCGGTGGCTGCGCGACGCGACGAGCCGCCACGAAGCTGACCACACCGACCAGCAGCAGCCCCGCAGCCCACGTGGCCCAGCGCACGGCGGCCGCC
>CAZPUJ010000649.1:0-33346 GCA_964589725.1 uncultured Planctomycetaceae bacterium
CTGCTGACGAACGCCATCAATGATGTTCGCCACGGCCGGTTGTCGACCGATTTGCTGTTGATGTCCGGAGTCCTGGCCACCTTTGGTTACTCCGCTGTCTCAGTCGTGCGATGTCATGGTGATGTCTATTTCGAGGTCGGCTGCGTGATCCTCGTGACTGTCACGCTGGGACGCTGGCTGGAAGCGACGAGCAAGCTCAAGGCCACGCAAGCTCTCGACGAGCTTGAACGCCTGCTACCAGACCGAGTCCGTCTGGTCACCGACGACGGCCGCGATTGCATGATCCCGCTTGCCGAAGTGGTGCCCCCAGCGATCGTGCGAGTCCTGGCCGGTGAACGTTTTCCGGCGGATGGCCTGCTGCTGTCGTCGTCGGTGAGTGTCGATGAGCAAGTCCTAAACGGTGAGAGTTGGTCGGTCTCAAAACAACGAGGCGATCGCATTCTTGGCGGCACTTTGAATCTCGACGGCGATGTGCTGCTGGATGTCACGTCCGCGCCGTCGCAAACTGCGGTCGCGCGACTGATCGCCGCCGTCCGCGAAGCCCGCAAGTCTCAAGGCCCGTATCAGCGGCTGAGCGATCGTGTTTCCGGCTGGTTCTTTCCCATCATTGCGGGAGTGGCATTGTTGACGTTGCTGTTTCATTGGCGGCAAACCTCGTTCGATCATGGCGTCATGAGTGCATTGGCCGTTGTGTTGATCGCTTGCCCGTGTGCTCTCGGCTTGGCGACGCCGCTGGCGGTATGGACTTCGATTGGTGTAGCGGCGAAGCGACAAATCTTGTTTCGCAACGGCGAGGCTCTCGAACGCTTGGCTGAAATCCGTGAGTTGTGCCTGGATAAGACCGGCACGCTCACGACGGGTGAGGCATATGTGACACGGTTGCTGCTCGACGAGCCAACTTCGCTCGACGAGGCGACTGCGATGGCGAAGACGTTGGCGAGGTCGTCCACTCATGCGTTCTCTCAGGCGATCGTCAATTGGTGTGATGATGCCTCACACCAACCGAACGCGCAGGTGAGCGGGGTGGCGTCAGCCCCCCGGTCCATTCGTGACGAAACCGGGGGGCTGACGCCACCCCGCTCGCCTGCGCAACGTCCTTTGTCAGTCGGCGTTACGCTTGGGGTGAGTCTGCCAACAAACGCTCGCGAGGTTCAGGTTCGGCCGGGCTTGGGCATCGTGGCGGAGTTGTCGGATTCCGTGGCCGCGCTCGGCAACCTGCGGCTGATGGAACAATGCGATTTCGAAATTTCGCCAGGGATCCAGCGGCAAATCGACGCGACCATCGCGGAAGGGGAGCCCTTCACTCTGATCGGCTGGTCGGGCCGAGTGCGAGCGGCGTTCGTGTTCGCCGAAACGCTGCGGCCCTACGCTCGCGATTTGATCGACTGGTGTCGTCGCGAGAACTTGCCCGTCAGCGTGCTGACCGGCGATCACGCCGGCCGGGGGCAGCGGTTATCGAACGAACTCGCTGTGCCGGTTCATGCCGAACTGCTGCCTGATCAGAAGGCACGATTGATTCACGATCGTCAGCAGCATGCACCAGTCGGCATGATCGGCGACGGAGTGAACGACGCAGCGGCGCTGACGGCGGCTCACATCGGCATCTCGCTTGGAGCAGGCACCGACGTCTCTCGCGACGCGGCGGCGGTGTGTTTGCTGAACAACGATTTGTCACAACTGGCCTTTGCCATTCCGCTCGCGCGACGCACGGTCAGCACGATACGTCGAAATCTGGGATGGGCCTTTGGATACAACGCGCTGGGTGTTGTGCTGGCGGCGACGGGTTGGCTCAACCCCGCAATTGCCGCATTCTTGATGATTGCCAGCAGCGTTGTCGTCGTGCGGTCATCGATGCGTCTGTCGGAACCAAAATCATGCTCGAACAACTGACTTGGCCGATGATCTTCGCGGGCGGATTGCTCGGTTCGTCGCACTGCGTCGGCATGTGCGGAGGCTTCGCGCTGACCGTCGGAGTATCGGCCACTTCGTGGCGAACGAACCTGCAACGGCAATTAATGTACTCGGCCGGGCGACTCTGTACCTACGGAATGCTTGGCGTTGTGGTGGCTGGTCTCGGCCGCCGCTTCACGCGCGCGATGCCGGCCGTCGAGTGGGGCCAGGCGGCGCTCGCGTTCCTGGCGGGATCGTTGCTGTTATTCGAGGGACTGAAAGCTGCGGGCTACTGGCGAGGAATGCGGAGCCAAACGGCTCATGCCTGCCCAATCAGAACTGGTTTCGCCGCGTTGCTGCGGAGCGGCCAATGTTTGCCGATCTTCATTGCCGGTTTCACGACAGGCTGGTTGCCGTGCGGACTCGTCTACGCTTTTCTAGCGATGTCCGCACAGTGCGAGTCGATGTGGAACGGAGCTGCCACCATGCTCCTTTTCGGAGCAGGCACAGTCCCACTGATGATCGCCGTGGGGTTGGCTCCCGGCATGGTCGTACTCAACGTTCGACGGCGAATGATGTCGATCGCCGCCTGGGCCGTCATCGCGACTGGCCTGCTCACAATCGCTCGCGGAGTCACCGTGGCTCAGGCGATTGATCGAGGCGAATCCGCCTCCTGCCCATTCTGCCGCTCCCCCGATCAATAGCCGCGCTTCGCCAGAACGCGGAGTCATTTCGCTGACTTCGTCCGCAGGGCGGCTTCCAGGTACGCGACACAGGCGTTCGGAGTCGCCAGTTTTGAATAGTCGCGTTCGGGAATCTCGACACCGAATTCAGTGTGCAGCGAGATCACAAACTTCAGCAGGTCCATCGAGTCGATATCGAGTTGATCGCGAAAGCTGACATTCAATTTCATCTGGACTGGGTCAACTTCGGGAGCGATGTTCGTCAACAATCTCAGAACGGTGCTACGGATTTCGTCGGCGCTCATAGTTTGTCCGGCTCCTGCAGCAGACAATCGACGGCGGACAAGAACAGCCCGCCGCGATGACCGTCGCTCACGCGATGATCGGCCGAAAGGCTGGCCGTGATGACGTGGCGTGACATCAAGCCGCCGTTGATCGACCACGGGCGTTCGACGATTTTTCCGAAGCCCACGATCGCCGTTTGCGGCGGATAGATGACGCCGAAGACAGTCTCGACGCCGCGCTCGCCCAGGCTGGTGATGGTGATGGTCGGGTCGGACAGCTCGGAGCTGCGCAGTCCGCCGCTGCGAGCGCGACTTACGAGGTCGCTGAATTCGTGCATCAATTGATCGAGACTTTTCTGATCGGTGTCATGGATCGCTGGAGCAACCAACCCGCCCTGCCGCAGCGAGATGGCAACGCCGACGTGAATCGACGGCTTGTGTACGGCGACGGCGTCTTCCCAAACCGAATTCAATTCAGGCACTTCGCGGAGCGCCAGCGCGACGGCCTTGAGCAACAGCACGCCGTACAACAGCCGCTCGGCGATCGGCCGCTTGAGATTCTCCTCAGCCAGCCAATTCAGCGCCGGTTGCAGGTCGATCGTCGTGCTGAGGTAGTAATGCGGGATCTCGCGCTTTGAGCGCGTCATCGCGGCGGCGATCGTTTGCCTCATGCGAGCGGCGCGGTCCACGGCAGTCGTCGTTGTCGCTGGCATGGTTGTTGGCTGCGGCGCGGATTTGAGTTGCGCGGCAGCGTGTTCGATGTCCTCGCGTGTGATGGCTCCGCCGTGACCAGTGCCAGGCACGGTTGCCGGGTCGACGCCGAGTTCCCGCGCGAGTCGTCTCGCGGAGGGCGACATCGGCAGGCGACTTGTTTCATGAGTCGGTAGCGAGTGGGCCGCCCCCATATCCAACAACTGGCTAGCGGGGGGCGTTAGCCCCCCGGTTCGTGGAATGGCGTCCGACTTCGGACCAACCGGGGGGCTGACGCCCCCCGCTAACCTGTCGCTCGCTGGTGTAGCTCCCTCTTCGCGGATCAGCGCGAGCACGGTTCCGACCGGCACTTTCTCGCCGACAGGGGTCACCAGTTTTTCGAGCACTCCGTCGGCGAACGCTTCGACTTCGATGATGCCTTTGTCGGTCTCGACCTCGGCGATGAGATCGCCGCGGCGGACTCGGTCGCCCGGCTTCTTCCGCCAAGCGACGAGCAGGCCCGCGTCCATGTCGGCTCCCAGACTGGGCATCTTGAACTCAAGCATGATGCGCAACCAACTCCTGCACGGCGGCGACGATCTTGTCCGGTTGCGGCAATGCCGCGTCTTCGAGATGTTTCGGATACGGCATCGGCACCTCGACACTACACACGCGAGCGACCGGGGCGTCCAAGTCGTAGAAGCCGCGTTCCATGATTTGAGCGCTGATCTCCGCGGCCAGGCTGCATGTGCGCCAGCCTTCATCGACGATCAACGCTCGATGAGTCTTGGCGACGGAGGCCAGAACGGTCGGCATGTCAAGCGGCCGAAGCGAGCGCAGGTCGATGACCTCGGCCTCGATGCCGGCTTGTGACAATTGATTCGCCGCTTGCAAGCATTTCCACAGTGAGCCGCCATAGGTGACGATCGTAACGTCCCGGCCGCCTCGGCGCACCGCAGCGTGTTCCAAGTCCGTTGGACGTGCGGCCTCGTCGAGATCGAATTCCATCGGGTAGAGCATCGCGTGTTCGAAGATCAGCACCGGATCGGGGTCATGCAGTGCCAGTCCGAGCATGTGTCGTGCGTCGCTCGCCGTCGCCGGTGTGACGACCTTGATGCCGGGAATGTGCGCGTACCAACCTTCGAAGCTATGCGAGTGCTGCGCGGCGAGTTGCCGACCGCCGCCCGTCGCCATCCGCACGACCAGCGGCACACTGACTTGCCCGCCTGACATGTGCCGCAGCGTCGCTGCGTTGTTGACAATTTGATCCAGAGCGAGCAGGCTGAAGTTGATTGTCATGATCTCGACAATCGGTCGCATTCCGCCCAGCGCCGCGCCGATGCCCGCGCCGACGAACGTCGATTCCGACAGCGGCGTGTCGCGGATGCGCTGTTCACCAAATTCGTCGAGAAAGCCTTTGCTGCACGCATACGCTCCGCCGTAGCGACCAACGTCTTCGCCCATCAGGAAGACACGCGGATCGCTTTGCAGAGCCTCACGTAGCCCGGATTTGATGGCTTCGCGGTAGGTGATTTTGGTCATGACGCGTTCCTCGCGGGAGTGACAACGTCTTTCGTCAAATCCTCGACCGGCTCCCACGGGCCGGCTTCGGCGAAGGCGATGGCATCGGCGATCTCGGCGGCAATTCGCCGTTCGGAATCAGCAAGGTCGGCGTCGGTCAGGAGGCCGCGCTCGCGCGAGCGTCCCACGAACAGATTGATCGGGTCGCGTTTCTTCCATTCTTCGACTTCGGCTTTGGTGCGATACAGCTCGGCGTCGTACATCGAGTGCGCGCGGAACCGATAGGTGATGGCTTCGAGCAGATACGGGCCAGCCCCACAACGCACGGTGTCGAGTGCCAATCGGGTCGCTTCTTCAACGGCGAGCACGTCCATGCCGTCGATCGTTTCGGCAGCGATTCCGTAGCCAGACGCTTTCTGGCTGATATCGATACATGAATGAGCCCGCGCGATCGCAGTGCCCATCGCGTACTGGTTGTTTTCGCAGACAAAAAGAACCGGCAGCTTCCAGAGCGCGGCCAGGTTCAACGATTCGTGAAACGCTCCTTCCGCCACCGCGCCGTCGCCGAAGAAGCACATGGCGATTCGTTGACGATTTTGCATCTTGTCGGCCAAAGCCCAACCGACTGCCAGCGGGAGATGTCCGCCGACAATCGCGCTGCCGCCGTAGAAGCGACGGCTGGCATCGAAGAGGTGCATTGAGCCACCGCGTCCACGGCTGCAACCGTTCGCCTTGCCGTACATCTCGGCCATCACGGCTCCGGCCGAAATGCCACGGACCAGGGCATGACCGTGCTCGCGGTACGTCGAGAAGATCGCGTCTTCCGCAGTCAGCGACTGCATCGCTCCGACCGCAACCGCTTCCTCGCCGATGTAGAGATGCAAGAAGCCGCGAATTTTGCCCACGCTGTACAGCTCGGCACATTTCTCCTCAAAGCGGCGAATGCGCAGCATCTCGAACAACAGTGACAAGGCGTGATCGCGAGACAGCGTCGAGGAGGAAGTCATGACGAGACTCACTGGCCCTCAAGATGGTTCAAGGCCCAGAAGTAGCCGAAGTCGTGAGACTTCGGAGGCCCGGAGTCCTCGGAAGTAACCGAACTCTCACGAGTTCGGCTACGTCACGAGCTCGGCTACGTCGCCTTCCGGCTTCTGAAACTGCTACAGGTTTCCAATCCAGCCATCACTTGACGGGATCGCGAATCAGTTTGTGACACTCGACGCACGACCGGCTCAGCCGGAGCCACGCCTCCAACGTTCCGTCGATATTCCCGTCCTCGGCTTGCCGGATGAGTTCTTTGTTCGCAAACTCGAAGGCATTCAATTGCCCCTGATAGGCGGACTTCTTGGTGAACTCATTCTTCCGCAACCAATTCTCCAGAACGCCGATGACCAGCATACCGCGCGCCCGCATTGTGACGGTCTCCAGGTCGCCGCGGGTCAGACCGGCGAAGATTTGCTGAGAGGACTCCAATTTGGCATTCATCCAGCGATCCTCTTCGTCCTGCTTTTGAGCGGCCACCGATTCCTTGTCGCTCTCTTTGGGTTTCTTCTTTTCTTTGTCGGCCGCCGCGACGACGGCGACGGCGATGGCCGTCACAACAGCCAACGTGGCCATCAGGGTGAAGCGTTTCATGAGAGACCTCCTGTAGTGTGGAACGATCAAACCAACATAACTTAGCTCACTTCCAACGTGGACGTGTCTCCTTCGGGGAGACCCAATTCGCGGGCCTTCAGCAGGCGGCGCATGATTTTCCCGCTGCGAGTCTTTGGTAGTGAGGGAACAAACTCGATCTCTTTCGGAGCCACAACGGCCCCCAACCGGATGCGTGCGAAGCCCATCAATTCACGCCGTAAGGCGTCCGTCGCATCGAATCCCGTCTTGAGCGCGACGAACGCTTTGACGATTTCAAACGCGGCGGGATCGGGCTTGCCAATCACGCCGGCTTCGGCGACAGCCTGGTGTTCCATCAGGATGCTTTCGACCTCGAATGGCCCGATCAGGTGGCCGGAGGTCTTGATCAAATCGTCTTTGCGGCCGACGAACCAGAAGTAGCCGTCGCGGTCGCGCTTCGCGAGGTCGCCGGTGAGATACCAGTCGCCGGCGAAGCATTTGCGGTAGCGCTCCGGCTCGTTCCAGTAGCCGCGAAACATCGACGGCCAGCCGGGTCGCAGCGCGAGTTCGCCTTGAGTGTCCGGTTGCGAGATGACTTTCACCTCACCGGAATCGGTCGTTTCGACGATCGCGGCCTCGACGCCGGGCAGTGGGCGGCCCATTGAGCCGGGGCGAATCTCCATGCTCGCGAAGTTGCCGATCATGATGCCGCCGGTTTCGCTTTGCCACCAGTTGTCGTGAAACGGTTGACCGAACGCCTCACGTCCCCACACGACCGCTTCCGGATTGAGCGGTTCACCGACGCTCGCCAAGAACCGCAGCGATCGCAGGTCGTAGTTGCGAGCCACATCGGATCCCACTTTCATCAACATGCGAATCGCCGTCGGCGCGGTGTACCAGACGGTCACCTGTTGCTTTTGGATGATGCCGTACCAACGCTCGGCATCGAAGTCGCCTTCATCAATGATGCTGGTCACGCCGTTCGTCAGCGGCGCGACGATGCCGTAGGACGTGCCCGTCACCCAGCCAGGGTCGGCGGTACACCAGAAAATGTCTTCGGGATGCAGATCGAGCGCAAACTTTCCGGTGATGTGATGCGCGACCACCGCATTGTGGACGTGCATCGCTCCCTTCGGCTTGCCGGTCGTGCCGCTGGTGAAGTGCAGCAACGCGAGATCTTCGGGATCGGTCGGCGAGATCGTGAAGTGGTCGCCGGCACCTTCCATCAAGCGGAGCAGATCGTGTGTGCCCGGAACGTTCGTTGGCCGGCGATCGTCCCCGACGAGCAACACATGCTCCAGAAACGGCAGCGAATCGCGGAGCGGCGCGATCTTTCGTTGGTACAGCGATTCGGTCGTGACCAAGACTTTCGGCGCGCCGATCGTCATCCGCGACCGAATCGGTTCCGGTCCGAACGCCGAGAACAGCGGGCAGAAGATGCTTTGATTCTTCAGCGTGCCGAGCGCCGCGATGTAAAGTTCCGGAATGCGTCCCGCCAGAACGAAGACGCGATCTCCCTTTGTGACACCCAAATTGCGGAGCACATTGGCGAAACGGTTGGTCGCATTGCGAACGCTGGAGTAAGTGAAGTCGCGAACCTCGCCGGATTTTCCCAGCCAACGCCACGCGATGTGCCTCGCTCGCGGCCCCACGGCATGCCGGTCGACCGCCTCGTGAGCGATGTTCAGGCCTTGGTCATTCGGCAAGCCGTCGAGCTCTGTGCGGGCTCGATCCCACGAGAACGCCGCACATGTCCGCGCGTATTCGCACAGGTTAGGCGCGGCTTTTCCGCTCAGCGGCGGCTTAGTGATTGACGGCCAATTCATCGGGACGCTTCGGGATAAGGACTTTTAGCAAGAAAGTGGAAAACGCTTAGTCGAATTGGCAAAGCCCATGCCGCTCTCGGTACATGGCAATCAGGCCTCAGTTTCGCCCGTCCGTCTCAGAACTCAGGCTCATCTCCGATCGACTTCGCGTTCGTGCCGCGACCACAGCAACCATGCCGACGCAAACACGCTGACCGCCGCTCCGAACAACAGACCTCGATCCTCCGCGAGTACGTATCCACAGGCCGGGCCAAGCACGAACAACGCTGTGACGAATAGCCAATGCCGTTTCCACGGTCGCCAAAAACTAGTGGACTTGTGAAGCATGGGTGAGGCCTCCTGGCCGACTGGTCGTCTCCAACAATGCACGCCGCGTGCCCAAACTTCAGCGACTCAAGTGGAACGTTCTTTAATGCAGCGACGCGAAAGACGGCAAGCCGACGATCTGACAGCCACCGACCGTTGGGCGGCCACGCACAGAATGGATGCGAGCGGCCGAGCGTCGCAGCACAGTGCATTCAGCAAACGATCGTTCGCCGTGGATGTCCGCTCGAACGACAACACTGCCTCGCATGCGGTTTTGCCGCGAATTGCTCGCACTACCGGCCGAGAATCAGAGCTTTTGAAAGGATGTTGTTCTTTGGCATCGCATCTGCGAATTGTTACAGCCGCGTAGCAGTGCAATGCCTGCGTTTGCTTAACGCGGTCGATTGCCCGCGATCCAACTGGCGCTAGCCCTCGGACGACGTGGAATCGAAACACGTCCGGAGCCCGACGGCCTCCGGATCGCCGGAAGTCCTCAATTCAAACGGAGAGTGTCATGACATCACTTGAATCGACCGAGATTACCACGGATCGTGCTCGACGGACTCTTTGCCGGCACATCGAACAGTGGTGCAAGCAAGGAGTGAGTAACGTCAAGGTCCGAATCAACACGAGAAATGATGAGCCGGAAGGTGTTTGGTTCTACGGTCGCGTCGGCAACGCTTGGAAGAAGCTGCCGGAAACCGTCGAAGGGTCGGAACTCACGCTGCTCATTGAGATAGAATTAGAACGGTTGGCGACCAGTCCGCACACCGAAGAGTGCCAGGTCCGCCGAAAGGAGTTCCTCGACCGCATCGAGTTTGAGATCAAATTCCATCACGATAAGATTGTCGCTCATCAAGGCAAACAGCTCGGCTCGTATCTGTTCGGCATTCTCTATCACGAACGTCACGCAGCGCCCGATTCCCGACGTCAAGGCATTCGCCGCGGACCGAAGCCGCAAATCGCCCGCGGCTAAATCGTCGCAGTTAACCGTTTGGAAATCGCCTATTCTTTGCCCCTTGGAGCCAATGCGATGATCCACAATCGTTCCATTTACCATTGTCGAATCATGCGAGCCCTTCCGAGCGAAGGATGGCCAGCGCCTGCGTCGCGACTTCCCTTTGATCGCCGGCAGCATTAAGTGCCCTTAGCATCCGGCGCGAGGCATCGCTCGGCGGTTCCCAACGAGTAACGGCGCGCTGATAGACTGACCAATCGGCATCCGACGCATCCGCCTGCCGCGCTCCGAGCCGTTGACGCGCGACCCCCGCGGGAGCTTCGCAGACCAGCCAGGCGATTGGCACCCCCAGGCCGACAGCCAAGTGAACAAATTGCTGGCGAAACGATTCTTGCAACAAAGTCGCATCGACAATGACTCGTCCGCCGTCTCGCAATTCCTCCTCCGCGCGGCTCAGGCATTCGGCGTAGGCCCGATCGGTCCATTCGGGAGTGTAGATCCCCTCTAGAAAACCCGCCGCCGTTGGAGCCGAAGCAAATTCTGCGATGCCCGCCAGTTCTTTTCGCACGACATCCGAGCGGATGACTTTGAAGTTGGCGGCTTCTGACAATCCACGAGCGACCGTCGATTTCCCCGTTCCTGGCAAGCCAGACACCAACACCAATGCCGGCCGTTGCGTTGGTGATTCCAACTCGCTGAGTGCGATCAGCCAATGCGCCTGAGCCTTCCGCATCGCCGCCGCCCGTTCCTCCAAGGCGATTTCTGACTCGCTGGCCGTGATGCCTTCGACCTTCGCGCGGATCGCTGCTCGGTAGGAGCTGTAGAGCGGTAGCAATCGGCGTCCTTCGGTATCTTGCGTTCGTACAAAGTATTCGTCCGTGAATTGCCGTGCCAAATCGCGACGGCCGTGAAACAGAAAGTCCATCACGCAGAAGGCCATATCCGCGACGACGTCGATCCAACGAAACTCTTTGTTGAATTCAATGCCATCGACGATCGCCAGATCACGCGGTGGCGGCAAATCTGGAAACAGGTAGATGTGGTCGAGATGCAGATCGCCATGAAGTTCGCGAGTGAAGCCAGAAGCTGTGCGACGCTCGATCAGCTCGCGCAAAGCGGCCAACGTATCGTCCGTCGCGCGACGCAGACGAGAATACGCGCGCGGCGTCAACAGGCGGCCGACTTGCTGCTCGGCCGCATCCAGGTTGTCACGGACGTTGCGAGCGATTGCTGGAAATCGTCCGAACTTTGATGCCGTCCCGTCACGCGGCGCCTCCGCATGAAACTTCGCGATCCGTTCGGCGAGTCGTGTGACATCCGTCGGCGTGAGCGTGTCTCGTTTCAGCCGCTCCGCCATTGTCGCCTCATCAGGCAGACGGACCATCTTTACGGCCCAGTCGAGTGCCGGCGCTGTCTGCTCGAAGCACAATCCTCTGCCGCCCTCACAAACCGGCACGACTCCCAGATAAACGTCAGGAGCCAAACGCCGATTGATCCGCACTTCCTCCTCGCAGAAAAAACGACGTCGCTCCAACGTGCTGAAATCCAGGAACGGCAGCTTGACAGGCTTCTTGATTTTGTAGGCAAATGGCCCCGCCAAAAACACGGCCGAGATGTGCGTCTGCCGCACCTCAACGTGATCGACAGCGAACGGATACGCCTGTGGATCGGCTAGCTCCGCGATTGTGGCGGCGATGTCACGCGGGGTGAACAACATGATTTCCTCCAACGATCCCGACCGCAGCTTCCGTTCCTTCGGAGTTTGATCTGCAACCATTGAGATGCATCAGCCATCCAAACAGACGTGGGCCTCCCGAACGTGTGCGGGTGATCCGAAGTGCCCAGTCCGGCGAGCCATTCCGCACACGTCGGCGATGCTCGACTGCCCATTTCACGTCAAGACAGCGTTGCCGGACCAACTTTGCGGGCCGGTCATGAAAGAATCTGCGGTGACGAAGGGTCTTGAAACCACAGTCAGCGGTCAGGGAATGCGGTTTGCCTGGGGAGTTCATCCACATTGTGCAACGACAAAGACCGCATCCATTGCGTTCCGGTTCGTCGCGGATTGATGCTCTTCTCCGTCACAGCACCTTAATGATGTGAGTCACCATGACCAGCAACTCGACGCTTTGCAGGAGCACACAGGAAGATCAACGGAGCCTAAAACCATTCCTCAATGACACGGCGGATTCGATCCGAACGACTGCCTCTCGTGTGTCGCGACCGTGGGAACGCTGGCTGGCTCGCCGACTGCTGGCCTCGCTGGAAGCCCCACGAATCAGTCTGGAGCTGTGGGACCGATTCCGCGTCGGCGCGTCCACTTCGTCAGTCGGCACCCTCCGAATAATGAATCCTTCCGTGCTGACACAGCTCTGTTGGCAAGGCAGCCTTGGATTCGGTGAGGCGTACTCAGACGGGACGCTCGAACTGCACGGTGATCTTGTTGAGGTCTCGGTGGAACTCAATCGAGCCCTGTCGCGGAGTTCGCCGAGTTGGTTCCGTCGGCTGTGCGATCGTTGGCAACAGACACGCCATCGGCATTCGTTGGAGGAGTCGCAATCAAGCGTCTTCCAGCACTACGACATTGGTAATGACTTCTATCAACAATGGCTCGACGATCAACTCGTTTACACCTGCGCGTATTACTCGCGGCCGGACCTGACGCTGGAAGAAGCTCAAGTGGCGAAGTTAGATCACGTCTGCCGCAAGTTGCGGCTGCGACCGGGAGAAACAGTGATTGAAGCAGGTTGTGGTTGGGGAGCACTCGCTCTGCACATGGCTCAGCAATACGGCGTACGCGTGAAGGCATTCAACATCTCCCGCGAGCAACTGGCCTTCGCCCGTGACCGTGCGATAGCCGAAGGACTGGCGGATCAAGTGGAATTCATCGAAGACGATTATCGCCACGTGCGCGGCCAGTTTGACGCCTTCGTCTCAGTCGGCATGTTGGAGCATGTCGGCATCGGCAACTTCCCTGAGTTGGGTCGCTTGATCGACCGTTCGCTCAAGCCGAGCGGACGCGGCTTGATTCACACCATCGGACGAAATGTGCCTGCGCCGCTGGATGCCTGGACCGACAAGCACATCTTTCCCGGAGCGGAACCGCCGAGCCTGTCACAAATGGCGGAGATCTTTGAAGCGGGGCGACTCTCCGTGCTGGATGTCGAGAACCTGCGACTGCACTACGCGAAGACGTTGGAAGAATGGCATCAGCGATTCGAAGTGGCTGCCAAGAACATCGAACGCCAGTTCGACGCTCGCTTCGTGCGCATGTGGCGATTGTATTTGTGTGCCTCGATCGCGGCATTCCTCAGCGGCGATTTGCAACTCTTCCAAGTCACGTTTTCCCGCGCGGAGAACAACGATGTGCCGTGGACTCGCGCAGACCTGTACCGTCGGTAGGATCACGGCACGAGCACAGCGGCGGCTCCGCGCAGCCGACCTTCGCGCAGCGCCGACAGCGCTTCGTTCGCGGCACTTAGGGCAAACGTCTGGACTTCGGTTCGCACGGGCACTTGCGGAGCGAGTCGCAAGAACTCCTCGCCGTCGCGCCGAGTCAGATTCGCGACCGAGCGGATGCCCCGCTCACCCCACAGCAATTCATACGGAAAACGCGGGATGTCGCTCATGTGGATGCCGCCGCAGACGACGGCTCCGCCTTTGTCGAGGCAACGCAACGCCTGCGGCACGAGGCCACCGACCGCTTCGACAATCCCGACGATCTCGTGTCCGAGGATCAGCGGTCGCTTGGGCTGCGTCAATTCGCCATCGCAGACGTGCAGGTCGGTGCGACAAACTCCGCAAGCTTTCACTCGCAACAGCACTTGATCCGGTGCCGGTTCCGGTCGATCGGATTCGCTCCAACGCAGCGGTGAATTCGCTTGCTCAAACAACATGACACGCATGGCATTGAATCCTCGGTTTGCCCCGAAGAAACCCGGTTCTTCTGATAAGCCGGACTTCTGAACATCAATTGACCCACCAGCCATTCACTGAGTCGGACGGTCCCGACCGGCTGAATTGCACACAATGAGCGGACTTCCGCGTCCGTGGTTGCCGCCGACTGGCACACCGCGTGCCTTCCGTGTGGCGGTGAACTCCACTTTCCACGATGTGGCGCATCTTGACCTCAAGCCCTCATCCACGAGGTAGAGGATTTCTACGAAATGCTAACGACAACAGCTTCCCCAGACATCAACGGCTTGAGGCATGAGTATTACAACGCGACCGTCACGCTTCGCCGGCAGATTCACAACGAACTGCTGATCCTGCGGGTGCGCCCCGATGGCGGTGTGCCGACATTCACAGCGGGGCAGTACACGACACTAGGTCTGGGTTATTGGGAACCGCGAGTCAGCGGTTGCGATGCAGAATACCTCGACGACGCTCTCATAACGCGACTGGCCCAGCGAGCATATTCGATCTCGTCGCCGATCCTCAACGAGCACGGCCAGCCGGTGCGGGTCAACGAACTCGACGAGTTGGAGTTCTACATCGTGCTGATCCGACACGGAGACGGCCATGCCCCCGCATTAACTCCGCGATTGTTCGCGTTGTCAGTCGGGGCTCGAATGTTCGTGCGTCCGCATCCGAAAGGGCACTACACGCTCGCTCCGGTGGACCCGAACGACCAGGTGATCTTCCTGGCCACTGGAACCGGCGAGGCTCCGCACAACGCGATGCTCGGCGAGTTGCTCGCTCGCGAGCATTGTGGCCGAATCCTCAATGTCGTCTCGGTTCGCAACGAGTGTGACTTGGGCTACCTGTCGACTCATCGCCGCGCGGAAACGCTCTGGCCGAACTACCGCTATGTGACGCTCACGACTCGCGAGCCGCGCAATGCGGATCCCACTCATCCCGAATTCGTCGGCAAGGTGCGGCTGCAGGATTTCATCATCTCGGGCAAACTCACCGAAGCGCTCGAACGACCACTTGATCCACACACTTGCCACGTCTTTCTGTGTGGCAATCCGGCAATGGTCGGCATTCCCAAAGACGAACACGGCTGCCGCGTTTACCCGCAGCCAACCGGAGTCATTGAACTGCTCGAACGCGCCGGCTTTCAGGCCGACCATCCCGGACAACTCGGCAATATTCACTTCGAGAAATATTGGTGAGTCGGTGAACTGCGGCTGACCGTCGCCTTGATGGCGCTCGACGCGATGGTACTCGCGGCCTTTTTCTTCCTTCTCTTCCTGTTTGCTGCCGCTGATCGTCAGCAGGTTGCCGCGCACTTGAATGTCAATTTCCTCTGGCTTGAAGCCCGGCACGTCCATTTTCACTTCGACGGCCGAACCGTGAGCACCGAGCAGGGTGCCCGCCTCACAATATTTTCTGCGACGCTGCCCAGAAAGAGATGCGAGAAGCCTGTCCGGCCGTGAGTCCCCATGACAATCACGTCACTCCCGATGTCCTTGGCGTACTGTGCGACGTTCAGAACCGGCGATCCGGTGTGCATCACTCGAACGACCTTCAACGCCGAATAGCCTTCAGGAAGAGGCCACTCCTTCAATGCGGTGTTGGCCCGTTGACGGATCATCGTTTCCCAAGCGACTGCCTCGTTGAACGGCGGACCGAGATAGGGATACGGATTCGTGATGCCGTCCACGATGTGCAGCAGATGCAACTCCGCGCCGAAACGCTGCGCCCAATCACATGCCATCGCTAAAGCCGGCCGGCTGTTTTCACTGAAGCCGTTCGGATGCAAGATCTTCCGGATGGCTGGCTCGGTAGGAATACTCCAGAACGATTGCGACTGTTGCTGCATGGTCAACCCATTAAAAGGACACGCTGCCTTCAGCGTCTGCCGCTCGGTCAACTCAGCCAGTCCGGCTTGAGGATCATCGTCAGGCCTAGCAGCAGAATGACCAGCCCACTGAGCAGCTTCAGCCAGCGACCCTCACGCTCTTGAAGCTTGCGATGCGAGAGCGTCACGACGGCCAGCGTCAGCATGACCGAGTCGTCGAACATATAGGCGAGGATGTAGAGGGTCAGATACAGGTAATTGTTCCAAGCCGGCAGTTCGTGGAATGTCAGAATCTGTGTGTAGAGCGCGGGCAGCCCAGCCGTGCATAGGAGTTCGACAATGTTGACAAAGATCGCCAGCGTCGCCGCTCCCAGCAGCGCGACAGAGAGGTATTTCGTCTGCACAATGTTCCGCACGCGGGCATAGATGCCGGGCTTCGCCGATTCCGGAATCGACAACGTGACGCCTTTGTGAAATGCGACGAAGTCTTTGACATTCACGAGGCCGATCACCGTGGCCACCAGCCCCAGCGTGATCTGCGCCGGACGGGCGAACCCAATCAACAAGAACATGTTCAGCCAGGCGGCCATGAAGGCGAAATAGGCCAAGCCACTGATCACCACGAACGTCCCTGCAACGGCAATGATCTTTCTCCTGTCTCGGATATTGACCAAGATCGACAGCAAAAAAATCAGCACCCACATCGCGCAGGGATTGAATCCATCGACTAAGCCGATCACGATGGTGAAGCACGGGAGTCCAAGCTCTCGGACGCGCAGCTTTCCGAACAGCGGAACGTCGATTCCTTCCGGCGGCGGCTGCGGCGGTGAAGTCGCTTCCGTCGGAGTTGCGGCGTCATCCGGCAGAGTTCCCTCCGCAGGCAGTGGCACGCTGTCGCCAACATCCTCATCCGGAATCTGCGGTGGAGCTTGGTCCAGATAGCTGACGAACGTGACTCGGGTTGGGGCGAATCCTGACGGCGAACGCATCGTCTGCATTCGGGCGAGCGATCGGTGCCCTGGCAAGCTGATGCCACTCACCTTCTGCGGCGGCTGCGATTGTTCCAGAAGTTGCTCGATCTGCTGTCCGGTGGATTGGTCGTCCTGATAGCCGACAAGAAAGCGGCCACAGAAACTAAAGCACGGCAGCGAAACAACGGCCACTCGCTGCTGTTTCGCCAAGTCGTGCATCCGCTGCAGCGCGGCGCTGTCTTTCACGACGTCTTCGAGCCGAACTCTGATTCCTGGCCAGCGTTGTTGCAGTCCGCCGAGAAACGCTTTGGCGTCCCGGCAGTGCGGGCAGCTTTCACGAACGAATGCGTCCAGCGTCAAGGACTCTTCCAACTTGTCTCGCAGGGTTTTGCTGTCGCGGAAGCCGACGCGAAACTGATTCAGAGTGTGGATCGCAGGTACGACCGGCTTCTCAATCCGGGAATTTCGTGCCAGCTTCCAGAACCGGTTGAGCGCGACTTGATCGTTGACAACGTCCTGAATCTCGAGACGGATGCCGCGCCGCTGCTGTTCAAAGTCTCGCAGAACCTTGAGAGCTTCTTGACTGCGTTCCGAATCAGGTCGAATGAAGACCTCGACCGTCACCAAACGAATCGGCTCTGTCTTCTTCGCTCCTCGCGTGTCAGACCGGTCATCCTGCGCAGGAGTTACCTCTCCAATCAGGATGGCAATAACCGCGACCATCCAAGCCGCGACGCGCCGATTGCTGGGAGTCTTGTCTCTCATGCGTCTCATCCGCGGCCTCTGCCGACGGCTCGGCTTGGTGTGCTGCTTTCCTTCGCACCAGCACCCTCGATCTCCAAGAGCCGCACCGTTGTTTTGAGGACGGAGTCCGGATTCAGAGAGATGCTGTGGATACCTTGCTCGACCAGAAATTCCGCGAACTCCGGATAGTCACTGGGAGCTTGGCCGCAGATGCCGATCTTGCGACCCGTTTCTCGACACGTGCGAATCACGTTGGCAATCATCGTTGTCACTGCGGCATTTCGTT
Source organism: uncultured Planctomycetaceae bacterium (assembly GCA_964589725.1). GTDB lineage: Bacteria > Planctomycetota > Planctomycetia > Planctomycetales > Planctomycetaceae > CAYSHJ01. The sequence continues at coordinate 17,520 of CAZPUJ010000649.1, forward strand.
CGTCGAAAATGTGCGCCACGATCTCCGAGTCCCGATCAACTCCCAGGATCAACTGCGTCAGGTCATTCGAGCCGATCGAGAAACCGTCGAACACTTCGGCGAACTCACGCGCGAGGATCACGTTGCTGGGGATTTCGCACATCACGTAGACCTCAAGGCCGTGATCGCCGCGACGCAGGCCGTTGCGTTCCATTTCGGCGATGACGCGGCAACCCTCTTCGACTGTGCGGCAAAATGGAATCATCAGCTTGACGTTGGTTAGACCCATTTCGTCGCGGACCTTGCGCATCGCCCGGCATTCGAGTGCGAAGCCGTCGCGATAGCGATCGCTGTAATAGCGCGATGCTCCACGGAAGCCGATCATCGGGTTTTCCTCGTGCGGCTCGTATTCACGGCCACCGATCAAGTTCGCGTATTCGTTCGTTTTGAAATCGCTCAGGCGGACAATCACATCTTTCGGAAAGAATGCCGCCGCGATGGTCGCCACGCCTTCTGCCAGCTTGTCCACAAAGAACTGCGGCTTGTCCGAGTAGCCGGAAGTCAGACGGTCAATCTCAGCCTTCACGGTCGCGTCGGTCAACCGGTCGTAGTGGACCAAGGCCAGCGGATGAATCTTGATCGTCGAGTTGATGATGAACTCCAACCGAGCCAGCCCAACACCGTCGTTGGGAAGCTGCGACAGACGAAACGCCTCGTCGGGATTGCCGACGTTCATCATGATCTTCGTGCGTGGTCGGCCGAGGCCGTGGACGTTGACGTGTTCGACGTCGAACCGCAGTTGGCCCTCGTACACACTGCCGGTTTCGCCTTCAGCACACGAGACGGTGACGAGCTGGCCGTCTGTCAACACTCCGGTGGCATTCTCGGTGCCGATCACGGCGGGCAGTCCCAGCTCGCGGCTGACAATCGCGGCGTGGCACGTCCGGCCACCGCGGTTCGTGACGATGGCGGAGGCTTGTTTCATCGACGGTTCCCAATCGGGATCGGTCTTGTCGGTGACCAGTACCTCGCCTGGTTTGAATTGTTCGAGGTGCGCGGCCGATGCGATCACGCGCACTGGGCCGGCAGCAATTTTCTCACCCACGCTGCGGCCTTGCACCAGCAGCGTGCCTTTCTCTCGCAGGTGGTACGAGTCCATCGTTTCGGCGACGCGTTGCGACTGCACCGTCTCCGGCCGCGCCTGCACGATGAACAGTTCGCCCGTCAGCCCGTCCTTCGCCCACTCCATGTCCATCGGCGTCGGAGTTCCGCGCTGGCGGCTGTAATGGTCTTCGATCAGGCACGCCCATCGCGACAGTTGCAGGATGTCATCATCACTGATCGCGAATCGGCCACGGTCATCATGGGGCACCGGCACGTTACGCGTCATCCGGCCGCCGCCGAGGTCGTAGATCAGCTTGAACTCTTTGCTCCCCAACCGGCGCTGAATAATCGGGCGGTGCCCGGACTTGAGCGTCGGCTTGAAGATGTAGAACTCGTCCGGATTAACCGAGCCTTGCACCACGTTCTCGCCCAGCCCATAAGCGGCATTGATCAGCACGACATCGCGAAAACCACTTTCCGTGTCGATCGAGAACATCACGCCGGATGACGACAGGTCCGATCGCACCATTTGCTGCACGCCGATCGAGAGAGCGATCTTGAAATGCTCGAAGCCTTTGTCTTCGCGGTACGAGATGGCTCGGTCGGTGAACAGCGACGCGAAGCAGCGCTTGCAGGTCTCCAGCAACAAGCGCGGTCCCAGCACATTGAGGTAGGTCTCTTGCTGCCCCGCGAAGCTGGCATCCGGCAGGTCTTCAGCCGTCGCACTGCTGCGGACGGCCACGTCGAGCGGCCGGCCGAACGGTGCACTCAGTTGTTCGTAGGCTTCGACAATCGTTCTTTGCAGACTATTCGGCAAATCGGCTTGCAGGATCGCCTGCCGCACGCGATGGCCCCGCTCACGCAGATTGTCGACGTCACGAGTGTTCAACCCGGCCAGCAATTCCGGGATGCGAACGTCGAGTCCGTTCTCTAACAGAAAATAACGATACGCCTCTGCCGTGATCGCGAACCCCGGCGGCACCTTCACGCCCTGAGCGGACAGCTCGCGAAACATCTCGCCGAGCGACGCATTCTTCCCACCCACGCGTGGGATGTCGCCGATGCCAACCTCGTCGAATCGTAAAACAAACGGACTTGCCATGCGTGCGACTCCCCTGGAAACGCCGACGAACCGGCAGGCACCAGCCCCCCGGACATCCGCGATCCCGAGACGTCCGGGGTCTGAGGGCGCCCGGCTCGCCGAGAACTACTCTTCCCGGAACGGTTCGCCTTTCAGCATCGCGAGCGCCAGCATCAACCGGTGATGCGTCGTCTTGAGTTGCTCGTGTGCCGCTCGCTGCTGATCGTGCAAGCGAGAATCAATTTCATGCTGCGTTTGCAGAGTCGTCGCCGAATGAGACCCGCCGCCAAGCGCGCGTTCACAATCCGCGATGGTGTGCCGTAAGTCGCCGAGCGACTTGGCGTGCTCTCCGAGTTTCCGCCCGTGGTCCTTGATGACTCGGTCGACGTCCTGGGCCAACGTCGCCTGTTGCTGGGTCCAGAGCCGCAAATACCCCTGCCAGCGTTCAATCTCCGCCAGCCAGTGCTTGTGGTCGCGACCGAGTTCGCTGGATTCCATCTGAGACATGATCAGTTCCTTTCTGAAAGTGATTGCGCGGCAGGTCGGAGGCGTGAGCCTCCGCGCCATGTAACCCGAACCGTGAGCGAGGGCGGAAGCTCCAGAACGCGATGAATTTAAGCCTCGTGAAGCGCTCGCCCTCGCTCACGCTTCGGGTGACTTTCAGCCCGACGGCCACAACTCGCGAATGCCGGCGGGGAGAACATGTTTCACTTTGTCGATCTCGCCAGCCGAGATGTGCTGGCTGAGCACGCGGAACACCGCTTGTGCGATCTCTTTTGAGTGAGCATTCACGTCGAACAGAAACGCTTCGGTGACGTGGACCAAGAATTCGTTGGCGGTGTGCTCGCGAACCGGCGTCTTGGCGGGAGTCCAGCCTTCGTAGTAGAAACCTCGCACCAGCATCGGAAGCTGAGCCGCGAAATGGGCGACATTCTCCACCGGCATTCGATCGCGCAAGGCATGCAGCACGGCTCGCAGCGCGTGATACGCCTTTTGACGATCCCCCTCCCAAGCGAGTTCGCGCATCAGATCGTCCAGCATGATGTGCGTCGTTTGCAACGTCGTGTCGAAGGCCTTGATTCCGGTGGCGCTCATGATTGTTCTTTCGGTTTGAAGAGGTCCAAGAAGCGATCCTCGTACTCGGCGAACACGCCGAGCCGATCCAGCTCGCGCTTCAATTCGTAGGCCTTCGAGCGATCCTGCTGAGCTTGCTCGAAGAGTTGTTCGACTTGCCGTTTGTCGGCGGGACTGAGCCGCTCCTCCTCGACCGGCTTGAAGGATTCTTCGACCGGCTCTTCTTCGGCGAGACCCTGCTGCTTCATGGCGACTTCGACTTGAGCCAGCAGTTCGCCGAGCTTTTGTTCCACGACATTCGCCTGTTCGCGGAGCTCGGAAAAATCCAATTCGATGCCAGCCAGCGTCGTGAACGCTTCGAGCACTCCAAGGCCCGCCTTCGGAAACGGAAACTGAGCGAAGATGTGCGGAATCTCGCCGAGCAAACAGGCTCCACTCAGTTCGCAATCGGCCGCGACGCCCAGCAGCACACCGTTGAGTCCACTGATCTGGCCGTCGTTGAGCAGTTCCAATTCCAACTGCTTGAGTTCCTTCAGACCGTCGGCCTCGGTCGCGGCGGCGAAGACTCGCGAGTCGTGTTCGGGGTGCATCTGCGTGGCCATCGACGCGAACGTGAAAACCCGCTCGACCCCCATGCTCTTCGCGTACTCAAGCAGCCGCTTGCAGAACGCGTATTTGCCCTGTGGCGGCTGAGCCTCGCCGATGAAGAGCACGATGTCGTGCTTCCAACTCGGATCGCGTCCCACAAAGAACCGGCTGCGCGGCAAGCGGCCCTGTCGAATCAGTCCGTTGGAAACTTCGACGTGTTCGAGATCAAACAACTCGCGCGGCGCGAACTCGGCAACCAGATGCATGCCCAGCTTTGCCATCAAGTAGTAACCCGCGTTGACGGCGACGTGTCCCATGCCTGGCCACACAGCCACTAACCATGGTTTCTTCAGCTTCGGTCCGTCGGCCATGATCTCGCTCATAAGGAAGATGGTTACTTCAACTCAGGTTCTGGGAGCGAAGCATTCGACGTGCCACGAGCCGAATCGCATTCGAGAAACTGTGCTCACCACGCTGCTGCGACTACTCGGCGTACACCGCTTCGAACCGAAATGGCCATCGCTCGGTAATCACTGTGCGAGAACAAAACGAGTGTGCGAATTAGCGCGGTTGGATCGCGGCTTCAATCGCAATTTCATCAAGCACTTCGACCCGTCCAAACGTATCTAAGGTGGAGGAAAAAGAGAGGCCTGGATGCCCAGAAACCCGCCTCAAAGCTCCGCCGGCTCAGGGGCGGAAATCACAGGTTGGAGAAATGGAGGTGTGGCAGTGAGCTTCAGCAGAACGCGGAAGGCAGCCTCGCCACCGAGGGCGAACTTCGCAAATCCGGCGCTTGTGCGATGAGCACCAGCATCCTGCCATTGGGGAATCACGATTCGCACGCTGACGAGGCTGGACGAGAAAAGTGAGCCGCAATCGCGGCTCTTTTCATTGATGCCGGGGAGGCATCAGTGATAGAGAAAGATCGGCATTGCGCACTGCTCAATCACGCAGCGCGTCACCGAGCCAAAGAGAACTTCACGAGCGATGTTTTGGCCAAAGGCACCCATGACCAACAGCGCTTCGTGCGTACTCGCCCAGTATCGTGCTAAATCGGACGCTTGATACGCACGCTTCGCATCATTCCAAAGAACGAACAGGCTTTTGAGCATTGCAGAGTTTCTTAGCGCGGCTGTACTTCGTTCAGGAAATCCTCGGGAATAACCATCCCTCACCGCTGCTATATTCGCGATTCGAGCGTAATGACGATCATCACCACGCCGGAAACCAATTGCTCTTCAAGGGTGCCGCACGCGAGAAGCTGCTGCGGGGTGCCAGCGTTCTGGCCGATGCGGTGCGAGTGACCCTCGGACCGCGCTCCAAATGCGTGCTGATTCAAAAGAAGTTCGGGCGTCCGCTAGTCTGCAACGATGGCGTGACCATCGCGGCTTCTTGTCCCCGTACTTCATCACAGACACAGAAAACATGGAGGCGGTGCTCGAAGATCCGCTGATTCTGATTTACGAGAAGACGATCAACACGCTCAAAGACCTGTTGCCGCTGCTCGAACAATTCGCCAAGACGCATCGCCCGCTGCTCGTCATCGCTGAAGATCTCGAAGGCGAAGCCTTGGCAACGCTGGTGCTCGACAAAGACACGACGACGATCATCGACGGCGGAGGAGACAGGGCCGCGATCGAGTGACGGTGCAGCGACATCCGCAAACAAATCACAAAGACGACGCCGGACTACGACCGCGAGAAGTTCGAAGAACGACTGGCGAAGTTGTCCGGTGGCGTGGCTGTGATCCGCGTCGGTGCTCCCTCCGAAGCCGAGTTGAAGAATCGGAAAGAGGCTTTGGATGACGCGATCAGCGCGACCAAAGCCGCAATGGCCGAGGGAATCGTCCCGGGTGGCGGCCTGATGTTGCTACGCGCCATCGACGCCATTGAAAAGGAAGCGGCGGATTGTGAAAGCGGAAAATTAACGGCTGGTTCTTCGGAGGTCGCCGCCCGAGCGCATCCGCACACGGCGCGCGCCTCCACGGCACAGTGATCTGGCTTCGATCAACGGACTTGTCCCAAGCCTGAAGCAACGCCAGAGAAGAAGCCGGAGTGATCGAGGCCAATTCTTTTCAGCCGCAAACTCGGCACATCAGTTGCAACTCGACTCGCCGTTCAGTCCGTGTCGCAAACTTGTGCTCGTCGCGTCAGACGCGATGCGATGACGTGCTTCGGACTGTGAACTTTCTGGCCTGCGCTTGGGCTAGCCCCTGACTCAATTCAATCGGAGGAAAACATGAATCTCTTAGCACCCTGGCGACCGGCCAGCACGATTTGGGATGAGATGAATCAGTTTCGACAGGAGATGGATCAAGTCTTTGGTCGGTGGGGAGTGAATGTGCCAAGCCGACCGGCGCTGGCGGTCTCGTACCCCGTGATGAATCTGTGGGAGGACGATGAGGCCGTGCATGTCGAGGCCGAACTGCCGGGCATCAAACTGGAAGACCTGGAGATCACGGTCCTCGGCGAACACCAACTCTCGGTGAAAGGTTCTCGCGCGGCGTGTCAGCCGGCGCAGGCGGACTGGCATCGCCAAGAGCGTCCCTGCGGAAACTTTGATCGCACGATTGCTGGAAGTGGGGGCTGGAACTGGATGACCAAGACGACAAGGTCGTCTTGAAAGCGGAAGCCCCCGGCTTCGAGGCCGAAGACTTCGATCTGCAAATTACCGGTGATCGTCTGACTCTGCGTGCCAAGCACAAGAAGGAGTCGAGAGAGAAGGGAAGCGAATATCACGAAGAGCGCGAATGCTACGAAGCCGTGACGCTGCCCGATGGCATCGACACCAGCAAAGTCGATGCGAAGTACCGCAACGGCGTGCTGACCGTGACGATCCCCAAAACCAAAGAAGGCCGAGGCCAGAAGATCAGCGTCAAGAATGCTTGATTTGACTCCACCATCGCGGGCGCGAGAGGCTCGTCTCGCGCCCCGATTGTGTTGACCTCATGCCATCGTGACGGAATGGGAGCCTTCCATGAAAATCAACCAATTACAAAAGACGTTGATGGTTGCGAGTGGCGTGGTCTTGGCAACGATCACCTTCGGGGTGACCGTTGGACCTCGGATCGCAATGCTCGAGACAACGTGCGCCGTTGCCAGTGAGCCCGCGTTTGATGAGGCGTTGGTGGCACATGTCGATCGGCTGTCGAACGCCTTTCGACAAGCGGCCACAGTGGCGCAGCCATCCGTCGTGACGATCGTCTCGGAGAAGCGACCGGTGGCACGCCGACCGCAGCGTGGTGAATCTCCATCAATCCCAGACGAACTGCGACGATTCTTCGGCGACGATTTCGAGCGTTTCTTCCTGCGTCCGCACCCTGATTTCGGGGACGCGCAGCGCGGCTTTGCCAGCGGCATCATTATTTCCGGCGACGGATACATTTTGACGAACAACCACGTCGTCGCGGGCGAGCCACCTGTCGATCAATGGCGTGAGCGTGTCCGATGCTTCTGAGTTTCAAAAAACGCTCGGCCAAGTGGAGCTCGAAAAAGGGGTCCGCCTACAAGTCCGATCCGAAGGCAAGAACCGCTTCGTGTTCTTGCGAAAGCAACGATGAAACAACGAGCACGCCGAACGGACGGGCAAGAGTGCCCATCCTACGAACTCCGAAAGGGATCCCATGCAGATTCGACGCATTCTCTACCCGACGGACTTCAGTGAGGCGACCAAGGCGGCAGCCAACTATGCGTGTGATCTGGCGGACCAGTTTGGGGCCGAGTTGCATGTGCTGCACGTGCTCCACGATCTGACGAGTTTGTTGCCCTACACAGCGGTCACGATTTGGGCGAAGCCCGAGCACATTGGTGAGCTCATTGGTCGCACCGAGGAGATCATCGCCGCAGTTCCGGATGCGGTTTGGTCGAAGGGGAAAGCCATTGTAAGAAAGGTTCGCGTCGGCAATGTCGCCGACGAAATCACGACCTATGGACGGCAGCACGCCATCGACTTGATCGTCATCGGCACACACGGCCACACGGGCTTGAAGCACGCCCTCCTGGGGAGCATCGCCGAGAAAGTCGTCCGCACGACCGATTGTCCGGTGCTGACGATTCGCTCGAAGGCGGTGCAGGTCATGGCCAACGCGCCTGAGAACGCAGTGCCGTCAGTGATGGTGTGACGCCCTTGATAGCCACGCTCTTGGCGAGCTTGTTGAATTAGTCCGCCGCCGAGTTCACCTCGGCGGTTTACGCGTTTCTGTACTACGTTTTTCCCGATGGATTCGAGTAGTGCAGAAACGCTTGAACCCCTGAGGCAAGCTCAGGGGCGATTAAATCAACAGACTCTTGGCGAGCGTGGCTACCGAGAGATCAATGCAGTTCCACTTAACCTCAGCGATTTTCCAGTACCCACTGGGTCGCGTGGCGGACGAGTTCCAGGCTGTTCTTCAGATCGAGCTTGCCCTTGATGCGTTGGCGGTGGGTTTCGACCGTCTTGATCCCCAGGTGCAGCCGCTGGGCGATTTCGCTGGAGCCGAGGCCCTGGCCGAGCAGTTCAAAGACTTCCAACTCGCGGTCGGAGAGCGCGGTGATGGGGGAATGTTGCAACGGCTGGTTGCCGATCATCACCTGCTGGAGCAGGCGGCTGTTGATCGCTTCGCTGACGTAGATCTTGCCGTCGAGGATTTGGTGAATCGCGTTAAGCAGTTTCTCGCGGGCTTCTTGTTTGTGGAGGAAGCCCATCGCTCCGGCGCGGAGGGCGCGTTCGGCGAAGAGCGATTCGTCGCTCATCGACAGCACCAGCATCTTGGTCGAGACGTTGCGGGCTTTGATGCGTTTGATGAGATCCAGGCCACTGCCATCCGAGAGCGACAGGTCGATGATCGCCAAGTCCGGATGCAGGGTGTCGATCAGCGCCAGTGCATCGACGATCGTTGCCGCTTCGCCGCAGACTTCCAGGTCGGGCTTACGCGACAGTACGGCGACCAGCCCTTCGCGGACGATCGGGTGGTCATCCACGATCAAGATGCGAGCGGCCCGCGTGCGGGAAGTTCTTGACGCGGCGTGAGTCATGCCAATTGCCCCTTTCCGACCGTGCAGGTGACCTGCGTGCCGCCGTCGTTGGCTGTCTCGACATTGAACGTCGCGCCGATCAGGCTGGCTCGGTAGCGCATGATTTTCAAGCCCATGCCGTTAGTCGCGTCCGCTTGATCGGCGAGTCCGATGCCGTCATCGCGGATGCTCAGGGTGACTCCGCTGTCGTGGGCCTCCAACGAGACGGTGATGTGATTTGCGCGGCTGTGCTTGAGTGCGTTCGTGATCGCTTCTTGAGCGATCCGATACAAGTGCGTCGCCGTTTGGTTGTCGTGAATCGGAACTGGCCCGGAGAAGTGGCATTTCACTTTGGATTGCGACGTAATGTTGTCGGCCAAATCTCCGAGTGCCACCGTCAGTCCCTCGGCGGAGATGTCCACGGGAATCAATCCCTTGGAAACCAGTCGGACTTGCTTCAACGCGCGGTCCAGGCCGTCGACGATCTTCCGCGCCGTGGTGGCCAAGTAACCCGAAGCGTCAGCGAGGGCGGACGCTTCACTCGATCCCGAATCGGAAGCGTCTTGGAGCGCTCGCCCTCGCTGACGCTTCGGGTTAGTGGCTTGCTCTTCCAACGACTCCGCCAATTCTTGAGCCAGAAAACCGAGGCCGGTCAGCTCCTGCCCGGTGCCGTCGTGCAAGTCTTGGCCGATCCGCCGCTGTTCGTCGGCCACGCTTTCCAAGACTTCCTTCTCGATGATCTTGCGATCGCTGAGATCGCGGATGACGCCCGTAAACAGTCGCTGCCCTTCGTCGTGGAGTTCGCTGATGGAGATGGAGATCGGAAACACGTTGCCGTCTTGGCAGATTCCCAGGACTTCGCGAGGCATTCCGATAATCTTCTTCACGCCGGTACGCCGGTAATTCTCCAAGTATCTGTCGTGTTCTTCACGCATGGGAGAAGGCATCAAGATCTGGACGTTTTGTCCGATTAGCTCGTCAGCATAGTAACCAAACATCTTCAATGCGGAGGGATTGGCGAAGTTGATGAGGCCCTGTTCGTCGATGGACACAATCCCTTCGACGGTCGTGCAGAGGATCGCCGCCATGCGTTCCTGTTCTCTGCGCATTTTTTCGACAGCCAAGAGACGATCCGTGACGTCTTCGATGGCCAGCAGGATGTGTGGCGGCTGCGTCGTATCGAACAGCACACGACTGGCGTTGAGCAGCATCGAACGCTTTCCGAGTTCCGGAAAGGTGTGCTCCACGTCGAAGTTCTCGAAGTGCGAGCTGTTCGGCAGGATGTCTTCCAGCAGTTGTCGCAGCCGAGGAATGTTCCACTGACCGTTGCCAATCGAGTAAATCAAATGATGTTCGGTATCAGCCGGCTTCACTCGAAACATCTCATAGAACGCGCGATTGGCCATGAGAACGCGCAGCTCAGCATCCAAGATCAGCAGCGGCTCCCGCACGGTTTCCACGACACTCACCGCGTAGTCGCGCGACTTCTGCAAACTTTGCTCGCGGCGTTTGAGCTCGTCGATGTCGTACAGCGTGATGATCGCGCCGTCGATCCTGTTGTCGAGCGTTTTGTACGGCCGCACGATCAGCTTGTGCCAACGCCCTGCCTCGTCTTCGACTTCCCGCTGCTGCACTTCCGGCGTGTCGAGCACCTGCTGGATCAGCGGTTCCAGATCGGGAACATTGATCTTCAGCTTGAAGTCGCCGATGGGCCGTCCGATGTCGGTGGGGATCAGGCTGAGCACTCGCTGAGCACTCGGACTGAAACGGCGGATGTGCAAGTCGTGCCCCAACACGACGGTCGGAATGTTGACGCTGTCGATCAGGTTCGACAGGTCGTCGCTGAGCTGCGCCGCGATCTTGATCCGGCTTTGCAGTTCGTCGTTGACGGTCGTCAGCTCTTCATTGGTCGCCTGCAATTCTTCTTTCGCGGTCTCCAGTTCCTCGTTGGTGCTTTGTAACTCTTCGTTGCTGGAGACGATCTCTTCGTTGGCCGCCTTGATCTCCTCGTTGACCGCCTCTTGCGATTCGATCACCGATTGCAGATAGCCCTTCGTCGCGTCCAGTTCCTGCTGCAGCCGTTCGATCTCGCGATCGCGCGCCATGTAACCCGAAGCGTCAGCGAGGGCGGGCGCTCCAGCACGCTGCGAAGTTCCCGTCGCTTGGAACGCTCGCCCTCGCTGACGCTTCGGGTTACTTTCCGATGCGACTTCGACTCGATCCTCCGCGACACTTCGCGCGAACAGCACCACGAAAAACCGCTTGCCTGACGCCGGAATCAGAATCGGCAAAACCTCCAGCGTGATCTCTTGCGGGTGCCCGTCCGTTTTGACGAGGACTCGTTCGCGACGTTGCGGAACTCCGTCGCGCTTCGCTTGGTCGATGGCCTTCCGCAGATCGACCATCAAGCCTTCTCTCGCCATTTGCAGCAGATCGAGATTGGGCGTCCCCGGTGCCGGCTCCAGATACGCGCCGGTGTGTCCGCGAAACTGGATGATCCGCAATTCGTCATCGACCACGACTCCCGCCGGCGCGTACTTGGCCAATACCACCCGATCCGCCTCGCGCTGCACGTCCAACAGCCGCCGCCCCGGATCGTCCACCAGTTCGAGCGACGCCAGCCCCGTTCCCGATGTCCGGCCGGGAGCGAAGTCGAATGTCAATCGCCGCGGCGCTTCCTTGCGGCGATAAAATCGGTGTGCCTTATCCACCGCCTCGAAGTAATCGGTGAAGCCGCCAATCGACTCCGATTCGCCCAGGACCAGAAAGCCGTTCGGCCGCAGCGCGTAATGAAAGATCGGCAGCACGCGGTATTGCAACACGGGACCGAGATAGATCAGCACGTTGCGACAACTGACCAGGTCGATCTGCGAGAACGGCGGATCCTTCGTGACATCTTGCCGAGCGAAGACACACAGATCGCGCACCGGTTTCTGAATTTGATAGCGACCGTCGGTCTTCACAAAGAATCGCCGCAACCGTTCGGGTGAGACATCCGTCGCGATGCTGTCGAGATACACGCCGGCGCGCGCAACCTCGATCGCTCGGGTCGCAATGTCCGTGGCGAAAATCTTGATCGGCGTTTGCAGACCCTGCTCTCCCAGAAACTCCAGCAAGCTGATGGCCAGCGAATAGACCTCTTCGCCCGTCGAACAGCCGGGCACCCAAACCCGCAGCGGAGCGTCGGTGGGACGATTCTCCAGCAGCTTGGGAAAGACCGTTTCACGCAAGGAGACGAACATCTCCGGATCGCGAAAGAAGCCGGTGACCTGAATCAGCACCTCTTGATAGAGCGCCTGCAACTCGGCCGGATCGTCCTTCAGATGCTGAGCGTACGCCTTCAACGTCGGCTGCCTGCTGAGCACCATGCGGCGTTCGATCCGCCGCCGCAGCGTCGGTGGTTTGTAATGCGTGAAATCGACACCGACCGCCACACTCAACAACCGCACGACCGTGTCGAAGTCATCTTCCTTCTCGGCCGGCGCGGAGGACGGCCCCGGCAACAGCCCCCCGTTCAAATACGGATGCGTGCCCAGCCGCGACAGTTCGTCAGCAATCCGCGCCGGGGGCAATACGAAGTCAACGCACCCGGCATTCACCGCACTGCGTGGCATCCCGTCATGTTTCGCGGTGTCATCCTGCGCGAACGTGATGCCCCCTTCGCCTTTAATGGCCTTCAAACCCAACGTCCCATCCGTCGCGGTCCCCGACAGGATCACTCCCACCGCCCGGCTTTTTCTCGCGGCGGCCAGCGATCGCAGAAAGACATCAATCGGCATGTGCGGCCCACGCATCTCGCCGCGCGGCACTAGACGCAACCGGTCTCCTTCCACCTCCATGTTCATGTTCGGCGGAATGACGTACACGCGATCGGTCAGCAATTCGACTCCATCAGAAACTTCACTGACGGTCATCGGAGTGATGTGGGACAGAATCTCTGTCAGTGCGCTCTTGTGATTCGGATCGAGATGCGTGACGACCACAAACGCCATCCCACAGGGCGTCTGCATGGCTCGAAAAAATTCCGTGAGCGCTTCCAGTCCACCGGCCGAGGCACCAATCCCCACCACGGGAAACGGAACGGCGTGAGTTTCGATCAGCGCTGGTGGAACCGCGTCTTTCTTGGCCGGCACTGTTTGGGAATCGCGAACCGCTTTTCTCGCCGGCCGCGCCGCGATCGGCTTCACTGCCTTCGGAGTGGCGGTCGTCTCTCGAGTCTTTTTTTTCTTCGCGGCCATGCTCAAATCCCAAAGCGAGTCATCTCAGAACATACGGATGACGCCGACACAAACCCCTCCGAGCTTGCCTCGGTGGTAAAGGGCTTTTGCACTACGAGCAGTTTCACTCGACATGAAATTCGGCGTAGTGCAAAAGCCCAGAAACCACTGAGGCAAGCTCAGTGGGGTGGGTGCCATCGTCAGCCGGGCGGCGTAAGCAACCAAACGCCGATCGTGATCGTGAACACGATAGTTAGTCGCTCAATGATCCGAAACCCGACGCGCACCAAGAGCCGTCGTGATCTTCGCGCCAAAGCGCGAGGCACCATTGTGTCTGACCGCAACATCCAACCTCGCTCCATCAGCGCTCTTGACGGTCATCGCGCGTAATGGAATTGCCTACACGCAATTCAGATTACGCCGGATTCGCATTTTTGAAATCCGTGCCACAATCACGCCCGTCAAGACCAAGTCCATTCAGGAACCAAGGTTGGCCAAATGGTCGCCTCAAGGAGGAGATGCGATGCTCGTGCTCACTCGAAAAGTTGGTGAAACGGTACGGATCGGCGAAAACATCGAAGTCACGGTGACCGAGATCAAACACGGCAATGTGCGTCTGGGTTTTCGGTGTCCGAAGGCGATTCCGATTCTGCGCCAGGAAGTCGCTGATCGCGAGCCGGCGTACGAGCCGCTGTCGGAGATCCAAAAACTCGTCGAACTGGTGGCGGTCTAGATGAAGACACTCTCCCAGGGAAGGAACAGAGCGATGGAACAACAACTTTTGATCGCCGATGCGGACGGCCACTTGTTGGACATCTACCTGAAGTACTTCGCGGCGCACGGGTATTGCGTCCGCGTGGCTTCGGGGGGCGTGGAGTGCTTGACGGCGCTGCGTGAAACGACCCCCGATGTGCTCGTGCTCGACACCGAATTGAAGTGGGGTGGAGCCGACGGCGTACTCGCTGTCATGGATGAAGAGGATGGTCTCTCGACGATTCCTGTCGTGCTCCTCAATGACGCAGACGGGAAGGAAGCAGACGACTCAGTCCCGCTTGCTTGGCCGTCGCCGCCTATTGACGATGCCATTCGTTTGAAATGGCCGGATCACAATTGGATCCCGTCATTGGGTGGCAGCCCGATCAAACGGCCCCTGGCGGCTCAGGTGGTTGATCGACTGCTCAAGCCGTTTCGCTTCCAGAATTTGCTGGACAGCATCGGCACGGCGACTGCGCAGCCCGCGTAGACTCTGTAACACGAGTGCAGGCAGTCTCTGACGCACGGCTGGGAATTTCCTCAGCGGCTGGAATCGGGAAAGTCGGAAAACGATCCCACATCCCCTAAACTTCCCTCGTGATTTGAAGGAACGAAAGAATCAGGTGCATCATGACGGAATCCTATGTTCTGAGTCCGTTGCTGACAGAGCTTCGCGAGGATGCCATTGTGGATTTCTGCCACTCATCAGTCAGGCCAATCCCCGGTTGGCCCTGCTCGACTGCCGACGGCACGGAACATCAGTTGGAAGACGACCTGAATCATGCGTTTCGCATGGCTGGTTATGCGCAGCTACGCGGCATCGGCATCAGTTATCACAACGGCCGCGTGGTGTTGCAGGGGCGAGTACCCACGTACTTCCTGAAACAAGTCGCTCAATCTCTGGCGTCCTCGCTGCCTGGCGTCCAAGCCGTTGACAATAACATCGAAGTCGCCTGCTCCCGCTAACTCTCGAAACATGTCAACTCTGCCGGAGCGTCTATCCCCGTCTAAGATCGCATCGAAGATGCTTGCCACCTTGATCGGAGAGGAGTCGTTCGGACCATGTCTTGGAAAATCCTGATCGTCGATGACGACGTCGATACCTGCGCGAATTTATTGGACATCCTGACGGACTTTGGCCATGAGGTGTGTACGGCCCACAACGGCCACGACGCACTCAAGCGGGCCGACGAGCAACGGTTTGATGTCGTGCTCCTTGATCTGCGAATGCCGGACATGGATGGCCTGGAGCTTTACCGCGAACTGAAACGCTTGGCGCCGACAACGGTCGCGATCCTCATCACGGGATTCGCCGATTCCGAAACGGAACGTCGCGCCGCGCAGATCGGCGTCTGGCGAGTGCTGCCGAAGCCGCTCGGCATCGAATTGCTGATGCCGCTGGTCCAGCAAGCGGCTGAACAGCCACTATTGCTGCTGGTGGATGACGATGCCGATTTCTGTGCCAGCCTGCATGACGTGCTCGGCCACCGGGACTACCGAGTCGCCATTGCGCACACCTCCGCGGAGGCCCTGACGCAATTCCACGCCCAGAAATTCCAGGCTGTGATTGTCGACTGGCGGCTCCCCGACATTGATGGGCTGCAACTGTTGCAACAAATCCGAGGCGAACAGCCGAATGTGCAAACGGTGCTGATCACGGGGCACCGTCCGGAGTTGAACACATTGCTGGATGTCACCGCCATGACGCAGGCGGATGTGCTGTTCTACAAGCCGCTGGATCTCGAACCGTTTCTCGAAACGCTGTTCCGGTTAATGAGTTGCTGAGCCAGACGGCCAATCCAACCGCCCTTCGAGCCTTGGATCGGGAGCTTCTTGCAAGCCAGTTCAGGCCTGTCCCGCTTCCGTCGCGGCGGTGGACCGCGGCGCCTTGCCGAGCCCGAATTGCCACTCTTTGACCAGCGAGTAACAACAAGGGATCACGAACAACGTGATCAGGGCGATGGTCATGCCTCCGATGCTGGGGACGGCCATCGGCTGCATCACATCAGAGCCGCGGCCGGGGTCCAAGAAGATCGGGGC